>JAITLW010000130.1 GCA_031277715.1 Sphingobacterium sp. | reverse complement strand
AGGGTGGCCTAAAAAGACGGGGCTTCAATGGAACTAAATCATTGATCACCGCATCACAACTATCGATTTCCAAAACCACCTGGTCCGCAGTCAGAAAACCGAATGCCTTTGAGTGCATCATCGTATGATTACCAATAGTATGTCCTTCTTCCAAAATACGCTTAAATATCCGGGGTTATTTGGTAATCTGTTTACCAATACAGAAAAAAGTAGCCTTAGCGTCATAACTTTTGAGTAAGTCTAGAAATTCCTCTGTAATCGGGGTAGGTCCATCATCGAAAGTAAGCGATAGGGTACGCCCATCGTGTCTGAACTTCTTATAAAATACATCAGTAAAATAGCTTTGACGAATATCAAAAGAGCCCCAGGTAGTCAAACCTATCCAGAGAAAAATCAATAAAAAACACCAAGACCACGATATTACCGAAAATAGAGCCAATATCGCAGCAAGTATCCCTAAGGATAGCAAAAATGGAACGATATTTTTATGTTTGAACATACTTTTAGCAATTGTCTTTTAATCCTGTTATCTAGTCTCTTGATAACCTGTTCTCTTTTGATTCTGTGATCTTGATAACTTGTTAACTCGATAACTTGTTCACTCGATAACCTAATAACTCCTTAACTCCGTTTCAATAACACCAAACTGTGGTCTCTACCTTTATACTGATTATATAATAAAACATAATTAAGTGGCATTTGTTTTCCGGCTTTCCAAACAATTTCTTCCGGAATCTCCTGCGTTTTCAACACATAGGCCGCTGTAGCCATCCCAAAAGCCGAAGCCACGTCCGAATGACCACAAAAATGCTTGTAATACAGCTGACTTCTATCTTCAAATAACTGCCCAAACCTATCGAAATAATAATCATACCCTACGTCACCACTATTGCCGATTACCACAGCCGAGATAGCAACACGTTCTACCTTATTCCGCTGTAGAAAATCATCAACAAATTCTTCTAACTCTCCCAGCTCAAGCCGATTTTGAATGCATACATCCACGACCTCTGCATAGCTCTCCGTAGTTGGGCTTGAACGAAGCGCAAAAAAAGTAGCTCCTTCGCCATAATTAACACCACGGGTTTCGGATTCACGGATTGTCTCACACACTTCGTCAGACTTCACCTCTCCTATCAACTGTTTTAAAGTAAACGTATGGCCCGATATTTCATCTATTCCTCCCACCAATACCGATTGTGCATCTCCTGCCTCCAACTGTTGCAAGCTATCCAACAAAGCCGATTCAAAAGAAACCGCACCATTCACATAGGTAAAATTATACGCTTTACACCCCAACCGTAATGCAATCTGAGCTCCTACCGTATTATGGGTAGACTGAATAAACGAAGTCGGTGTTAAAAACTCTTCGTCATTGTCCAATATATTTTTCAGGAACTTCTCAGAATCTTCCAAACAGCCTAATCCTGTTCCCGTGATTACGCCATCCAAATCTTCCACACCTGCTTCATCCAAGGCCTGCTGGGCAGCAAATATCCCCATTTTGATACCTTTGGACATACGCCGTATCATATTCGGAGCGATCAACTCTTTATAAGACGGTTGCTGCGCGTATACTTTTGCCTGCGTAATCTCAGTCGCCTGATTCAAAAAATCAAGACTCCAAACACCCTGTGCAGTGACCGCACCAATCCCTTGAATAAAACATTTTCCTTTCATTTGTTAAATCATTAACCAGCAAATTTACAAATCTAACAACCTCTATAACCGCCATAACTTTCATCACCTTTGTCACACTCTCCCAAAAATCAACGTCGAACAGTTGCCTCCAAATCCAAAAGAATTAGACAGCACATAATTGACATCCCTGCGCAACAAATTCGTCTGCGGTACCAGCTCAAACTCCTCCATCGGTGTCTCGAAGTTAAGGTTTGGAAACACCATCCCCTCTTGGATCGCCAAAATACTATAGACCGCTTCGATCGCTGCCGCTGCTGCTAGCGTATGTCCAGTGAATGCCTTCGTCGAGCTGAATGTAGGGACGTCATTCCCAAAAGCACGTAGCAGTGCACGTCCTTCAGACAAATCATTATTCGGTGTAGCGGTACCATGGGCGTTGATATAGTCAATTTGACTCGCTGCTAATCCACTTACCGCAAATGCCTTCTGCATCGCTAAAAAGGCGCCTTCTCCATTCTCAGACGAAGCCGTCTGATGGAAGGCATCATTTGCATTCCCATATCCTGCTACATAAGCCAACACAGGCTTTTGCTCCTTAGCAATCAACGCATCAGATTCCAAAACCAAATAAGCCGCAGCCTCACCTAGATTAAGCCCCTTACGATTTTGGTCAAAAGGCTTACAAAAGGTATCTGAAAGTATCATCAACGTGTTAAATCCGTTCAACGTGAATTTACTCAATGCATCCGTTCCACCTACAATAACACGGTCCAACCGACCACTCTTAATCAATCTCGCTCCTAGCATAATCGCATTAGCAGCCGAAGAACAGGCTGTACTAATGGTCGTAACCGTACCTTTCAAACCCAGGTCATCGGCAATCTGCTGCGTAGACACACCTGCATCATGACTCAAAATATAGTGCTGCAATTCCGGGTCGTGGGCATAGCTATAAAAATATTTTTCCGTGACATCCATCCCACCCACACTCGTAGACGAGATAAGCCCTGTACGAACAGATGGGTCCGTGAATAATAATCCGGCCTGTTGTACCGCCTCCCGGGCAGCAAGAATACCGAGCATCCCCGTACGGGTGACACCATGCCCCTTAATCAGGCCGATGCGTTCTTCAAGGGCGGTATTAGAAAGTTTTATCTCTCCAACAAGCACATTATCACGATGCCGGGTCTCAAAATTATCCACCCGCGTAATCCCACATCGGGATGTAGCGAGTGATGAAAGATTTTCAGCCACAGAAAGACCTATAGCCGAAACCATTCCCATTCCGGTAACACCTACACCCACCGACATATTTTACTTCGTTCTATTTTTAGAGATAAAATCGGCCATCGTATTGATTGATTCAAATATTGCTTTACCTTGCTTAGGGTCGCTCAATTTGATACCGTAACCTTTATCCAATAAAACAATAAGCTCCAAGGCATCGATAGAATCTAATCCCAGTCCATCGCCAAACAAAGAATCGTCATCATTAATGTCTTCGACCGTAATATCTTCTAAATTTAAAACCTCAATGATTTTACCTTTTAATTCCGCTTTTAATTCTTCCATTCTATATTAAAAATAATTGATCAATTTGTTCTATTGTATGGGGTAGCACGCCGGTCTGTTCGACCAGATATAGTACCGCCTTATATTCTTCTCCAAACAACTCTACCCAACCGCATAATACCCGCTTGGCCTTGCCTGACAGTAATAAGTACTCCGCATAGGCATGTTGGCTTTTCGAGTCGTAATTATCAGCCACAAAAAAGGCATTCTCTGCAAGAAACTGATGCCGGATACACAGCTCACCTGTACAGATATTGGCCAGCGTATATACAAATATAGCAGGGCTTGGATAATAATTAGCCTCCTCTCGAATGGTCTCCCAATGTCTGTAATCTGTATCCAGACTTCCGGACCTATTCGCAAGGATGATAGCAGTATCCTCCTCTACAGGTATATCTTTCAACAGATACTCTGCTGCTGCAAATGCCAATTTACTCAAGCTATCCATCTTGTAAAATTTGGGATAATCAACCTGAATATTCTTTACAGCCTCCTTCACAAAAGCGGCAAACGAATCAGCTGTACTAGAGTACCCCAACTGTCCATTCACAAACACCTGCCCCGCAGCAACTGTTGCATAACTTGATATGTAGAACGTTTCCTTCACTAGATTTTCTTTAGAATCATAGCCGTATTACTACCTCCAAAGCCAGACGCAGTCTTCAGACAATAATTTAAATCCATAGGCACCAAATCCTGGATAATATTCAAATATTTGGAGGTTCCTAAAGTAGCAAAACCCTTAGTCGGGAGGAGCATATTCTCACGTAGCGATTTAACCGCTATCGCAAGCTCTAGCAAACCGGAAGCCCCCAGTGTATGTCCATAATGTCCTTTCAAGCTATGCGTAGGTGTCCCGGATAGTCCCATACGATCAAAAGCTATAGCTTCCATCTCATCGTTGTATAGGGTTGCTGTTCCGTGTGCCGATACAAAATCAATATCACCTGTAGAGATACCTGCTTCCTGAAAAGCCGACAGCATACTGCGCACCAATCCCTCTCCCGTACGTGAAGGCCCAGAAATATGATTCGCATCGTTTACAGCCCCTTCTCCCATTATTTGTACAATGCCCTCGGACTTACGATCGGTCAACCATGCTGCGGCAGCCGCCTCACCCAAAGTAACACCACTACGCGCCGTATCAAACGGCCGGCATGGGCCACTGCTCATCGCCTGAAACGACTGGAATCCCGATAGCACAAACTCACTGACCTGGTCTCCTGCCAACACCAGTACCTCATCATATTGTCCCATCTGTATCAATCTCTTACCAACAGATACCGCCAACAATCCTGACACACAGGCATGGGAGACAACAATTGGTTTTGAAACAAATCCCAGACGCTGTGCCAATACCCCTGCAAGTCTGCCCAGTTCGGCTTCCTCTACAGAGCCAGATGCTAGTTTCTCGATATTACCCTTAGTCGTTGAGAGAATAAAGCCCGTACGTGCTGTAATCACTTTATCACTCACCAACGGCAAAGCCGCATGTAACATTATATTTTCTAAAAAAGAAAGAGAATCATCCAATAGGGCTGGTCTATCGGCAAATCTAGCGACATCTATCTCCTTGAGCATCCCTATATCTATCCCCTCAATAGCGCCTTCTCCTTTCATCAAGGTGGCCCAATTGCTTTGCAAGTCCATTCCGAGAGGACTCACGCAATTCACCTCCGATATGTAAATAGGTTTAAACACTACAGTAACCCCACCTTTTTTTTCCAACTCACGATAAAATCCGGAATATTCAATGTCAACAAACCTTCGCTATCAAGAAAAACCTGCGTCGTCTCCCCCAGACAGACCAGGTCGTCCTGTTCATTAAAAATCTTAAATTTGAATATCATTTTCGCGGCGGGAGTGTCCACAAAAGAAGTCTGCACCCGAAACTTATCCCCATACCGCAATGGAAGCTTATGCTCACAGACAGACTTGACAATAGGAGTCGTATAACCTGACGCCTGCACCGTAAGATAGTCTATACCGTGTTCCTTACCAAATGCCTCCCGTCCGTCCTCAAAAAAGGTGATATAATGACCGTGCCACACAATACCCAATGCATCCACCTCGTTAAAGCGTACCTCTCCCCATTTGGATACGGTCAAATGACTTGCCTCATTATATAGTTCTTTTCTTCTTATCATATAGGACTGCAATCAGCAACGTAAGCATAAAAAACAAAAGTAATAAAATTATATTAGGCAGAATAGCCAACCAACTTCCCTGCCGTAACAGGATATCGTAAAAACCACTCAATGCCCAATTCATCGGAGAGAGCTTGGATATCGTCTGCATGATTGCAGGCATTACAAACACGGGCACCCATACGCCACCCACAGCGGCCAAAATCACCACAAACGTAGCACCAAAAGGGGCAGACTGTTCCTGCGTAGTAGCAATAGTCCCCAATAAGATGCCAAATCCAATCGCTGCAAGTCCAGCAAACAGTGCCATAGCCGACAGTTGCAGAAAATGATGCCCCACTTCAAAGGCAGGTAAATCCAAAAGCGGAAACACATATATCCCGACCAGCAACATCAGATAAAACTGAATAAGGCTCACCAACAGATAGGTAAAAGTCTTGCCCAGTAAAAACAATGTATAGGGAACGGGATTCGTGATGAGCCGAACCATGGTACCTTGAGACTTCTCCTTTACGATATTAATGGAAAGTGGTACGACTATAAAAAATATAGCAAACAAAGACCAAGCAGGAACATTATGTTGCACGGCGCTCGGTTTTAGGCTATTCCTACCCGCTTCGGGACCAATCTCCCGATATTGGAGTATCTGACCGTTATCAAACACCGCTTCTTCATTGACGCCTAGCTCTTCCTGAAAGACCTTATACACCTTATCTTTTTCAATAGTGGCAATCAGCTTATCAATAGAGCTCTTGATAGCTGTTTTAAAAGACTCCTGCGTGGCAGGGTCAAAATATAGATTGACATCCTTCTTCTTGATTTCGGTTATAGCTGCCGTTACTGTATCCGAATCGGAATACGAAAACTCGGCCATCACCTTATCTACATTCTGCTTGATATGAAGATTCAGATCATCGCTCAACTTGGGTGGTAATACAATAGCCAATTGGTAATCTCCTTTGAAAACAGCTTCTTTTGCTTCATTCTCATCCAGAATGGCGCCATTGACCTTCTCTACCACCTCAAAACTACCGATATCACCGAGCTCCTTACGCACCGTCTGCGCAATTTCTCCCTTATCATTATCAACCAACAGAACCGGAATCCGGGTACCTGTAATCGAATCGAATGACCCTTTTTTTTCTATCTTAATGGTAATAAATAATACCATAGTCATCACAAAAAGGCTAATAATCCCCCCGATATCCCGCGATTGAAGAAGAAGCTCCTTACGAATAGCCATACCTAACTTATATAGCATCCCTTAGCCCCCTTCCTGTCAAAGCAATAAAGACATCTTCCAAGTTACGTGCCCCTTCGGTCGTATCAATAAGTTCCTGAGGAGTCCCCTGTATAATAACCTTCCCCCCCTCAATAATCGCAATGCGATCGCACAATTCCTGCGCTTCAATAAGGTGATGCGAGGTGTATACGATAGTCATACCGGATTGATTTTGCTCTTTTAAAAAATCGAGGATTACATTTTTAGACTGCACATCCACCCCTACGGTAGGTTCGTCTAAAAAGAGCAATTTAGGTTCATGCAGGATACCCGCCAACAGGTTGACCCGTCGCTTCATCCCTCCGGAAAATGCACCTATTTTTTTATGTGCGAATTTCGATAGTCCCATCTTTGACAGTCCCTCTTCCACCAAGCTGTTTAGAACCTTGCCTTTCAAACCGTACATGGCTCCAAAATAAACCAGATTTTCTGTAGCCGTCAATGTAGGATACAGTGCGTACTCTTGAGGCACAACACCTATTAACCTACGGATATCCATAGGGCTGTCCTTATAAGAAAGACCAGCTATCGTAAAGCTTCCCGATGTAGGTTTTATCAACCCGCACAGCATCGAAATCAAGGTAGTCTTGCCAGCCCCATTAGGCCCCAGTAGTCCAAACACCTCTCCTTCCAAGATCTGAAGACTGAGATTCTCCACCGAGTAATAGTCGCTGTCTTTATATTTTTTGGAAAGACTGTCTATTCGAATTATCTCCATATCCCTAAACAGCTTTCTTCAATTTCTTAAAAAATGCTTCTTCAAGGTCCGCTAGGTGGAGTAATTCTGCCGACAAGGTATTATACACATCGCCTTGATTACTCCGTTTCTTATAAACCCGGGAGGCATTAACCGCAAAATCACGCCATAGATCTCCTATTTCCGTCATCTCTTTGGACAGCTCCAACAAAGCAGGGTTATTAATTTTGTGCCCAGCTTCCTGCAGGAATGCAGAATAAATATATCGGAATCCGCCGCCACCAGTCCCAATTTCTTCCTGCATACGGACCATTTGTGCTAAATAATAGTTCGCCTTTGGAATCCCGACCTTACCCGGCCATTTAGCAATGGCTTTGGCAACCGTACGCATCCCCTTGACTCCCACAATAGGAACCGGGGCCAACATATCATTACAGGCTTTTCGTATAGATTTCCGAATAGCTTGCGTCCAGTCAATATCACTTTCGGCAGGCACATATGTCGGGTAGTATAGATGTCCTTTAGGAGCAAGCACCCCCTTCGCAAAACGAACCCGTTCCAACTCTTTCTCGGTGAGCCGGTGTACCCCTTCCATCGTAGGATCACTCACGAGATATTCATTTCCCTCTTTGCCATAAATCACCAGATTATGTGCGTTGAAATGAAATCTATAATCATCTGGAAAATAAGGCAGATGATATACACCGACCTGCAGTCCAGAGGGAATATTCAGTTTCAGATTCTCATCCAACTGCTGTTGTGCTTTGGCAGGATTAGCAAACTTCCGCCGTTTTATTTTGACTCCCAAACGTCTCGCCATACGGCTGAAAATCCAACCTGGCATCGGGCGATAGCTTAGCCCTGGGGCATTACTTACCTTCAGAAAAGGGAGATAAACATAAAATATACCTGCTCCCAAACCAAAAACCATAGGCTCGGAGAGGTTCAGCCCCTTATCTTTCAACAAATTCGAGGCCACCCCACTTTCACAATGTGCAGATTGGTGATGTGTAAAATCTAACTGCATTAATCTCCTTTAAAATTCTTTAACTCTGCTATGGTGATATCAAATGCATCAGCGTACTTCTGCAATCTACTATCACTCAACCTACTAAATACCTCCGGTTTAAAATGACGCTTGATACGCCATTGCCAAAATCCGGTATACCCCGCCAAGACCACCACATCCATCCTAGTCAGTAGCATATAATAGTAAATTGGGCTTCGCTTTCCCTCTTTTACAGCCACTTTAGCCTGGTCAATCTCCGCCTGTAATACTTCCATAGTATGGTCCTGAACGATATTTTTAGCTTCCCAGCCTGTACTCAATGCTGTTGTATATTCGCCATCTTCATCCACAGCGTAATACATTTCTCTAGAGCCTTTCTGCACGATCCGTCCACTATCTTGGGGTACTTCAGATTTCTTCATAGCTATTAAGGTTTACGTTCTTGTAAGAATAAATTAATCTCGGCCTCCGCAATCTGGTCACCAAGGACCTCCGCAATCACCGACATAGTACAGATGGTATATCCCGCCCCCTCAAATTGAGAAACCAAACGAGCAGTCGTACGGATACGCTGTTCTTTCTTTGGCAGGCATTCAATACATACACTTTTAATGGCGGATATAAAACCAATAACCCGCTCATCGACTTCCGGATTATAATCATCCGTATAATAGTTCTGTCCAACAATCGAAGAGCAAGTCTGGGCCATATGCTCTATCAACCCCACTTCCTGCAAGAGCTCATCGACCAAAAATATACAGTCGTTCTCAATTGTATACTCACAAATAACATGCCCTTGGCTGATTTCGACGATATAGTCTACCATCAACATAGGTGCCCTATGTGGCAAAAACTCATGGATAGGTATTTTTATAACGCCTTCTGTCATATTACACCGTTGAAGCGATTACCGTTTTCATCTGCGCAGAACCTATACTATCCTGCCCAATGTATGTTTCTATATGTACCAGAGTAACTCCCATAAACTCCTGGATAATCTCCACCTTACTGGTCAAAACCTCTCCCACCAAGGGCAATCGGTGTACCTCTGCTTTCTGAATGGAACCAATATATCCAGTAGGCGCCTGTTCCTCGCGGATATAATAACTATATCCAGTATGTGCCGCCACCGACTGTGCCATATGCTCTAATAAACCGCTTTCCTGTAACTGACCTCCGGCCACAAATAGATTGTCCGTCCTGATTTCAAAATCAACAACCACCGTCTCTGCCGTATAATCGAGCAACCTATCGATCATAACCATAGGAAACCGCTGCGGAATCAGCTTGATAATATGTTCACCTTGCACAGGAAGCATTAGCACACGGTTAAATAAGCATAGGAATAGGTAAACCGGGCACTCTCGGGCACACACAGTAGGATTCGCTGGCCGGATTTCAATTTACCGGAATGTACTAGCTCTTCCAACATAAGATATACTGAACCTGCCCCGACATTACCAACAGAACGGAGATTCATAAACCATTTATCTCTGGTAATCTCGATTCCTGCCTTGGCAAAACGGTTATATAGTCCATCCACAAAATAATGCGAGGACACATGAGGCAATAAATAGTCGATATCATCAGGAGTCACACCATGCTTCTCCATGGCATCTTTCATACTTTCTACGCCTTTATCCAAAATATACTTATCGAGCAACTTGGTGTCTTGCTTGACCGCGAATATGGACTGATTAAGCCACTCTACAGAGGGATAATCACTAAATGGCTTCAGGTCACCATCCGCTAGCTTTTCGGAACCAGCATACATACAGACGTCCAACTCGTGAGCGTAAGAATATCCTTCTACCCAATCCATCCGTAAAGACAAAGGACCTCTTGGTTTATTCTCCAAAAGCATGGCACCTGCTCCATCAGAAAGCATCCACCGTAAAAAATCCTTATTAAAAGCAATGATCGGCTGTTCTTCCAAATCTTTCAGATTTTCCACCTCCTTATTGTAATGATCAGCCAACATCCACGAAGACATCCGCTCCGATCCGGTACACACCGCATTGTCCGTATTTCCGGCCTTTACCGATAGGTAGCCAAATTTTAGGGCATTCATCCCCGCGCAACAATTGCCTGAGGCAGAATTGACCTCCGACTGACCATTCTTCAATTCGCCATGAACCATTACAGCATGCGATGGCATCAAATAATCCGGCGATGAGGTACCACAAGATATAAGTTGGATATCTGACGCTTTAAAATCTTCATCCAATAGATTGCGGATAGCATTGGCAGTCAACAAGACATTGGTATGGGTAGGTACCCCTTCTTTTGTAAGGGCATAATACCTCGTCTGTATACCATTGTTGCGTAAAACAATACGCTTCGCCTTTGATTCTCTATCGTTGATCTTACCCAAATAAGTCTCCATATCCTCATTGACAATGGGATCATTGGGCAAAAATTTACTAACACGATTTATAAAAACTTGATTCATCTACTAAATACCTTGATAATGTACCTTCTCCTTTTTAATTTTTGCAAAATATAAAATCGGGAAAAGCACTAATTCGATTAAAAATACAATAGGTGACAGAAAATATATCGCAAAAATCACGTAATATTTAAAACAGTTCACCAGCAGTTTACGTTTTTTAGGGTTTTTTAAAATTAGTGTAGACCAGATATGGAACATACGGTTTGCCTTTTTATCCATAGATACCAAGAAAAATCGATAGTCCACAGCACCCTGAGCAAGTAAATGAGACTGCATACCCTCAAAATTACTACGCTGCAGATGCGAGAGAATCGTCTCCCCATATTTACCTGCTCCTTTGATCTCCTCCTCAGCAACCCCGGGCATAGGGAATATACCATAGGCTTTACGCTTTACACCTGAAAATAACCAATCTACTATAGTCACTACAGAAATCATATTATGATGCCTGTCTGTGAGCGCGATATTACCAACCAACCGGGCACCATTTTGAAGCAACAAGGCTTTTACCTTGTCCTGTGCCTTAGCCCACATATTACGGGACCCGCTAATGGTTACGACCGGCGTATCCGCTAATATACGCTTGGCATATGGACTCTTTAAAAATGAATTAATTGGGATAGAAGGGGTCAAATACCAGACCTGATAATGAAATAATACCAAGTCGTACTTTTGTTCTAAAACAGCTATCGCCGGAGGATGAATCTCTTCCGGAATCTGCTGAAAAGTCTCTGGAAAGACATTAAAAAAAACATCACTACGCCAGGGGAACGGGAAAGAATGTACAGTTCTGATTTCGTAAAAATCAACGTGTACTTCTTCATTGTCCAATAAGGGTTGTGCTATTGATTTGGCTATATCTTCCAGTTGTCCAGACTGGCTATAATAAATTACTAAAACATTTTTCATAACCTAAGGGGAAGCCTTCTCCTTTCTATTCCAAAAATCAAAAAAATTAAACCACTGTAATGGATATCGGGACAAAATCCCCTCGACACTCTTTACATAAAAATCCAATGCGGCCTGCGCATCTCTACGTTTTACAGCATCACACCGACGTGCATACAAATGATAGTGGCTATTTGTCTCTTTCATCACATATACGAATATAATGGGGACACCCAATCTTGATGCCAAATGGAAAGGACCCGCGGGAAAAAAGGCGTTCTTGCCTAAAAAATCAGCCTCCAATACCTTTGAACCTTCAAAATAACGGTCGCCTGTAAAACAGATCAGCTCATTGTTCGAAAGTGCGTCGTTAATATTGAATACATGAGACATATCCTCCTTGATGTAGATATGTTTAATAGTCGATTTTTTGGAAATCTGTTGTAGGTACTCCTTGATGACAGACACCTCTTGATCCACTGTCACTTGATTAATCTGAAAGCTCAAATCAAGATCCGAAAAAAACTGTTCCGATATTTCGAAATTACCAACATGGGCAGAAATCAAAATCCCTCCACGACGTTCCTGTAGAACCTCTTTTAAGGATTCAATACCATCAAAATCATAGGTAAACTGATTGCGCATACCGGCCGAAATGGCGACTTTGTCAATAATAGTCTGCCCAAACACAAAATAAACGCTGTATACTTTCCAAAATGAGGCCCATTTTGAAAAGCCCTGCCGCTGATGCAGGTAATAGAAAATATTACTAAAACTTATGGGATAAAACAGGAAATAATAAAGGGCTACAAAAACAAGAAGTCCGTAAGCTGTACGGACACCAAATTTCTTTATAAAGAAAACAAATATTTTATAGCCAAGGAGTGTTCCTTTCGACTTTCCGTCCCATTGGCTCATGGTTGTCTAAAATTATTTTGCCAATATTTTATGTTCAATAACGTTGTAGAAGTCCTGAAAGGTAGTCATCCCTGCAAAATCCGCCTCTCCCAACTTGACCCCAAAATTAGACTCAATCAACACGACTAAATCCACATAATCCAAACTATCTAAATCAAGAGACTCTCTAAGAGGAGCTTCTGGCTGTATCACCTCTGCATCCACCTCAAATTCCTCTACCAAAATTTCATTTATCGTCTGCTTAATATCCGCGTTACTCATTATTAAATTTCTTAACTACCACCGCTGAATTTGTTCCACCAAATCCAAAAGAATTTGACAAATATATGTCAATTTCTTGTTTTATTGTTGATGAAACTAAATTTAATTCCTCCAACCCACTATCTACCTGCTTCAAATTAATATTAGGCGCAATAAAGCCATGTTGTAACATCAATGTAGAATATACAATTTCGCTCGCTCCCGCCATCCAGCATTCGTGTCCAGTCATAGACTTTGTTGAACTCACGAAAGGCTTCCCTCCAAATACCTCCAATATTGCCTTTCCCTCATTAGCGTCACCAATCGGTGTAGATGTCGCATGGGCATTGATATAATCCACCTCGCTTGCGGCAATACCTGCCTGCTCCAGCGCGCGACGCATCGCCATAGCCGGACCATCAATATTGGGTGTAGAAATATGCCCTCCATTGGAAGAAAATCCATACCCCAATACTTCAGCAATAATAGGGGCTCCACGCTTTACCGCAGACTCATAGCTTTCCAAAATAACTGTAGCTGCTCCTCCACTAGGCACTAGCCCCGTGCGGTCTATATCAAATGGCCGGGAAGCCGACTCAGGATGTTCGATATCCTCAGCAAATACACCAAGACCATCAAAACTCGCCATCGCATAGGGATTTATTTCCTGGGCTCCGCCACAGATAATCATATCCTGCAGTCCCTGCTTGATAAACATATAACCTAGGCCAATTGCATGCGAACCACTCGCACAGGCCGCGCTGATTGTCATGTTGATTCCCTTCAGCCCCAAGATCGTTGCCAGATTCATCGTGACTGTCGAGTTCATAGACTTAAAGATTGCGCCAGAACCGATTAGTTGGGTATCTTTCTTCTCACGAACTATATCAGTAGCTTCTATTACCGCTTTTGAAACGCTGTCATTACCGTATAGAATACCGACCTCATTGGCTTCGATATAAGCTGTATCGATTCCAGCATGTTGCAAAGCCTCACGGGTAGCAACGTAAGCATATTCCGACTCTTCGCCCATGCTGATTCGCTGTCTCCGCGTCAATTCGTTCTTGAGGTTTGGCACTGGTACCATTCCTGTCAGGGGCGATTTGAACCCGAATGCTATTCTAGACTCGTCAACCACAATACCAGACTTACCTTCGAATAAGGATTGCCTCACCTCTTCCAAGTTTGTCCCTATGCAAGAATAGATACCCATCCCTGTAATCACGACCCTTTTACTCATATACGTATCTAGGAATAAATACCACCGTTAATATTTATAATTTCACCTGTAATATAACCAGATTTTTTTGATGCTAAAAATGAAATTAAATCCGCTACCTCTTCAGCTTTCCCAAAACGATTTACCGGAATAAGCTTAACCAACTCTTGCTCATCCATTTCTGCCGTCATATCCGTTTGGATAAAACCTGGAGCCACCGCATTTACCGTGACATTACGCTTAGCAACCTCTTGTGCCAGCGCCTTTGTCGCGCCGATAACTCCTGCTTTGGCGGCAGAATAGTTAACCTGCCCGGCAGTGCCCTTTACTCCTGATACCGACACCACGTTGATAATACGTCCATAGCGATTCCGTAACATTTTCTGAATAAAAAAATTAGTTACGTGAAAGAATCCATTCAATGAAACATCCAGCACATTTTGCCAATCTTCTTTTTTCATCCACATGAACAGCCCATCTTTAGCAACACCAGCATTATTGACGACAACCTCTACAACCGCATCCGGATGCTCTCCTATCCAATTTGACAAGGCTATATTTACGGCTTCCTCGTCAGAGACATCAAACTTTAATACTGCACCATTCCCCCCTTCTTGTTCGACTAGATGCAAGGTTTCCAAAGCAGCGGTCTCATTACCTTGATAGTTAATCAAGACAAAATACCCCAAATCAACAGCTAGTTTTTGACAGATCGCACGGCCTATACCTCGAGATCCTCCGGTTACTAATGCACATTTCATATGTATATAATTATCTTCGATGAGCTCGCAAGCTCGGTTTGACTTTCAGTTGTCATATGGAATATCCAAACTATATTATGCACATACTACTGTTCGATGCTGTGCAGTCTTTATTGCATGGATATTTCATAATTACGCTTTTTTCATTAAGTAGTCCTTGACGGATTGAATCGCCATATATAATGGCTTGTCCTCCGAAAAAGCTGGAATAATAGCTCTTATAGCCATATAAATCTCTTTCGTACGAGTAGACACCGAGTCCTGACAAGAAAGAATATCAATAGCCTGAGCAATAGATATCAGCTGTATAGCCAATACTTCATAAGCGTTGATAATCACTTTATGGGTAATCACCGCGGCATTGGTACCCATACTCACAATATCTTGATTGTCGTTATTGTTAGGTATACTGTGGACATACATCGAATTGGAAAGCGTTTGATTCTCCGCTGTCGTAGAAGTCGCTGTAAATTGTGCTCCCTGCATTCCGAAATTAAACCCAAGCTTACCCATATTAACAAATGGAGGTAATATTTCATTAATCTTAGAATTCATCAGGTAGTTCAGTTGACGCTCTGACAACATAGTCAATCGGGTGATCGCCAATTTCAACTTATCCATTTCCAAAGAGATGTAATCTCCGTGAAAATTGCCTCCATGGTATACATTTTGGTCTTCAACAGATATGATAGGATTATCACTTACGGAATTCACTTCGTTCTCTAAAACCTGTCCCACCTGCTCTATGGTCTCCAAAACAGGACCCAAGATTTGGGGAACACAGCGTAATGAATAATACTCCTGTACTTTGTCTTTAAATATCTCTTCGAGGTTATTTCCTGAATAGAGGTCTTCTTCACGCTTACGAATCAACTTAGAATCCGCTAAATGATGCCGCATCATCGCGGCAATATCCTGTTGTCCTTGGTGTTTTTTCACTTCATTGAGCGTCACAGAATAATGATCATCGTGTGCTTTCGCCAACTCGTTCATAATAGAAGACAACTCTACCGACCAGGATAACAGCTGTTTGGCATGGAAATAATTGACCATCCCAGCACCGGTCATGACCGAAGTACCATTGATCAACGATATCCCCTCCCTAAGCTCTACGGCTATGGGTGTCAACCCCAATGCCGCAAACACTTCTTTTGTCGGTCTTCTCTTATTTTGGTATACCACCTCTCCTTCGCCAATCAATGTCAATGCAAGGTGCGCCAACTGTACCAAATCCCCACTAGCACCTACCCCACCATGAGCAAAAATGACAGGAGTAATATCGCGGTTGATAAATTCCTGCAACAGTTCCAATACAGAGATATGTACGCCGGACTTTCCTTTTGAAAGATTACATAAGCGGGTAAGCATCGCGGCCTTAACAATATCCGGAGGAAGTAAATCCCCTGTACCAGAGGCATGGCTACGAATCAGGTTATACTGTAATTGAATACGATCGGCGTCTTGAATACGATATTGTGCCATCGGACCAAAACCTGTATTCACACCGTAAATAACTTTGTCTTTAATAAATGACTTCAAAAAGCTAAAACTTTCTTTTACAACTTCGACGGTATCGCTGCTCAAGCCTACCGGTTTCTGATTTAACAATACGTCTGAAAACTGATCTAATGAAAGATCTTTATGGATAGAAATCATTTAATATATAGGGTCTTTTTTACTTTCAATTTTTAGATTATCTTCTTTTCTCACCAAGATAATTAAGTACCTTTGTCAATAGCTAATTGCAAAAATAATACATTTCCGTTATAATAAAATCCTTGATTAAAGAGGAGTGCTAAATATTTGATTTTATTTAGCTTTAAATTGAATTCTTCATAGAATGAATACAAGCGAAGTTGACATTTTGATTATCGGAGCAGGCCCTTCCGGCTGTGTGGCCGCAGGATACCTACAGAAGCAGGGGGCAAATATCAAAGTTGTGGAAAAGAGCGAATTTCCGAGGCTGGTAGTTGGAGAGAGCCTCATCCCCCGTGTCATGGACCACTTTGAGGAAGCGGGCCTTTTGGACAACCTAGACAAGCAAAATTTTCAAAAAAAACCCGGAGCTCGCTTTATACGGGGGCAGGTTATCAGTATTTTTGATTTCAGTCAAAAATTTGGTGAAGGCTGGGACTGGACCTGGCAGATTCCGAGAGCAGACTTTGATACGGTCATGGCACAGACCCTGATCGACAAAGGAGTCGACATCAGCTTTGAAACGACCGTCACCGCTATCTCTTTTGATGGCACAAATTCTGTCACCACCGTTGTAGACAAAGAGGGAAATGAATCACAGATTAACGCCAAGTTTGTAATTGACTCTAGTGGCTATGGCAGGGTACTGCCGAGACTGCTCCATTTGGACAAACCATCAAAACTAAACCCACACTCTGCCATCTTCTCCCATGTAAAGGATATTAATAGACCTGAAGGAATAGAAGGCACACAAATTTCGTTTGATGTGCTAGACACTGAAGTCTGGCTTTGGGTAATTCCGTTCTCCAATGGAAACACCAGTCTTGGAATAGTCGCGGACACCGCATTTATTGAAAAACTGGCAGAAAATGGAGATACAGCACTCGCCTTACAAAATGCCATCCAACTCTCGGACTTTTATGTCAAACGATTTGCTGGCACAGCGTTTCTTTTTGAACCTATACACTTAAAAAATTACTCCGCGGCCGTCACCAAGATGTATGGCGAAGGCTTTGCCCTCACGGGAAACAGCTCCGAATTTTTGGATCCGGTATTTTCATCCGGCGTATGCTTTGCGACCGAGTCGGGCATCTTAGCCGCCAAACTGGCATGGAGGGAAATCAACGGTGAACAGATCGATTGGGAAAGGGATTTTACACAGTATATGCAACGGGGCATCGATGTATTCACAACATATGTCAAAGAGTGGTACACCGGAAATCTGCAAACATTATTCTTTCACAGACCCGAAAATCTGGATGTTAAAGAAAAGGTCTGCGCTGTATTGGCTGGATATGTATGGAATGAGGAAAACCCATTCGTCAAGAAACATAACCGTGTCATCAGATCTATAGCCTATATGCTAGAAAACAATAAAGAACTATCTGATAATATTGAAAAAACATATAAATAAGAAAAGGAGGTTAAAAACCTCCTTTTCTTATTTACTTTATTAGCTTCCTAAAGTTTGCCACACTCACGCAAACATCTTCTTTACTATTCTCCCAATTATATTCATATTCGGCGGATAGCATTCCTTTAAACTTCTGGCGCTTCAACTCATCAATGACTCCTTGCAAAGGCAACTTACCCGTTCCCCAATGCACATCATGTGCTTTTTTATTTCCAAATTCATTCAAATCTTTAAAATGAAGATGAAAGATATGCCCTTCTAACTGTTTTAAGCAAGCGATCGGATCCAAACCTGAACGCATCCAGTGCCCTACATCTGCCGCTGCGCCCATTAGTTTGCTCCGGCCTTCCAAAGACTTTAGGACAACTTCTGGATTCCAGTATTTGGAAGGTTCTGGATGATTATGCAATGCCGCCTTAATCTGATACTTGTCACAAAGACGGGATACAATATCCAAATGAGCATCCGATGGCTCTACATTAATAACCTGTATCCCCATGTCTTTTGCAAAAGCAAAAACCTTATCCCATTCCTCGGCATCCTGCGCTCCTACCACACCGAAAGCGTGTAAAGTAACTCCTCTTTCTTTAAGAAGTTTCTTAACAAGACGTCTTCCCTCGGAGGATAACTGATAGCCCATCTTCTCTGTACTACCTGCACCGATAGTCTGTCCCGGATAGGCTTCAACATAGCCCAGATTACAGCTATCTAACTTGTCTAAAGCTTCAGCGAAGGAAAACAAACGAAAGGTATAAGCCTGTGCACCCAGCTTCCAACCGAGGCGTTCCTCCGGTCTATCTTTGGATGATTTACTACTACTGAAGGATAAGAAGAGTACCCCCAGCGCAATCACAAGCATAAATAAATTGATCTTTCTCATAAAATTTGGTTTAGATTCTAAAGAATCTAAGTTAACCATTAAATATATCGAGTGCAATTTTTACACGCTTTATAACTTCTTTTTTTCCAAGAAGCTCAGCGATAACAAATACATCTGGTCCAAATTTCCCTCCAACCAACATAATACGGAAAGGCATCATCAATTCTCCGATTTTCATTCCTGAAGCTTGTACACGCTCTTTGAAGAAAGATTCTACAACTGAAGCTTCCCAATCCAACGGTTCAAAATCCACCATAATATCTTCGAAGAATTTAGTTTTATCGGCATTCCACTTAGGCTTGACCGCATCGACATCATAACTCGCTGGTGACTGGAAAAAGAAAGACGCCTGTGCCCAGAAATCAGACAAATAAGTCATTCTCTCTTTCACGACCGACAATACTTTAATAATGGCAGCATCTTCAACCGCAGTAGCACCATGTTCTGTTAGGCTCTCCTTTACAAGTGGTAAAAGATCAGTATCAGTACTGTTTTTAATCCATTCGTGGTTGAACCATTTCGCTTTTTCAAAATCGAACTTAGCTCCTGATTTATTGATTCTATCGACCGAGAACTTGGCAATCAACTCAGGTAATGTAAATATTTCTTGTTCTGTCCCGTCATTCCAGCCCAATACTCCCAACATATTGACAAAAGCCTCTGGTAAGAAACCTAACTCTCTAAATCCTTTCGTTACGTCGCCGGTTTTGGCATCGGTCCAGTTCATTGCGTATACTGGAAATCCTAATCGGTCCCCGTCACGCTTACTCAACTTACCATTACCATCTGGTTTTAAGATCAATGGCAGGTGTGCCCACTGTGGCATTTGATCAGCCCAGCCTAAATATTCCCAAAGCAATAAATGAACAGGAGCTGAAGGCAACCATTCCTCACCTCTGAATATATGTGATATCTCCATTGCCTTATCATCAACAACTACTGCTAAATGATACGTAGGCATGCCATCTGCTTTCAATAAAACTTTATCATCGACTAGCTTTGTCTCGAATGAAACCCGCCCACGAATCATATCATCAAAAGAAACAGTATGGTCCTCAGGCATTTTAATACGAATGGTATGAGGCGCATTGGCATTTAATAATTCTTGCGTCTCTTCGGCCGATAAATTCAACGAATTACGTAAACCCAGCCTATTCTCATGGGAATAACGGAAGTTAGGCTCCACTTGTCTGAGCGCATCAAGCTCCTCCGATGTATCAAAGGCATAGTAAGCATATCCTGCTGCAACCAATTGTTCTGCATACTGTCTATAAGATGGCTTACGCTCACTTTGACGATAAGGACCAAAGGCGCCAGGCTGGGAAGGACTCTCGTCCGGCAAGATACCACACCAAGACAAACACTCGTTAATATACTCTTCTGCTCCCGGAACAAAACGAGTCTGATCGGTATCTTCAATTCTTAGGATAAATTCTCCGTCATGCTGTTTTGCAAACAGATAATTGAACAAGGCTGTCCGTACTCCACCTAAATGTAATCCTCCTGTAGGACTTGGTGCGAAGCGCACTCTAACTTTTTTCTGCGAACTCATACCGCAAAATTACTTATTTCTGAATGATTCCTGTAATATAGAATCTGTAAAGTTATAAATTAAGGCAAGCTCCTATATTTTAAAAGAAATCTTCAATAAAATCGTTATTTTGCATATCGATCCACTAAAAAAATGAACCCATACAAGTATAATAAACAGGTTTGGAAAATCGTGCTGCTGTTTTTCGCGGCAATGATTGGCATCGCCTCGCTCCTATACACCAATTACCTGGTTAAAAATCTATCCGCATCCGAACGGACCAAAGCAGAGGTATGGGCCATGAGCACACGGAGTATTATGTCCATGCCTGATGTGGATGACGAATTTATCAGCTTTGTCTATGCGGTACGGGATAGCCTATCGCTACCGGCAATTATTACTGACGCAAAAGGAAATATTATTTTTTGGAGAGACCTAGACAGCACTAAAACCAACATACAGGCAGAAGTCGAGCATAAAAAAGGATTGGTATACGATGCCGATTACTTTCAAAAACAACTGCACACGATGAAAGGCATGCATCCTCCTATTATGTTGGATTTAGATACAGGCGAATCCTGGTTTGTCTATTATAAGGACTCCAGTGCACTACAACAACTACGTATATTTCCTTACATACAGCTTTCACTCATCGCCATTTTCCTGGTTATAGCCTACACGGTATTTAACTCCATCAAGAAATCCGAGCAAAACCTGGTATGGGTAGGGATGGCAAAAGAAGCAGCACACCAACTAGGGACTCCCATATCTTCGCTAATGGGATGGATAGAACTCATTCGACTGAAATACAATGCTGAAAACGATGATGTAGTCAACGAAATGGAACGGGATGTGGAAAGATTGGAAATCGTAGCAGACCGTTTTTCAAAAATCGGGTCTACCCCATCGCTTTCCAATCACAATGTCTACCTAGTCGTCAACGATTTCATGAACTACTTCAAAATACGGACAAGTGACAAAATCACATTTATACTGGATGGAGATAGACATGTAGAAGCGATGTTAAATGTGCCACTATTTGATTGGATCATAGAAAACCTATTGAAAAATGCGGTAAATGCGATTGGTACAGAGGGTACTATAAAAGTATCGATTACCGAAAATATTGCAAAAGAAGAAATTTTTATAGACATTAGTGATACGGGAAAAGGTATTCCCCGTTCAAATTTCGAAACGATATTCCAACCTGGATTCACCACCAGAAAAAGAGGATGGGGATTGGGATTAAGTCTAACGATGCGGATGGTCAGCTATCATAAAGGGCAGATTTTCGTTAAAGAATCAGAAATAGGAAAAGGAACAACTTTCAGAATAATACTAAAAAGCAACTTAAAATATGAACCTACTCAAGTCTGATGAATATCCGGCCATATACGACGACTATATCGAAACGATTGTTGGCGACGTACAAGAAGAGCTCGTAAATCAATTAGAGACTTTTCCTGACTTTATAAAAGCAATCCCTGAGGAACTAGGAACATACACCTACGCCGAGGGAAAGTGGACCGTCAAGGAGATACTCTGCCATATCATCGACACCGAACGTGTCATGGCTTATCGCGCTTTACGCTTCGCCCGAAATGACATGACCGCCCTGGCTTCCTTTGAGCAGGATGAATTTGTTGCTAACGGAAGACATAATGAAAGGACATTCGATAGTATTATTGAAGAATTTATTATGGTTCGAAAATCAAACCTCATATTATTCGATACATTCAATGAACACGAACTAGCTCGAAAGGGAATGGCATCCGATCGACTAATCAGTGTACGCGCCTTTATCTATGTTGTCGCGGGCCACTTAAATCACCATCGCATAATTTTACAGGAACGATATCTTAAAACTCAAGAATAAAAGACATGATTTGGTTTAGAACATACACGCTGGAAGAGGTCAATACTATATTTGATAAATACATGACCAAATTGTTGGACGTAAAAGCCATCGAAATTCATGATGACAGTATTGTAGCCACAATGCCCATCACAGACAATGTACGTCAGCCTTTCGGCATACTACACGGAGGGGCTTCAGTAGTATTGGCAGAATCTATCGGTAGCGTCGCTTCCAATCTAATCATTGATACGGACAAATATGCCGGCGTCGGTTTAGACATCAATGCAAACCATGTCCGGTCAGCATCCAAGGGGTTACTCAGAGCTGTTTGTGCACCGCTACATATTGGTAAGACCACACACGTATGGGATATAAAAATGTATGATGACAAGAACAATCTAATCTGCATTTCAAGACTTACGGTCGCTATTATTGAAAAATCAAGAGTAATGTAAAACATTTTCAATCTTAAATTGTAGTTATACTATATACCATCATTTATTGGTTATATGATACGGTTTAGGTTTATAGAGAGACGTCGCCCATCGAAGTCTCTCTATTTTTTAATACCACTGCAACCGTTTGCTTGATATATTTCTCTTCTTTAAATGAATAAATTTTATTAGTCTTGTAGTAGAAACTAAAAACCATAGGCCAGATTGATAGTCATGCATTCTATACTAGTTTCCAAAAAATACATTTTATTATTTTAATTTATGTCTTCATCAACTCAACCTAGCGCCTTAGATAATGCGCAACCTCAAAAGACTGCGTTTCTGCCTATGGCAATTTGTTGCGCTTTTTTCTTTATCCTTGGTTTTATTACATGGGCAAATGGCTCTTTAATACCATTTTCTAAAAAAGCATTCAATCTTGAAACTGATCTACAAGCGTATTTAGTAACAACAGCATCCTATATTGCTTATTTTTTCATGGCTTTACCAAGTTCTTGGATCATTAAAAAAATAGGTTTTCACAATGGCTTAGTAACATCAATAGTCGTATTGGGAGTAGGTTCATTATTATTCATTCCTGCGGCGGACAACAGTAGCTATGGTTTATTTTTAACAGCAATATTTGTACAGGGTACAGGAATGGCTTTATTACAAACTGCCGTAAACCCTTATCTAAGTATTATTGGACCGATAGAAAGTGCTGCACAGCGTATTTCAATAGCTGGTGTTTTCAATAAGACGGCTGGGATCATTGCTCCTATCGTTTTAGGAACATTATTACTAAAAGGAGCTAACGCTTCTGAAGCTCGATTAGAAGCGGCTACAACAGAAGCTGAAAGAAGTACAATCCTGAACGAATTATTACAACAACTCCACACCCCCTACATTGCACTAGCTGTCTTCCTATTTGTCTTTGCTGTTATTTTGAAGTTTGTTAAACTACCAGAAGTAAATACAGAAGATGAATCCGCCGATTCAGCAGAAAAAACTAAAAAATCTATCTTCCAGTACCCACACTTATTCTTAGGTGCTCTAGCTATATTTTTCTGTGTGGGAGTAGAAGTAATGGCAGGAGATATTATAGGTACTTACGCTAGAGAGCTGGGGACAGTTCCACAGATTTTCACAGATAATGCGACTGCTTTCACCTTAGGATTTATGTTAATTGGCTATGGAATCGGTATCGCGACCATTCCGAGATTTATCAGTCAGCAAGCGGCTTTACGAATCTGTACCTCTATAGGTATATTATTTACCATTATCTCCGTATTGACCACAGGCTTGACTTCATTTTGGTTTGTAGCTTTACTAGGCTTAGCTAACTCACTAATGTGGCCAGCAATCTTCCCTCTTGGAATTAAAGGGTTAGGAAGCTTTACAAAAATAGCCTCTGCGGTCATGATTATGGGTATTGCAGGTGGTGCGATTTGGCCTTTAGTATATGGGTATTTAAAAGATCATTTAGGAATTGACTTTCAACATGCGTTCCTCTACACAATGGTACCAGCCTATTTATACATTATATATTTTGCTAGTTGGGGACATAAAATCGGTCAAAAACAAGCTTAATAACACTAAAAAAGATATAGAAAAAGCCTCAATAATACGGAGGCTTTTTCTATATGCTAAAGTGATGTATTTTACGGGGTGTGACACATGTTTTAATAGGAATATCAAACTCACCTACATCAGAGATACAATCTACCGGCTCATAATAACTTAGACCAACTGTAGCAACATCTGCTCTGCACCGAGCCAGAAAACGATCGTAAAACCCTTTCCCATATCCTACCCTATTCCCGACAGCATCGACCACCAACAAGGGGACAAGTACAACATCCAGTGCAGACTCCTCGACCATGACACCTCCTACGGGCTCCAAAACACCCCATTTATTGGCTTCAAAAACAGTCTGTTCGTCCCATAAGTAATGAATCATCTCATGGCTTTTAAAGTCAGACCGTGATACAACAAACCGTACATCTGGTCGCCTATCCTGTAGCCATTCTTTAAATCTTAAGGTATCGGGTTCTTTAAATTGGTGTATAGGCAAATAGACATGTACATAATTTACCTCAGACCAATCCATCGTTTTCAAAGTAGCGAAAATAGCCTCCTCAAAAGCTACCCGGGTATGTTCATCAAGCGCAAGCCGTCTTTCTTTATACAATAAGCGTAGTTCTTTCTTCGTCATTCATGCCATAATTTGAAGATAAAAAAAACGGCCTTGAAGCTGAGCGCTTACAAGACCGAATAATCAACCTAAACCTAAAATCTTTATTATTTTACACGCTCGATATAGTCACCGGTTTGTGTATCAACTTTCACTTTATCTCCCTGATTAATGAAAAGAGGAACGTTAATCTCTACTCCTGTTTCTACCGTTGCTTTCTTCAACGCATTTGTAGAAGTATCTCCTTTTACTGCAGGTTCTGTATATGTAATCTCTAGCTCCACACTCTTTGGCGTTTGGGCCATAATCGGTTCTTCACTTTCAAAGGCTACAATCACGTTCATACCTTCTTTCAAAAACCGTGCCGACTCACCAAACAAGAACTTAGGAATGTTAAACTGTTCGTAGCTGACATTGTCCATAACCACAAAGAAATCCTCGTCTTCGTACAGATATTGATAATCATTGGTTTCTACACGGGCTATTTCCACAGCCTCGTCTACACGAAAACGGTATTCTACCAACTTACCCGTTTTTACATTACGCATTCTAGCTTGGTAGAATGCACGTAAGTTACCTGGTGTACGGTGTATATATTCTTCTACAGCAACTAGTTCGCCGTTAAAACGCAAAATATTTCCTGATTTTACTTCTGAAGCTTTAGCCATTGGAATTGTAGTTTTTATTTTCTGCTACAAACTTAGACAAAATGCCTTGCATGTACAAGACCTAGGCATTCGATAAATTCAGTTTATTTGTAGTCTACGATAGAAAGGAAGGAGTCGCAGAAGGCATATTCTTTCTCTTGGTTGGAACCAATAATCAACACTCTGTCTGGGCACATCGTTTTATGAACGAGATCAAGGTACCAAGCCTCTCCCTCCAGATCCATATTACTGGTCGGCTCATCCAAAAAAAGCAAGTTAGAATCGCTACAACACGCCAAAGCCAACTTGACACGCTGTTTCATACCTGACGAGAAATATTTGAGGTCTTTATTACGGGACTTGCCCAAGCCCAAGAGATCGACAACGGCCTCGCGGTCGAACCCCTTGAGGTAGCTTTTAAATTTAAAATGAAAATCTAAAAGCTCATTCAGTGTAAATTCCTCAATAAGCTCAATATAGGGCGCAGCAATAGAAACATGGCTATAGATCTGTTCGATTGGGATAGCAACACCCGCCATAGAAAAATAAAGTGTCCCCTCGCTGGGTGCGAGTTGTCCGGTCAACGTCTTAATTAACGTCGACTTGCCTGAACCATTGGGCCCTAAAATTGCATATTTTTGATTGGAAGAGAAGGTGTAATCAATTTTCCGAAAAATCCACTCTTGGTTAAACCTTCTCCCTAAATTATGTAAAGTTATATTCAATAATCAATCTGTTTAATTAAACACCAGTTTTACCTTGATTGAACCCACGTACAACACCACGGTTAGAATTGCGTACGAAAGCTAAGATTTCATCTCTAAGCTCTGTCGCTTCAAACTCTGCCTCGACCAAATCCAACGCCTTCGAAAGGTTCCGGTTCTGAACGAATAGCACACGATAGATATTCTGAATCTCCGCAATTTGTTCGGAAGTATATCCTCTTCTTCTCAAACCGACGGAATTGACCCCGGCGTACGAAATAGGCTCACGAGCTGCTTTTATAAATGGAGGCACATCCTTACGGACCAAAGTACCACCAGTAACAAAGGCATGCGAACCGATCTGACAGAATTGATGAACAGCAACCAACCCCGCGAGGACTACATAATCCCCAACAGTGATGTGTCCAGCCAATGTACTCGAATTAGAGAAGATACAATTATCTCCAATAATACAATCATGGGCAATATGACTGTAGGCCTGAATCAAACAATTTTTTCCTATCACGGTTTTGTACCGGTCGCGTGTCCCCCTATTAATGGTAACACACTCGCGAATCGTTGTATTATCCCCAATTTCTGCGGTCGTAATCTCTCCCTCAAACTTTAAATCTTGAGGTTCTCCGGAAATAACCGCTCCAGGGAATATCTTACAATTCTTACCGATCCGAGCACCATCCATGATAGTAACATTCGAACCTATCCAAGTACCTTCACCGATCACAACATCTTTGTGGATGGTACTAAAAGGCTCTATGACTACATTTGAAGCTATTTTAGCGTCAGGATGTATATATGACAACGGTTGTATCATTTATTTAATTTATTGTCTTACTTAACTTTTATAATCTGTGCCATTAGCTCGGCTTCACAGACAATCTTCTCGCCGACCATCCCGACTCCCTTCATACGGGCAATACCTCGGCGAATAGGCTCCATCAATTCGCAACTGTAAATAATAGTATCACCAGGAGCGACTTGATTTTTAAACCGTGCACTTTCTATTTTTAAGAACAATGTTAACCAATTTTCTGGATCCGGTACAGTATTAAGAACCAATATACCGCCAGTCTGCGCCATTCCCTCTATCCGCAATACGCCTGGAAAAATAGGCATTCCCGGAAAGTGCCCCATGAATAAATCCTCATTCATAGTAACATTTTTCAAACCTACCACATGTGTATCAGAAAGTTCCAATATCTTATCAATCATCAAAAAAGGTTGACGATGTGGCAAAATATTCATGATCTGAACCGTGTCGTACACAGGTGTAGCGTGAATATCGTAGGTGTTTATCTTCTTCTTAGCCTTATCCCTTTTGATCTGATTCTTAATACGTTTAGCAAAAGCAACGTTGGCAGCATGTCCTGGCCTTGCTGCCATGATATGCCCTTTCAAAGGACGCCCAACTAATGCCAAATCACCTATCATATCTAATAATTTGTGGCGCGCCGGCTCATTTTGGTACCTCAACTGGATATTATCCAAAATCCCTTCGTCGGCAACAGTAACCTTTTTATTAAACAAATTCTGCAATTTATCTAATTCTTCGGTGCTAACCTCTTTATCCACTATAACGATAGCATTGGACAAATCGCCACCTTTTATCAAATTATTATTTACAAGTGCCTCTAACTCATGCAAAAAACAAAACGTACGGGAGGAAGAGATTTCTTTTTCAAACTCTTCTATCTGACTGATAGAAGCATGTTGACTACCTAATACCGGTGAATTGAAATCAATCATACAAGTCAACCGATAACCATCCAAAGGCATACCCACGATTTCAACCTTACGGTCTCCATCTACGTAGTGTATATTTTCTTTGATTTCATAGAAGTCACGGTCTGCCTCCTGATCTACAAAGCCTATCTCTTTTAGTTTTTGTAAGAAAATAGTCGAACTACCATCCAAAATAGGGACTTCCGGCCCATTCAAGTCTATCAGAACATTATCAATCTGAAGACCAATCAGTGCGGCCATTAAATGCTCTATTGTACTCACTGAGGCTCCATTCTCAGAGATCGTGGTCCCCCGGGATGTATCAGTTACATTATCAGCATCAACAGATACAACAGGCTGTCCATCTAAATCGATCCGTCTAAATTTGAACCAATGATTCTCAGGAGCCGGCTTTATAGTCAAGGTAACAGATGTACCAGTATGCAAGCCTACACCAGAAATAGTTAATTCAGATTTAATAGTCCGTTGCTTCGCGTTCATTTCCTCCATACTTATGGCTATTGGTTTTATTGTTTTTCTTTAAGTTTTTGTTCCAGTTCAGCTATTCGCTTTTCTAGGCTAGGTAATTTTGCATATACCACCTGCGAACGAAGATGACTGGTATAAGGAGCAAATGGAGTACCGCCCCATTTCATGTTTTCCTCTTTAATACTTTTATTAATTCCAGACTGTGCCTGAATCTGTGTTCCATTGGCAATCGTAATATGTCCTACCAAACCGACCTGACCGCCCAAAATCACATTACGACCGACTTTCGTGCTACCCGAAATACCAGTTTGAGCAGCTACAACAGTGTTTTCACCGATATCCACATTATGCGCCACCTGGATCAAATTATCCAGTTTCACCCCTTTACGGACAACAGTTGATCCCATTGTTGCTCTATCGACCACCGTATTCGATCCTATCTCGACATTATCTTCAATTATCACATTACCGATCTGAGGCACCTTATCATAAGTTCCGTCAGGTTGTGGTGCAAAACCAAAACCATCACTACCAATGACCACTCCCGAATGCAAAACCACATTGGCACCGATTACACAATCATAATAAACGGTAACACCTGGAAACAGTACACAATCATCTCCGATCGTAACATTATCTCCAATGTAAACACGTGGGTATATCTTTACATCATTCCCAATCTTCACGTCACGCCCCACATAAGCAAAAGCACCGATATATCCCCCTTCGCCGATCTGCGCAGTGTCATGGATATAAACCTGCTCATCCCTACCAGAGCGATCATTACGCAACGAATGATAAATCTTGAGTAATTCTGAAAACGCAGTATAAGCGTCACTAACCCGTATTAGGGTACAGTCGACTGGCTTTTGCAAAACTAAACTTTCGTTGACGATAACAACGGCAGATTTAGTTGTATATATAAAGTGTTCGTATTTAGGATTAGATAGAAACGATAACGTTTCGGCAGACCCCTCCTCAATTTTTGCCAATTGAGAAACAGAAACATTAGGATTCCCCTCTATTGTTCCGTTTAGTAATGTTGCTATTTGTTCAGCTGTAAATTGCATTTAACTACAAATGTATCTTTTTTTCCCAATTTGTTTCCAACTTTTTTATTCCGAAGGGCTATTCCACAGCCCTTAACTCTTTCGGATAAGTCAACGCATACTTTACCACACGTCTAGACAATGCCTCCAAATTCGACAAATCAGAGGCCTCAGCGATCTCCATCAGCTCCCCTCGATTATTTAAAATCTTAATCGGCTCTTTTTCGGCATTGTAGGCAGAGTTTTGTACTTCTTGATGATAGACAAGATAATCGACATCGACATCTTCCAACTGAAAGTATTGTTTAGCCTTTCTTTTCACATCATCGATCTCTTTTTGGTCAAAACTGTAGGATCTCATCTCCGTAACAAAAAGATTTCGGCGCAATAGTCGCTGGCATAACATCCGCAATACAGCATCGCTATGTGTCTCCCACGCCTTGATAGCCGATAAGATATCGGTATCATCCAATTTTGTAAACCAGTCTAAATGTGCTGGATCTTTTACGAAAGAAACCGCATCCAACTGCCCGTACAAAAAATGGGCGAACGCTGGAGATGCAGACAACACCTCTCCACTCTGACACAGCATCCGGGCTCTTTTTAATATTTTAATCAACATTTGCTCTGCCGAAATCACTGTTTTGTGCAGATAAACCTGCCAATACATCAAACGACGGGCAATCAAAAACTTCTCTACCGAATAAATACCTTTTGCCTCGACGACAAGCTCATCATCCTTTACGGAAAGCATTTTGATAATACGATCAAAAGATATTACCCCTTCAGATACTCCAGTAAAGAAGCTATCTCTATTCAGGTAATCCATCCGATCCGTATCCAACTGCCCGGAGACCAATTGGTGTAAGAACTTGCGTGGGTATTGATTATTGAAAATAATAATTGCTAAGGACAGACGATCATCAAACTCTTTATTAAGACGATCCATCAAAAGAGCAGAAATCATTTCATGTGAAACGCCCTCAATCAGCGAGTGCTCCAAGGAATGGCTAAAAGGACCGTGACCGATATCATGCAATAAAATAGCGATTAACGCAGCTTC
>JAITLW010000043.1 GCA_031277715.1 Sphingobacterium sp. | reverse complement strand
ACGACGATCGCTACTTTTTATCCGGGAGTTTCCGCCAGGATCGTACCTCCCGTCTGGCGACGGCGCATCAGGTCGGTTCCTACCCATCCATCTCCGGCGCATGGAAGATTTCTAGCGAGTCTTTCTTTAATGTACCCTTCATCGATAATCTGAAGTTAAAAGCCGCTTGGGGGCAGATCGGTAATATACGTTCGGTCTCTGCCTACGCATTTGATGTGCCTTTATCCACTGGTACTACTACACCTATGGGTAAAAACGGAGTCTTATTGAGGCATTTTGCGGTGAGCCAAAAATCAAATCCCGATCTGGTATGGGAAGGTACAGAGACATTTGATGTTGGATTGGACTTATCTATGTTTCGCAAATTCACTTTAAACATAGAGTACTACCAAAAGAAGACAAAGGGGCTATTGTATGAAAACTCAGTGGATCCACATTCGGGCTATGCACAGGGACCTATTTCCAATATCGGTGATGTGATGAACCGTGGGATGGAGTTTTCAGCAGGCTACAACAACCAATTTGGCGATTGGAAGCTAAACCTGAATGCCAACCTCGCGTTCAACAAAAATGAGTTATTGAATCTGGACGGCTACAACAACCGCTTTATACAGCATCCAGACAATGTCAGAAGTGTCCTATTGCCTTATCGTTCAGAAGCCGGACAATCCTTGTATTCATATTATTTAGTGCGGCATGCTGGTATTTTTAATTCCAAGGAAGAGATAGATGCCTACACCCACGAAGGAAAGCTTATACAACCCAATGCGCGTCCCGGAGATCTTAAATTTATCGATCAGGATGGCGATGGCAACATCGATGACGATGACCGTGTATACATGGGGAGCGCTATACCAAAATTCAACTACGGATTCTCCGCAAACACGAGTTACAAAAACTTTGATTTAAGTATTTTGACCTACGGTGTGTACGGCACGAAGATCTTCAACGGGTACAAATACACCGCCTACAATGCAGGTATGCAAGGCTACAATTTAGATAGCCGCGTGTTGAATGCATGGACACCGTCCAATACAGATACCGATATCCCTGTATTGTCCACACGCGATCCCAACAGCAACTTTGGAACAGCATCAGACTGGTATTTGGAAAGTGGCGACTACTTCCGTGTCAAAAACATAACATTAGGATACGCACTGCCGACGTCTGCATTGCAAAAACTATCCGACCAATTGAAAGCGCGCATCTATTTCTCCGCAGAGAACCCTTTTACATTCACCTCATATAGCGGTATCGACCCAGAGGTAGGACGTGTTGGATTAGACGTTGCAAATTATCCACTTCCGCGTACGTTCACTGCCGGAATCAACATTAACTTTTAATACAAATTAGAAAAATGAAGAACACGATATTCCATAAGAAAAATTTACTCCTAGCAGGTTGTGCTTTATTATTCCTGCAGTCCTGTTCCAAGAGTTTTACCGAACTGACACCACAGGGGAGTGTGACCTATACGAATTATTGGAAGACCGAGGGCGACGCCATCACCGCTTCCAATGGACTTTACGAACATTGGACAGATGGCAATATGTTTGGCCGCGGATTATTCTGGTACGTCAATGCCTCAGACGATATGGTGACAGGGCGTAACGATGCCGGATCGGCCAATGTGCGGAATTTTACCGCTACAGGTGCCGAGAGCCGTGTCAATAGCATGTACAAAAAGTTTTACCAGATTATCTTTCGGGCCAATAGCATCTTGGCAAATGTGCCAAAGATGGACATCAGCACCGATGTAAAGGACAATGTACTTGGACAGGCTTACTTTATGCGTGCTTACGCCTATTTCTACCTGTCGCAGTATTATGGGGATCACCGTGCAGGAGTGCCTATCGTCACGGTCGAGAATATGGAAAGTAACCGGTTTAACCGACCCGCGCATGTCCGCGAGAATTACAGCATGATCGAGCAGGACTTGTTACGTGCTGTGGATCTATTACCTTTAGTAACCGATCTATCAGACAATGATCTCGGCCGTCCGCACAAAGATGCAGCACATGCCTACCTTGCTAAAACTTCGCTGCGTTGGGCACAATACGATAATGCAAAATGGGCCGAAGTGGTCAAATACTGTGATCTTGTGACCAATTCCGGAACAGGTCGCGGCCTTATCGATACCGATACGCCACAGGAGGATTTTGCCAGTGTATTTTACATCGCTAATAACTTCTCTTCTGAATATATCTTTTCGACAGTCTCTACAAAAGTGCAGGGAAATATTCTTCCTGCGGTGATGTTTGAGAATACAGGTTACGGACTATACAACGGTTGGGGATATTTTCAACCTACTTTAGAATTGTACAACTCATTCGAGGCGGGTGATGTACGTAAGAAAGCAACCATCCTCGAGTTTGGTGATAAGTATACCCTATTTGGGCAGGAGCGTAGTTACTACTCGTCCAACTCACTGACGGGATTTCAGTTCAATAAATTTATGGAGCCCTTCAGGTATCCGATTACGCAGCATTTAAATCCGAACGGCGATTACCCGACGTCCGACTTGAATGTACCACTTGTACGTTATGCTGATATCGTGTTGATGAAAGCCGAGGCTTTGCTCATGCAGGGCAAGGATGCTGATCAGGAGATTAACAAGATCCGTAACCGCGCGGGACTGCCGGCGATTACAGGTGCTACGATGGTGCATCTGAAACGTGAGCGCCGTAGCGAGTTTGCAGGAGAATATACGGACAGACACAGCGACCTGGTTCGATGGGGAGATGCACAGGCTACCTATGCTAAGCCGGCAACAGGACGTAATCACGCCAGCAAAAATGATCCTGCATCTACCTATGTAGTCTATGAAGTGTGGGCAGCCCGGAATTTCAACCCGAATATACATCATGTGTGGCCTATCCCTCCAGCGGAGGTAAGTACAGGAGGGATAGATCAAAATAATGGCTGGTAGTAAACGGCAGACGTTATGAGTTTAACTAAAAAATATCTTTTTACGGTGCTTGCCGGTTCACTTCTGTGGACGGCAGCACCGATCTACGGGCAGGTGAAGCCCGCAACTTATGCGCCCCAGCTTCATTCGCACAATGACTACACCAGCAATCATCCCTTTGCCCTGGCCTATGGCCTGGGCTTTGGTTCTATTGAGGTAGACCTGTTTCTTGTCGATGGCGAGCTGTACGTCGCGCACGATCGCGAAGAAATAGTCGTCGCCAATACATTCGACCGTCTATATCTACAGCCTATACTTGGGGCTTTTGCGGAGAGTAAAGATGGTTATCTCTATCCTCAGAGGGGCCAGTTACAGCTGTTGATCGATCCCAAGGCTGACGGAGAACAGGTGTTGCAGGTACTCGCCCAAAAGATCAACGCACATAGACATCTGTTTGATAGCAAAAATAACCCCAAAGCGGTCAAGCTTGTGATCAGTGGCGACCGCCCTTCCCCCGAAGACTTCCATCGTTTTGATGAGGTGTTTTTCTTTGATGGCGAGTGGGGACAGCAGTACAGCCCTGCACAATTGGAGCGGATCGGGCTCTTCAGCGCATCGTTCAAACAGTTTTCCGAGTGGAACGGTTTGGGGAGGTTGACACAGCAAGATTCCCTGCAGGTGAAAAATGTCGTGGATTCCGTACACCGTCTAGGAAAGAAAATTCGATTTTGGGCGACACCCGATTCGAAGACGACTTGGTATGAATGGATGAAAATGGGTATTGATTACATCAATACGGATAAACCGATGGAAGCCGCGCAATTTATCCATGCTTACGACAAGAGCAATTATCAAAACACTGCCTTCTATACCCCCTATATTCCACAGCGGAGCAAAGGCGCCTTTGCTGGGCGTCCCAAAAATGTGATTATGCTCATCAGTGATGGCGCAGGACTGTCACAACTTTGGGCAGCCGCAATGGCCAATAAAGGTAATCTTAATGTGCTGGGCATGCCTTATACGGGCTATCTTACGACGAGCTCTACGGACAATTATCATACAGATTCGGCCGCGGGAGGGAGTGCGTTGGCTACAGGTGTAAAGACACGCAATCGTCATATCGGAGTAGATGTAGCGGGCAGACCGGTCGCCAATATACCAGATAGGCTCGCCCAAGCCGGTATGGCCAGTGGAATTGTTTCCAATGACGATATTACAGGGGCTACACCTTCCGCTTTTTATACCCATGTTTCGGAGCGAAATCATACGGATAGTATTGCTGGGCAACTCATGGAATCCAAACTCGCGCTTATGGTAGGTGGTTTTCATCCTGTTTTTGAAAAAGCGAACGGCGCATTGCTGCAAACACTGCAATCAAAAGGTGTAGTCGTTACACAAGACGTTACTAAAATTGCAGATGCCACGAGTGATCGCCTGCTCGTATTTGCAGAAGATAAGGTCGATCGGCCATGGGACAAATTAAATGCTGATCAGAACGAAATAAAAACAGATTACCGAATGATTGAGCACGCTTTTACCCCCTCTGTACAATTTCTAAAATCAAAAGGGGACGGCCGAGGTTTTTTCCTGATGGTCGAAGGCGCTAAGATCGATGGAGGAGGACACAGCAACTCGCTTCCCTTTACAGTGACAGAATACTTGAGTTTTGACCGTGTGGTGGGGCAGGCGTTGCGCTATGCCGATACCGATGGTGAGACGCTTGTCATTGTCACTTCAGATCATGAGACCGGAGGACTGGTACTTTTGGACGCCGTAAAAGAGGAGGGTAAGGTGCTGGGCCAATTTGCCACTACGGACCATACGGGTATACCCGTGCCGCTAATGGCCTATGGTCCCGGAGCAGAATTGTTCCAAGGCTTCATGGACAACACGGATATAGCAAAGCGTATTTATCAGGCATTAGGTCTTGCTAGTCATTAATAAATGCAAGCAGCTCTCATCGAATTTGAGGGCTGTTTGCTATTTCGATAAAGCTATATGTCAGCAGGCATATTGATCCTTTCGGAATTTGACGGAGCATCTGTCGAGTTACCTTACGCCATATTGACCAACCCATACGATAGAAAAAGTATGAAAGAACCGCTGTTGAAGGCATTGGTAATGGAGCCTGGAGAAGCACAGGTAAGGGCCCGGAGGCTATACGAATATATGGAGCACTAGAAGGATTTTATGGAAATAAAAACAATATACGCGCTTAGTGGGTTACTGTATACGAAGACAATTTATAGAAAAATTTTTTATTACGTATTTTTAACAGATAAAACACCAATATGGTAAATAACAGCGACGCGAATAAATTCCAGGATACTTTTAGATTAAATTACAGCTATTATTTTGACCAATTTGGAAGTGAACAGGAATTTTTTGAGTCTGCACAGAAATGGATTAATGATAATTATTTTATAATCGTTCTTGGACGACTCCATAAAGTTGATGGGGAACAATATATTTTGTTGTTTTTCAATCATCAATATTTTCCGGTTGAAGAAGTAAAAGGACATCTTAAAGATGGTTTATGTTTTGCCTTCCGATCGGACCAATTTAAAGGGTACAGCATGCGGAATAGGTTAAAGGATTACGGATTCTTAGCCTATTCTATCCAGGAGTCTATTCCGTTGATGGGTAACGATTATAGGCTGATAAAAAATATCTTTGAGCTGATCGCTCGGGAGACAAAAATGCCAAGTAGTGAGATCCATTCCACCATACTTGTGGCCTATCTAAATTTGCTATTGCAACATATGCAAAGATTTTACCAGTGGTCATTAGCGAATAGATTAGACGAATGCAAACTGCTGCAGCAAAATTTCATAAATGAACTGCATACCTATTTTGATAGGAAAGCAAATCGTTTCATCGCTCTGCCCACTTTAGCGTCATTAGCTAAAAAGCTAGATCATACCACACAATTTCTCAACGATGTCTCGTTAAAAACATCAGGAAGTACTGCGCAACACCATATTGACAACTTCATCGTTACGATAGCGAAAGAATTGCTGGCGGAAACAGATCTGTCTGTTGCCGAAATCGCTAAAAAAATGCATTTTATAGAACCTCAATCCCTAAATAGGTTATTTAAAAGAAAAGCAAAAGTTACCCCATTAGACTATCGAATCTCTATTATCTAGCAATTTAGCGCGAAGGGGGTGCTAGCCCTTTTTCATTCATACCATCGGATACTGCAACAGACCAAGAGCTAGTTGCTATGCTTCCACCTTTAGAAGGCCATTTTACTGTATGGCTTAACACGATAGCCTCAGCAGTGTTAATACCAAGTCACAGCTCGATATCCGCTATCGGTCAAAGTCATATTTCGTACGGAATTGGCCTTAGATCCTTGCTGTTAGGTGGATTCGTAATGACATGTGCAGTGGCTTCAAAAGTAAAGAAGAATGGTCGCGAGTAATCAATTAGTTTACACCATCTTTTTTGGCTTTCTGAAAAAAGTAATAACATTTACGCAATCGATTGTGTGAATGCTGAATGAAGTATGTGTATTTTATGCTTTTTACGAATATTTTACTGATTATCAGTGTTGCTGTTGTTGTTTTTGTTGGTTTTTGGGAATTTTGTAGAATAATTTCTTATGATGTAGTAAGTCATTGTCACGACAGTCGATGGAACCCGTTAAGACCAGTAAAAGATATAAACTCATCCTGTATCCCGACAGTGAAAGTGGGGGAAAGCGGACGCTGCTTTTGGAGCAAAATGAAGACCGAATATTTCGCGCGGTCCATCCAGACAGTAAGATATTGTTGAAATTAAAACCACCATATATTCCAAAATAGAATTCTTGTGTCATGAACTTAGATCAGACAGATATTAAATTACTACGCTTGCTTCAGGAGAATGGAGCGTTGAGCAATAAGGATCTATCTTTCAAAATAAATAAATCGATCACTGCGGTGCATGAAAGAGTACGCAGATTGAAAGAAAATGGCTATATCAAGAATGTGGTAGCCATATTGGATAGACAAAAGATCGGAATAGGATTGATCTCTTTCTCACAGGTATTTCTCGTCGAGCATAATGCAGAATCACTCAAAAAATTTGAAGACAGCGTAGCGCAGTTTGGCGAAGTGATGGAGTGTTTTCAGATGTCCGGTTCCTATGATTTCCTCCTACGTGTCGCGACCCGCGATATGGAAGGTTACCATATGTTTTTAAGGAATAAACTAGCTGTACTGCCGAATGTAGATAAGGTACAGACCTTCTTCGTGCTCTCAGAATCGAAATTCGAAACCGGTTACCCCATTTTATAACCAACTTTTGCAACGATATACAAAAAGCGTCCTCGGTGGAGAACCTTGGACGCTTTGAACTAACCAATATAAACCTCAATCATTTAAGTTTTTTCAACCCGATTTTCTATTACAAAAGTACAGGTCAGGCATTATATTTTTAAGGTAAATCTGAACTTCCGAATATTTTGCTACTACATCTCATTTGATACTCATATTCCGAGACTTATCCTTGCTATAGCGTATTCTGCTGAAAATTATTCTTTTATTATACATGGCCTGTCCATGGCGATCGCTGTTGCCGATGATGCTGTTGTAAAATGGTCCTCGATAGCCCTTAGCGCTTCGGTGCTTTTTTAGCGGCTTCAATCAATTCTTTTATCTCCATTTTGATGTAATCAACGTTAGGAGATGAACCCGTTAGTGCATATCGGATATTGCCTTCTCCATCAATGATAAATTTAGCAGGTATACCTTGAACACCATATTTTGCAGCTAATACTTGGCCTGTCTCGCTATCTTTTTGATCATCGTATAATACTTCGAACGGATAATTGTGCTTTTCGATAAAGGATACTACATTCTTTTTATATTCCTTATCGCGCTCCCAGGTATTGATAAACAGGAACTGTACCTTATCATCGTTTGCATATTCCGCCTGTGCAGCCTGCATCCCTGGGAAAGAGCGGATACAAGGTTGACACCAAGTGGCCCAGAAGTCGAGTACGACCACTTTGCCTTTTAGACTGGCCAAGGACACTTTCTCACCTTTGAGGTTTAG
>JAITLW010000238.1 GCA_031277715.1 Sphingobacterium sp. | reverse complement strand
AAGACTGCAGTACCGGATAGATGGTATTTGCCTCATCACCTGGTTTACGCCAGCGCTCTGCCACATGTCTATTTTGGAAATTGGATCCTACGAAGGCATCTTTTCTATATTTATGTCCCAATTTTGCAATAAACATGAAGGATAGATTCCAGTCCTGATATTTGACACGGTTGGTCAATGCCAGGTCCCATTTAGGTCTAAAGGTTCCTTGATACACCACATCTTTCGGCGTCGTATTCGCAATCAAGACCACCTCATCTGCAGCATTATAAACCTGCGCTTGTCCTTTGTCATTCAATCCCGCAAAGCGATACCCCCAAATACCTGCTGCCGGATAGCCTGTAGCTAGGATTCCTTGTGGACTTGTATAACTCGAAGCATATTGTCTCGTCACATTATAATTTTTCACCGTATTGAAGTTGTAGGCAACATTGGGAGAAATGGTCCATCGCAACCGATCTTTATTCACTACATTGACATTTAGACTCAATTCGAATCCTTCATTGCTCATCTCACCAATATTCCTTACTAAGGAAGTATACCCTACGGTTGGATCAACAGCGTCATTTGTTAATAGATCACTACTGTATTTATTGTAATAGTCAAGACTACCTTCTATTTTATTATTAAATAACCCAAAGTCGATTCCAGCATTTGCGATTCTTATTTTCTCCCAACGTAGTTGACTGTTCGCTGGCGACTTCATTCCATACGACATCCCCCCAGTAGATTGATCATACTGACCTACACTTAGGATTAAGAATGGTCCATTTTCTAGCGAAATATTACCGTTGATACCATACGATCCCCGTACATGGAGTTTATTGACCACCTCACTGCTCCAGAATTTTTCATTGCTCAATTTATACGTTCCTCCTAATGACCACAATGGTTTATAGCGGTATTTTTTATCCGTACCGAAGAAGTTCGTCAAATCTAGACGTGTAGATCCACTTACGATAAAACGGTTGTCATACTCGTACGAAGCATTGGCGTACCAAGATACAAAGCGATTATCCCTGTATTTAAACTCACCATTGGTAATGCCACTAAAACTTGTATTAAATAACTTATCCGCATTGTATAATCCTCCCACATAATCTTTGATATTGACAGGTATAAAAGATCCAGCTGTTGGGTTATATCCCATCCGCGTAGCCAGTTGATTATTATCAAATGTCATTTTACGGATTTCGTTACCTGCTAGCACATTTAAGCGATGCTTGATTCCCTGAAAATCCTTAGTATAGTTCAGTTGTGTACGGACAGTCCACGACTCATTGATATCTCTATACTCGTTGATTACAGCACCGTCCGGAAAATAATGGTTTGCATTATTCTTTTTAGAAGTATGGTCGTTATAGGCCTGCCTTACTGCAAAAGCATCTGCCGACTGTAATCCTTTCGTTAGGGTATTCCCTCTCACCCAGTTACCACCGACTTCTGCTGTCAATCCCTCCATGATCTCTGCACGTACAAAACCTGTGATGCGGGCTGAAAAATTCTTCCTATCATACTGATTATCGTAAATATCCTGTAGTGGATGATAATCCCAACGTTTCATTCCCGGTGTATTTTTATAGGTATTCACTTTGTACTGGCTAATACCCCATATATCTGCCGGATTTCCATTCTCATCCCAGAGATTAGTATAGGGACGAAGCAAAGAGGCACTGTTATAAGCTGTTAAAGAACCGAAGTAATTCCCTAAGTGATTAGGTCCTGATGTCGTATTCACAATCATATAACTAGATTCCGTATTATTTACCGTAAAGTTCGCGGAGGCACCCGCTGTCAAGAAGGAAAACGGTTTCCACTCATTCTTCAGGTCAAAAATAATTTTCTTGCCATCGTTATTCAACAGGTTCTCTTTTGTATTCTGATAATTTACGGCAATATTGTAGTTATACTCTTCTGTTCCGCCGACAATACCCAAGTTATGTTGGTGCGTGATCTTATTTCTAAAGAACGAATCCTCAATCTGCTTCATACCATCTACCTTACGTAGCGCATCGATTTCAGCCATCGCTTCTGCTTGGGAGATTTTCTTTTCCCTTACCTGCATTAATAGATACGTAACGCGGCTCATATTACCTGTACTTATAGTCGAGGGACCATTCGGATTTTCGTTGAATAGATCGATCTCTGCATCTATATAATCTGATGAGGACGCTCTATTCAGGTATTTCAGTTCTGGTTTGGATACGATATTAACAAATCCGGAATAGTTTACTCTTGGTTTTCCTGACTTTCCTGTTTTTGTTGTAATTACAATAACACCATTACCTGCACGAGACCCATAAATAGAAGCCGCCACCGCATCTTTCAATACGGTAATACTTTCTATATTCATCGGATTGATATCATCAATTCCTCCTTCAATCGGATATCCATCGACCACTACGAGTGGCGTTTTCTCCGCGCTGAATGTCGAAATACCTCTAATCTCGATATTTCCGGATTTGTCAATCACCACCCCAGCGGCCTGTCCCTCCAGCGCATTCTTCAGACCTGTTGCCAACTTAGACTCCAGCTGTTCCCCAGAAACATAACTGAATGAACCCGTCATACGTTCACGTGGCAAACTTTGGTAACCTGTATTAACTCGAACTACAGCTTCTTCTATTTCCCCATCCGTAGGTATTAAACTAATGCTGCCAATATTAGCTTTGGCTTCTACGGTCTTCCGCACGTACCCTACATAGGAGATGTGTAAAGTGCGACCCGACTCTATTCCTTCCAGTACAAAATTCCCATTTGCATCTGTAACAGTCCCTATACGCCTTCCCTCTACAGTAACACTAACCCCTACTAAAGGATTTCCCTTTTCATCGGTCACCTTGCCTCTTACGGCTTGTTGTATATTGGCTTCGGACGTCCGCGATAGTTTGTTTCCTAATCCAGCTCCTGCTACACTTGCCAGCGTTGCAGGTTTTGCCTTGACACGGATCACTTTATCCTGAATCTCGAAAGTCAGCGGATGGTTACTTTCAATTTTTCGCAACACCTGTTCTATCGATTCATCATTAAAAGATACCGCTATTTTACTCATTGGATCTACCCCTTTAGCAGTCCACAAATAGTGATAGCCCGTCTGTCTATTGATTTCTTGAAATACCTTTCTATAACTTACGTTCTTGTTCTCAAATTTTATTCGTTGCGCATAAGACGATGCACTCACGGCTATAGTGCCCATGAGCATCGAAACAACGGCAAGAGAAACTTTCCCCCACTTGGGAACATTACAGTTGTACAATGGTTTAGAATCTATCTTCCATGCAGAGGTAGACAGTCTTCCTTCATTTTGTTTAGTAAAAAATTTCTTCATTTTTAAAGGTTATTGATTAATTGTATTCATTTTACGATTAATTTCATTAGGGATAAACACCCATTATATCATCCTTAATGTGTCAGCTTTTGCTCATATTTCTCCTCTCTTTTTAGGTTAGTATACTATAATAATTCAGCTAGTTTTCTATCAAGATCTTCTTGCCTCAGGTTTACCGCGACAATCTTTCCAGTTGCATCGACGAGATAATTGGCGGGGATTCCTCTAATACCAAACATCTGCACGACTGGACTTTTAAAAGCCTTTAGATCTCCTATATTTATCCATGGAATATGCTCTTCATTGGAAGCCTTCAACCAACGTTCACGTTCATGATCCAATGTAAACGAGAGTATTTCAAACCCTTTGGTATTGAATCGTTCGTATGCTTTTTTCATATGCGGAATTTCCGCCCTGCACGGTCCACACCACGAGGCCCAAAATTCGACAAGTGTGTATTTATTCTTCTTCAAGACCTCCACGAGATGCATCTGATTTCCAGCTAAGTCATTGCCTTTAAAATCACTTATCGTAGAATCTACCCCCATCACCACCTGTTTCTTAGCCCTCGCACTGGCATCTTGTATTCTATACTTCAGATATACGATTTCCGGCAACTCGCCCAATTCTTTTTGCAGAAGATCGAGATCCTTTTCTCTCGTATCCAGCGATCTCACCATCTTGAAAGTCAACAATCGGGCTATTGGATCCGGATTATTGTCGCGAATAGCATCATATTTAGCCTGTAAAATCTGACCTGCTTCTTTTTGTAGTTCAGTATATTTCACTCTGTTGGCATCCACCTGAAAATCTTCTGAGGTCAAGGAGCGGGAATAACTTTCAAATGCTTCCAGCTTTGCCACATATACAGGGTCCTTCTTTATTGCTTCAAACAACTTATTGTACTTTCCGCCCTTAATGATTATACCATTTGATTCGGGATCCCTATCTATTTGAAGCTCGCCGGGTTCAGCAATAAATTCCTGCTTATAGACGAAATCACCTTCCGGATTATACAAACCGAAGTAGGCATTTTGTGGAGCCCATACCTGTCCTTTAATACTAAACTTACCTCCCTTGATGGTCTCCTCTGCCAACAGAGCAGTACCTCCTACAGAAGTGTCTAACACCACAATAGTCAATCTATGCCCATCATACTTCTGCCAGTTAGCGCTAGAATAGTTGAAATTTTTCAATATCATCTTCTGGGCAAAGACTCCCGAACTCAGCCATAATAAACTAACGATCAGTGCGATAATTTTTCTCATTTTATACGGTTTATTGAATTGATTTTCTAATAGATATACACCTGTTTACCACTGACACGAAAACGTAGGTTTAATGATTCCTTCATCAGCTCCAAAAGCTCCTCCAACGATGCATATCGTGGCAGTATTCCTTCGATTCGTTCATTTTTTAACGATTCCTTCTCGAAAACGTACTCCATATCATACCATCGCGCAAGTTTCTGCATCGCCGATCCCAAGGGCTCCGATGCAAATACGAACTGATTTTTAGTCCAGGATGTATAGTTAAATACATCGACTGTCTTAACCTCAATAGCTCCAGTTCCGTTATTAATAGCCTGTTGTCCTGGAGTCAACTCCTGTGCCTTCGCGCCACGATGTTCTGCCGAGATCGCCACCTTGCCTTCTACCAATGTCGTATAGGTACTTTTGTCTTCTGCATAGGCGGAAACATTAAACTGTGTTCCGAGCACGCTCACCACCTGCTGTTTTGTTTTCACTAAAAAAGGCTGTGGATTTTGTGTAACCGTTAATGCTTTATTTACCTCAAAATAAGCTTCTCCCTCCAGCTCTACGATCCGTTCCTTAGCCGAAAAGACTTTGGGAAATCGCAGTTTCGATGCCGCATTCAAAATAATCTTTGACTTATCGGATAAAACGACCGTATACTCGCCTCCCTTAGGCGTTGCTATTTCCATCATCTCATCCGCAGCTCCTCCCTTTGCTACACCCTGCAGTCCCGAGCCGTCGCCATACAGCAGTTCATCCGAAATAACCAACTCATGCTGCCCTTCGCTCAACGGAAGAGAAGTACCATCAGCTAGTGTAAGTATGGCTTTATTCCCCCCTGGAACAATCTCCGGCTCCTGAATGTTATACTTCCAAAGTACCGATAGCAACACCAATAATACTGCTGCTGCCACGCCAGCGTATCTCCACCAGTACCTCGGTTTTATTTTTTTCGATTCGGCACAGAGTATACGCTGCAGCACCTTATCGACCGCCCCATCTACATCTATAGACTCGGCTGTCTGCAAATCCTTATACCAGCCCGCCCGCCCTATTGCATATTGATAGGCTTCTTCGTGCGTCTCGGCTTCTTGCCTCCATGCCAAAAGCACTCTTTCTTCTTCGACAGACAAGATATCCAGCTTCTTCCCCGCGATGAGGCCAGCTATTTTTTTTGAAATCATTATTTTTTGGTAACTAAGGTTTTTGCTTATATACTAGGAGAACAGAACTGAGGTTAGAAATCTTTACCCCAATTCAAACAAAAACGACAAAACACTAATAAACAGTTAATTAATTTTAAAAAAACCAGATAAAAGAAGTGTAATCAGGAAGTAATCTTCTGGTTTTAGGTATTCTTTTAGGTAGTCTATTCCCTTTTTCTTTTGTACGTACACGGTACTGGCCGTGATCTGTAGTTGCTCCACAACTTCAGCTACCGTATGCCCCTCGAGATAGAGCATGGTCATGACCTTAGCACATTGGCTGGGCAACTTTTTAAATGCTTCATGGAGCTGGCCAATAGTCTCAGCATACACCATTTTTTGAAATTGTTCTGCGTTGAGTACATCCGGTGTTTCCGATTCTAGGTAAAACCGCGCTTGATTCTTGATCTGACGATTATTTCTATCCAGACGATTGAAAGTTGCATTACGGGTACTCACATATAGAAAAGACGCCAGTTTACTCAAGGAATCGAAGTCCTCTTTTTTATTCCTAAGTTGGTGTAAAACATCCTGCACCACCTCTTCGGCATCTTCTTTATTGATTTTAAATTGTAGTGCAAAAAGACATAGCGGTTGATAAAACCGTCGAAACAACTGGACGTAGCCCGCATCGTCTCCCGATTTGAAAGCAGCAAAATCTTGTGTATCGTCTTTATTGAATTCCATAGCACCTTATCCAAACGGCGGAATCAAAAATAAGTCAAAATCTTTTAAATAAAAAAAGAGCTTGCCCTATTACCAGGGACAAGCTCTCCAAATACAAGTTATTCTGTTTTTTTGAAACTAAATTCGTTCAATTGCTATAGACTCAGCTCGATCTTCAAATGTTGATCACTGCGTACATAGGTGGACATCACTTCGTACGATAGCTTAGTCTGCCCAGCATCAGCGATTACTATCTGTGACGACTTAGGGCGCAACACGATATTCTTCGTCCCCTTTCCATCTACTAATTGTAACTCAAAATACAGATCCGAATTGTTCTGCAATTCGTAGTACTTGCTCTCGGCTTTCTTTCCATTCGATTTGCTGTAAAAACTTGGGCTCAACTTTACACAAGCGTGGAATAACGCGCGCACGTGTTCTTCTTTTCCAAATAGGTAATCACTTGACCATGCCACTGTATTACCTGCTTCAAGAGCCGTACGGATCGCCTGTGCCGAGCGGTCTTTGGCCAGCACCAATGTCATTGTACGGTGCACCCCCGCACGCTCTATATCATACTCATGCGCGATCAGATTATGAATATCTGTATTTCCAATAATCGTCAAATTTCTATCCAAGGCCCAGTCCAAGGCTTTCTTATGGAATCCAAAACCATTGACCACTTCGATACCGTGCAGATTTTTTTCTTTGTACATCTTATCTACAAAAGGTATCCACTCATAAGAACCTTCGATCTGTTTAGCCTTCCATCCGGGATGGTTCCAGAAGATAAATGCCTTCTGATCCACGACAGCCTGTATAGCCTGTTCGTCCAAATCAGAATCTCTAGGTACCACGAGATTCTTGTCATCCTGTATGAATAACGCGTTAAAGTGCCCTGGAGGGGTATTACGTGTTACTTCTGTTCCTTTTATCAAAAGGATATTCTGCTCTGCTGCTAAGTTTTTCGCTAACTCGTGCGGGCGTAAGTTCCCTGGCTTTACATCGTCTTTATGGGGGGTATATTCCACATGTTCTGTAAATGCGATCGCATCCAAACCTTCCTTCCAGGCCTCCTGCACACGTACATTGGGCCAGACATGTCCATCTGTAAATACCGTATGCATGTGAAAATCACACTTCAACACCTGCAATCCATTGACATTGGGTATATCGATTATCTTACGTTGTTTGGGGTACCGAAATTCGTCAAGTTTCATGATTCCGGCATCTTCCTGCGCAATCGTATGGCTGGCAAAGGCACATATTGCGGCAAGCAAAATTAAAGTTTTGTTCATGCTGTATACTGCTTATTTAGATTGGCACGAAGGTACCTGTCGCAGATTAAGCTGCTGTTAAATCAAGAAGGTGTTTTGATGAACTATAGATCAAATTTCAACGCTAAAAATCCCCAGATAGGTGTCAATATATCTGGGGATTTGCTAGGTGAGACGAGTAGGGCTACTTCACTGTAAATACAGTAGCTACGCCACGCTCGCCTTCATGATCAAATACTCCATTATCTGAAGGAAAGTTGACAACACCTTCTCCTTTGACCCAAGCCGTAGAAGATCCGCCACCATCAAGGTTGAGTGCCTGTGTACATCCCAATGCTACCATCAGTTCCGAGAGCTGTGCTATCGTCAAACCTTGAGACTGGGAAGATCTCCCGTCGACTACAACTACAATCATCTTATTGTCCGCCGTCACCCCAAAGGCCGTTCTTGGATGTCTTGCCGTATTGAAATCGACATTCAGCTGTGACTGTTGCTTACCTTCTAATATTAACAAAGGTCCACCTGCTAGCACAACAGGCTCCGCTACCGCTCCCCATCCTACCGCCGGTTTTCCGATTACCCGAGCTCCTCCTTTATTATCCAGGACCACCGCTCCATTTTCCCTATAAGCACTGAATCCAGACACCGTATTATTCACGATATTTCCTTCGTACTTAAAAAATACCGTAGACCCACCTGTGTTCGTATTGAAATAACTGCCATTGAAAGCGACTAACGCATTATTTGTTGTAGCGGCTACACTGGTCTTCAAAAAACCTGTTTTCACATAGGGAATTTCGATTTGCAATCCTTTATTCAAGTCTACTTCCAGGATATTGATATATTGCTTTGAATCAAAAATCTGTGGAAATTGGTAATATTTCCACACGATACCCGTCGATACCTCCTTTTTCTTCCAATCGGCTTTGTCCAGTAACTCCTTGAGTCCAGCCTTTTCGACATTTGAATAGTCGTAAGGTAGTTGTGTTCCTTCTTCTTTCTTACTACATGCGAAGACGAGGAAAAGTAGCATTAAACTATATAAAAAATTCTTTTTCATGTGTATCAAATTATTCAGTTATCACTTAGGATCTTCGATCCATTTTAACTTGTTGGATGCCGGCATACCAATGACCTGTAGATTCTTCCCTACCTCTACACGTTCCATATTCCGGTAGAGGATCAGCCGTCCGGTACCAGGGTCTATGGTTGCCGCTGCGACATTACTTTTCCCCCAGGCGAAAGGCCAGTTTCCAAAGTATTCAGTTGCCGGCATCTCTTTCACAAATACCCGGTTTTTCTTTTCAACCTGGGCGACCAATATTCTTTCATTGGCAAATAATATCAGAGAATTATTCCAAAACACTCCTGCATTAAAGCCAGATTCTTTCCAAGCTTCAGGCAACCCCGTGCCCCAATCAAACCAGGACATTTTTTCCAGTATCTTTTTGGTCTCCTTATCCACTTTCCACAAGCTATCTCCATTACGTATCCACCAAAACTTACCTCCATCTATGAATGCGCGCGAATGGCTTGTATCGAATGACTTTAAGAACGGTAATACCTCTCTTGCTTCTTTTACGGTGAACGAACTATTCTGCCCATCCGTCCCATACACGATATTATTCTGGAGATAATATACACTATCGCCTACCGACCACTGTGCTTCTGGGGTCAGCCATGAGCCACGCAACACAAACTTTTCATTATCGGGCTGTCCATTGAATATCCCAACATAATCCAATTTGTCTGTTACCTTGGGTATGATACTTCCTTCAATATAAAAGCGTCCTACGACCCCATCAAACTGTTGCAACCGTGCTGCAACGGCAATTGCATGCCAATGGTTGGACACAACGAAAACGGTATCTCCAGGCTGGATGATCTGTTGATCAAGCTCATCCCGCAAGATTCTGCTGAACACGTAATTCTGTACCGTTGTCTTCGCATTTTCTTCTTTATACACTTTGTGTCTTTCAATACCCCTGGCCCATAGCCCTTCCTGCATTGCTGTTGCCTCGCAGATGCCCGATCCATGAGCCCCGCAACCACCACTCACTATTATTTTTTGAATAGGCTGCGTACGGTACAATCTCGCAGCAATCTCAATACGTTCTTCCAATACTGTGGCATCTGCTGATCCCAAGACCAACATAATGGTCTTGGGATTAGCTATTGCACTGATCTGCAACACACAAATCCAAAATAGTATGAACCCAAAAAGCTTCTTCATAACAACTATTTTATTTTAGCCCCCATCACAGTACTGCCTCTTGACTCTCCATTGATATCTTTCTCTATACGTTTATCAAGCACTGGAGTATAGCTCTGTCCTATCGTTACCAGGCTTGCCCCCGTAAGACCGTAGGTCAATGCCGGATTATTGGTTCCCACGGGCAGATATGCTGCACTTAACATCGAAGACGGAGTAAATATCGCCCCAGCCACAACTGTCCCTGCATCATCATAGGTAGATGCCGCATTCACCGTATTCTTAACACTTGGGATTATAGTCGCATTATCGGTATGGGCATCTATGTCTTTTGATGTAGATGCTTGTTTATTCCCAGATATAATGGAATTGATAACGGTCAGGTTATTGACCTTATCTCTTCTATATATACCTGCTCCCGGACCGACGACCTCATTTCCCGTTATCGTCGAACTGATGATATCTACTTTTGTTCCACCGTATTGCATGACGCCACCTCCCCCATTGGCCGATGTACTCTTATTACCAACAATAAGGCAATTTACAATTACTGCATTTGAATTTTCACGCACATAGACGCCTGCCCCATAAGAAGTGTTATTATTGTTCATCACTTCCGAATCATACAAATAGATATTGGCGTTAGGATACCCATGTATCCCCCCTGCTGTACCTCTTGCATAGTTATCGTTAAACTCACAGCCATATGCTGTCAATGTAGCGTCTGCAACCCATACTCCACCTCCATTGTTATTATTGTTGGTATTCTCATTTACCTTGGAGTCCTCCATAGTTACCCTGGCACCAGCAAACACATACATTCCCGCAGCAAAACCTGCCGTTCCCTTGTCATTAGTTGCCTTATTGCCCACTATTTCGACTTTTTTCAGGTATACTATAGCATTCGCAATCAACAGACCTCCTCCGTTTCCGCGGCTATATTTTACACTACTGATAGTTGTATTGGTCGCTCTATCCGTTGCATTTCCACCTTGGATCGTCAATCCCTCCAAATGAACTTTGGAATCCTGATCCAATGCAGCCGTAACGGTCACCGTATGGAACACCTCTTTGCCCGACGTCAGTTTACCTTCCAACACCGTTTTATATAGGTCCGCATTCGGTCTTGCTCCCGGGAGGGCATCTGCAGGAAAGCCACCAATCAGACTGATGTTTTTCGAAATTTCGAACGTCTTGTCAGATTCTTCGTTAGCATCTCCATTACGGATTGTCTTAGACGGCCTGTATATTCCCTCTGCCAAATAAATAGTACTGTTTGTCGTCGCTTTTTCTATCGCTGTGGTTAGATCTGTAGGCGTATTCCAAGATTTACCATCTCCCGTACCATCGACCGTGACGTAAAATACAGGAACTTTACCCGACTCCTGAATGACAAGCACCTGACGGGACTCATCCTGATTGATCCGTACGGAGATCGTCCCCGAACGCTCGTCATCTTCATTGCTCACGGTCGAAAAACCAATTCGTTGCTTACCTTTTTCATACGCCGTTGTATCCAGTACAATCCAGTCAGCATCCGTTTCTACCGCTATCGCTGTGTTCGATAGTACTTCAAAATTATACGTATTCGTCCTACTACTCACCTCCATATAGTCTATATCAATCAGTAGTTTTTCTTCGAATGCGCCTTTATCTTTTTTACAGCCGAGCACCCCAAAAACAACGAGTAGGCATAGCAGTATATAATTTATCTTTTTCATCAGAATATCTTTTAAATAATTTCCAACCATTGCTTTATAAGCTGTTGACATATTGCTTACGCAATTCATCATAACAATCTGTTAGCTCCCGTTCGTCACTATATTTGCATTCATACATAAAAACTCCCTCATAGTTGATTTTATCCAATGCTGCAAATATTGCCGTCCAATCGTTTTCTCCCTTCTTATTACAAGGAAGATAGTGTAATTCGGCCTGTCCATTGCCATCTGACACATGCAATGTCTTTACGCGTTGGCCGAATGCCAGCAATAGTTTTTCTGGATTTGCGATATGGCACATATCAACAGCAATTCCTACTTTTTCAGGAAATCTTCGAAACACAAGCTGACATTCCTCTACCGTCCGTAACAAAGGCCGCTCCCGATCTCCCATCGTAAGATTAGGCCCCAGCATATTCTCAACGACCATTTGTACATCATATCGCTCCAGTCCAAGATAGAGCTCATCAACAGATCTTACCAACTGGTTGATTCGTGCTTCGCGTTCATTATTACCTAAGAAATAAGAGGGGTGAAACAGCATGATCTGAGGTTGCGCAGGCGAAAACACCTCCGCTACAGCAAGCTGCGTCTGAATCACTTTTTGACGTGCCACCTCATCCACTAACGACAGATCCAAATCCTTTGAAAAAGGCATATGGATAGACCATACTTTTATCCCTGCTGCATCTAATATTCCTTTCAAACTATCCACCTTGATCTTCCATCCCGACTTCGTCCCCTTCAGATTGAGCTCTTTATCCAGAATACTCGATACTCCTGCGAGTTCGATATAATCAATACCAACAGATTTCGCATAACGCATTTTTTCGAGCGTTATTTTTTTAAAATCGATGGAATATCCTATTTGATGTGCATGTTCTTTTATCTGCGCCTGTGAGTCATAGAGCCCCGTAAATAGCAGGCAGATTACGATCAGTAATTTTCTCATTTTTCCTCCCATTTTGGATTTTGACGTAGGTTATCATTGAGCAGAAGCTCTTCCAAAGGAATAGGAGCCAAATAATCCCTATCTTCTCTAAATTTACCACCATCTGGGAAAGGATCTATATTTCCTGCATCAGCCCCCTGTTGTCCCGTAATTGGATTGCGTAGTGTACGCTGTCTGATATTAATCATCGAAGTGACCGAAGAAGGAGCACCTGCAGTACTACCTGTGTGCACAAATACATCAGCCTGTCTATCTCCCGTAAAATCGTAAGCACCTACTCCTGGAAAATATACACCCACAATAGGCTGATTCACTTTCAAGCCTTCTTTCCACCGCATCAGATCATCCCAACGAAAACCTTCATTAAATAATTCTGCCCTACGTTCACGTCTAATTTCCAGTATCACTCCCTGCATACCGCGGGC
>JAITLW010000402.1 GCA_031277715.1 Sphingobacterium sp. | reverse complement strand
CTGCTACATTAATGATACCAGAGTCCGCTTCATTACTGGCCTGTACGATACACGCCCCTGCTCCATCAGAAAAAATCATGCTATCCCTATCGGAAGAATCTAATACTCTAGAAAGAGTATCCGTCCCGATCACCAGACAAACACGAGCATCACCACATCGAATGGCCATATCAGCCTGAATCATTCCTTGAACCCAACCCGGGCAACCGAAAATGATATCATAGGGTACACAGGAGGTATTGTGAATGCCTAATTTGTTCTTAATTCTTGATGCTACAGAAGGAACCATATCGCGGGGCGCACCTGGGTATTTCATCTCGCCATAGTTGTGAGCCACGATAATTAAATCTATAGACTCACGGTCGATCCCCGAAATCCGGATAGCCTCCTCGGCGGCAAATGCCCCCATATCAGAAGCTGCAATTCCCAACGGCGCATAACGCCGCTGCTCAATACCAGTAATAACTTTAAACTTACGTATTATCGTCTCCGTAGGTTGTTCTATTTTGGTTTGGTCATCTGTAAAGAAGTTACTGCCTAAAAAATGTTGATTATCAACTATTTCTGTAGGGATATATGCCCCTGTAGCAATTATCTTTGATCGAATCATTTCTATAACTGTTTAATCTTTGAAAATAATTCTTCTCAAAGCCTCTAAAAATTTGAATTTAATAAAAAACAACGGTAATCGTTTGCAATAATACAAAAAAAAGGGAATCATACAATAGAAAAAGCCGTTCGTATATAGAACGGCTTTAACAATATATGCAAGAAAAATCTTAAATCAACTTTACATTTACTGCGTTGGGACCTTTTTTCCCATCCTGGATGTCAAAAGATACGTGATCGTTTTCGCGTATATTTTGCGTGAGGCCTGATACGTGTACAAATACCTCATTTCCTCCGTCATTTGGAGTAATAAATCCGAAACCTTTAGTTTCGTTAAAAAATTTTACAATGCCTTCGTTCATGGCGAATTTAAAAAAATAAAAAAATAATTAATAATGTAAATATAGAATAAAAAACTGATAATTACTCAAAATAAATAACAGGTGCTTTATATATGACACACAAAACACACTGAGAGACAAGATGAATCACCTTAAATCAAACCGAAATAAAGACAAAACCTTCCAATTCCTCCTCTTTCATATTTTCCAACGCTTCCTCAATCCGAAGCAAGGTAGGATGATTTAGAGGTGGCTCATATCCGAGATTATTCAACTCTCTCATATATCCCCTTATATTATCTATACGTTCCGGAAACCAGTAAATTACCGAATCTATCAATTCATTATTGGAGGTTAGAATATTATATCCCCTCCCCTTCAAGTACATTAACACCTTTCGGGTTACTTTTTCAAATTTTACCATATGCTATTAATACAACACGCCACGTCGAAAAACGTTTAGACTTATTTGAAATCCATTTAGAACATCATTTTTTTGTATTTTTACAATTCACGAAATGGCCTATAGGCTAAAAAATAGACTTTCAACATAAGAATAATGAATAGAGAGCAAGCACTACACTGCATAAAAAACGTACTTACAACCTTACTTATTGTCCTCACTACGAGCTCAGTCAGTTTTGCGCAAAAAAATAATACTACAGATATCAATGTAACAACACTAGCATCTATTCTCGAAAAAAACAAACATTACTACAAGGAAGGCACAGTTGCCGATTATATTCCGGAATTAGGTAAAGTAGATCCGACCGCCATAGCCTTTGCTATCGTAAACAGTAATGGCAAGCTGATCAGTGTAGGTGATCGGAATCATAAGTTCACCATGCAAAGCGTTTCTAAAATCATTGCCCTTATGCTGGCTGTGATGGAAAACGGGGAAGAAACGGTTTTTGAAAAAATAGGTTATTACGGAACGGATCGGCCATTCAATCATTTTGCGAATCTGGAAACTACGGGTAAGCCACTGAACCCGATGATGAATGCTGGCGCAATCCTTACCACCAGTATGATCTCCGGAAAGGAGGATGAGCCTTTTGTCAAAATTCTAGAAATGATCCGTTATATCACGAATAACCCATCGATTACCTATAGCCAAGCTGTATACCAATCTGAAAAAGAAACGGGACATCGCAATCGGGGAATGTTCTATCTAATGAAAAATACTGGTGCAATCACCGGTTCTGAAGACCAACTGGATAATTATTTTAGGCAATGCTCCATTGAACTCACGGCAGAAGATCTTGCTAAAATTGGCTATTTTTTCGCAAACGAATGTAGTCGCTATGACGGAGACAAGAAATACAAAAACAATGCATTAGCAAAACTGATCCTATCGCAGATGTTGGTTGCTGGCATGTACGAATTCAGCGGAGAATACGCTCGTACAGTAGGACTACCTAGTAAATCTGGCGTCGGCGGAGGTATCGTGGTCAGTGTACCACATGGTATGGGAATCGGGGTTTTCAGCCCTGCTTTAGACAGCCACGGCAACTCGCTAGCAGGCTATCATATGATTTTGGATCTTGCTAAAAAATATGATTTGAGTATATTCTAAACAAGTAATGCCCTTACTCATTCAAGGGCATTATTTGTTCATTTACTATTTACCATATCTATCAAGGAACCCAAAATCACCTATTGTCTAGGACAATGCTTAATATCTTACGCTACCTAGACTCCATAGATTGGCTTATCTCCCTCTCTAAGATCAAAACTTTATTTGCGAGATAGGCCTTTTCTTCTTTCAATATTTGGTTTGCCTCTTCGAGTTCCTGTATCTTTTTGTATATCTCTGTCACAAGCAGGCTCTCATCTTTAGCCTTACGGTGATCCAAGAAATCATTGGTCATATGTAAGCCAATCTCAACCTCTGAACGATACTCTTTAATCCAGTTTATAATACTGATTTCGTTACGGATACCATACTTGGCCATTGCCTCTTCCAAAAACAGCTCTCCTGAAAGAATTGTATATACTATTTCCAGTTTTACTTCTTTACGTACCCTATTTCTTTTCTTCACATTCGTAGCTTCCATCGCTTCCTTTTTAATGGCCATATTCATAATCCATCAACAAATTAAACAGAAGTATTCCATACTTTGACCGCAGGAAAAATGTCTCAAATCCATAGATAGGAAATAGCAACCCAAAGGGCTTTAGAACCCAAGTTTTAAGCTCTTTATTTTCGACAAAAGGAAAATGTTTCTTTCTATAGAATCGGGTTTCTATGAAGATTTATCATCCAGCTCTTTTTTTATAAAATGTACATAAGCCGAAGGGGGCGTACCCGTCACAAGCTTAAATGCCGTAGAAAATTTACTAAGCGAAGTAAAACCACATAAATCAGCAAGATAGGATAGTTTAAAACCAAGTAACTCGGGCGATTTATGGAGTTGGTCGATTATATACTCGATACGTTTGTTCTGTATATATTCGTAAAAGTCTTTTCCTCTATATCGTTGGATAATATAGGTCACGTAGCGCGGATTAGTTCCCATATTACTAGCCAATTGATTGAGCGTAATACTCTTTTCGAGGTAAAAATGTTCCTTATCCAACTTGTCCAATTGCTTGCAGAGTCTCTGTTCGGTATCCTTAGAGATATTTATATCTTTTGCCTTGGGAACTACAGACTGTTCAGATTCATCGGTAGGTTTCGACAGGTCTGTCTCTGGCGGGGATATATGTACCTTCAGCCTTTCTGGTTCACGGACGCCTCCTCTCTCACCACCTACATACTTTGAAATTACTGATGTACACCGTAACTTATATACATTTTTACGACGATAGATATATAGCATGGCGAATGTGGCACTCACTAGAACGAAGAGCATACCTGCAATAGCATAGATATACTTGATTCTATATGCTTGCTTTGTGGAATGAAGCCTGACAATCATTTCGTCAGACAACTGCTTGGCGACCTTATCTCTTTTAGTTTTTATCTCACTGGCCTTCACCCTATGAGCTACAGACTTAGCCAAATCTCCAGTCTTGTCATAATATTTGGCCCAACTACCGAAAGTAAGCATTGTCAGCTCCTCCACTTCCCCAGACGTAAGATAGGGGCCAATCTTGTCTAGGCATTCTTTTGCCTTTTCCAATTGATTTTCAGCTAGTGCAATTTCAGCCTGTATTCTATAGATATAGGGT
>JAITLW010000401.1 GCA_031277715.1 Sphingobacterium sp. | reverse complement strand
AATAACCTAGTCGTCGGTACGTTGCAGAGTATTGGTGCAGAGGTCGTCGATTTAGGACTTTCTACGACACCGACTGTAGAGATAGCCGTTCCTTTAGAGGGAGCAGCAGGCGGGATTATATTGACTGCTTCCCATAATCCGGGACAGTGGAATGCCTTGAAATTATTAAATGCAAAAGGCGAGTTTATTTCCGATGCCGAAGGCCAAGAGGTGTTAAGTCTTGGCGAAAGTCTGGATTTTGATTTCGCAGAGGTGCAGGATCTTGGAAAAGTAGTAAATGATAGCAGTTACCTTCAAAAACATATCGATGCGGTATTGGCTCTTGAATATGTCGATGTAGAAGCAGTAAGAGGAGCGGGATTTAAAATTGCTGTGGATGCAGTCAATAGCACAGGAGGAGTTTTTATTCCAGCGTTGCTGGAGGCAATGGGCGTGGAGACGATCTATAAGATACACTGCGAGCCTAACGGTAAGTTTCCGCATAATCCAGAACCTTTGAAAGAGCACTTGACCGATCTTTCTGCCGCAGTATTGAGTAATAAAGCAGATTTAGGTATTGCTGTAGATCCAGATGTAGACCGTTTGGTATTTATGATGGAAGACGGCGAGCTTTTTGGCGAAGAGTACACCCTGGTTGCTGTTGCCGATTATATCTTGTCCCAGCAAAAAGGAAATACGGTTTCCAATCTATCTTCGACACGTGCTTTGCGCGATGTTACCGTGCGTCATGGAGGCGAATACTTTGCCGCAGCTGTTGGCGAGGTGAATGTCGTGACCAAGATGAAAGAGGTGGCCGCGGTGATCGGTGGCGAAGGCAATGGTGGCGTGATCTATCCTGCATCGCATTACGGACGTGATGCCTTGGTCGGTGTGGCGATTTTCTTGACACATCTAGCAAAGATGGGCAAGAAGGTTTCGACTTATAGAGCCGAGTTGCCACAGTACTTCATGTCTAAAAATAAAATAACCTTGACCCCGGGGTTAGATATCGATGGATTGTTGGCAAAGATGCAGGCTAAATATGCACATGAGCAACATTCTACGATCGATGGTCTGAAGATTGATTTTGAAAATGAGTGGGTACACTTGCGGAAGTCGAATACGGAGCCAATTATCCGTATCTACTCCGAGGGGCCTACACCTGAGGCTGCGGAAGCGATTGCGCAGAAGATAATCAGAGAGATCGAAGAGATCATCTCTTAAATTAAATAAAAAGCCTTCGATCACGAAGGCTTTTTATTTAGCATCTATTTAGACGATCGATTCGCTGCTTGTTCTTTGCATCCAGTCGGGATGCAACCGCCCATATTACAGCGGGCAACCATCCTATTAAGGTTATCTGTAGTACTAAACATAAGATTCCCGAGAAAATCTTGCCCCTCAGAAAGAAGGAAAGCCAAGGGAATAATACAGCGATCAATATCATTTTATCTGTTCTGTTAAAATTAAACTAGGGGATTGTCTTCTTGTTCCTTTTCCTCGTTATTTTCTTTGGACTCGGCATCTTTACGCTCGACTATGATTTTACACTCTGCGATTACAGCTGCCAATGCACCTACTGCAGCAAAAATAGGAGCGAGGATCAGTCCTACGATTCCAATAGTTACCGGAAAGCTGATTATTTCCTTTTCATGCTTATCAGCGATAGTGATTTTCGTCACATTACCATCGTTGATCAGTTCTTTGATTTTCTTTAGTAGGTTCTCTCCGGAGATATTATAAGTTTCTTTGAATGCCATGATTTCTCTTTTTTAAATTTATGTTCTTTGTTTGTATGTTATCAAAGATAGGAGAGAATATACGGCTTGTCCACCCCAAGTAGGTAAACCTAGGCAGATTTTCGGTGAAAAATATATTTTTATCGGTGTGTTTTCCGGTTATACGCGATTATGCTTCTTTTCCGATCAATTCGCGAATCGCCACAGAGGCTATTGCTCCTCCAAATGCAGCAGGCAGATAAGACATTGTCCCGTAGGCCGATTTTTTAAAGTTACTGCCATCCGTATAGATTAGCGAAGATTTTTCCGGTAGTTCCGTAGAGAATGCGACCTTTACACCTTCACGGATATCGTGTTTACGTAGTTTTTTACGGATATGTAAAGCCAGTTTACAGTTATAGGATTTGCTGATATCAGCGATTTGTATTTTTGTAGGGTCTACTTTTCCTCCCGCTCCCATCGAACTGACAAAAGGAATCTTTGCCGCGTAGGCGCGCCGGATCAAAAATAGTTTTGGTGTGATACTATCTATGGCCTCGACGATATAATCAGGTTTGGCCTCCAATAGGGTTTCTAGACGTTCCGGGATAATGAATTCCTCCAGTACCGTGAGGTCTAACTCCGGGTTGATATCCAGCAAACGCTGTTTCATGATCTGCGCCTTAGAAATTCCGTGATTGGTAGCCAGGGCCGGCAACTGTCGGTTGCGGTTTGTAGGATCGACCGTGTCTCCATCTATAATTGTCATTTTTCCTACACCTCCGCGACAGATGAATTCTGCAGCATAAGAGCCTACACCTCCAAGTCCTAATACCATTACGTGTGATGAGGCTAGTTTTTCTAAAGCCTCACGGCCTATCAAAGCTTCCGTTCTAGATAACCACGATAAATCTTTCATTCTTCAATCCTGTAATTAAATACCCGTTCAAAATTATCCATCAACTGCTGCTTTAGTACAGCGAGAGGAAGTTTTCGGGCAGCACAAAAGTAAGAAAAAATAGCTACTATATCGATCGCTTTATCGTCTGTTTCTAGGAGTACCCTATCCAGTGGGATTTCGGAGATCAAGGCGTCCTGTCTGCCGCTAAGGATATCTGCGCCTAGGCTTAGGTAGTAACCCGCATCGAGTAGCTGTTTTGCCAGTTTTATGTTTTTGTTGAAGCCGTGAAATATTACAGGAAGATCAAATCGTTGTGCCCGTAATAATTGGGTTATCTCCTGATAAGCTCTCACACTGTGTATGAGGAGTGGTTTATCCGCTTTCTTTGCCAATTTGATTTGACCTTCAAAAATACCTATCTGTAGATCCCAATCCGTATCGCAGTGTTTGTCCAATCCACACTCACCGATACCGATCACCCGGGGACTATCTATTGCAGTCTGTAACAGTTGCCATTGTGAACTGGGGTCAGCATCTATATACCAAGGATGTATACCCGCGGTGTATAGACTTTCCTTATCCATCACCTCCCGCCCTACAATATGGTTCAGGACGCGTAGGGTATCTGGGTGCGGGGCGGTACTATGCGTGTGTATGTCTAAAAAAGGTAGAGACATCGGCATTTACTCAGGTTTTTGCTTTTCATCCTCCTTTGGATCCTCCGTATAGGGGATATCCTCACTCTCATGTATTTCTTTATAGCTTAGCTCCGACTGAGGTGCTGCATTGGATTCCGCTGTATTTATCGTAATATCCACTTTGACTTTATTTTCTGTTTTCGGTGTGCGTACGATTCCCCATTTCATGAGCAACTCTTGTGTTGAGTTTCGTTTGAGATGCTGTTTTTCCGGCTCACCGATTAGAAAACCAAAAGCCTCCATACTTGGTATGGCATCGAAAATAACTTTTAAAGTAGCGATAAATGGAAGAGCCAAGATCAGACCTGCAAGGCCAAATAGCATTCCTCCCAGTAGGATACCGATGATTGCCATTAGCGGATTTATGCTGACTTTACTACCTACAATATTTGGGGTAATGATGTTTCCTTCTAAAAACTGTACCACCTGAAACCAGGCTACGACACCTAGTGCATACCAGGCTGTGTCCTTGGTCGCTAGTGCGAAAAGCGCGGGCAGTATAGAACCTATGGCTATCCCGATGTAGGGGAGCAACATCAGTAGTGAGGCTAATGTGCCAAAAAACCATGCATATTCAATGTCCATCAGCATGAGCCCTACCGTATTCAGTACAGCGACAATTCCCATAACCGTAATAAGACCGACCAGGTAGCTCTGTACGACTGTGTAGATTTTGTTCAGGACCTCGTCGACTTTAGCCTGGGGAGTTGATTTGAAGGCTTTGAAGAAAAACTCACGGAAGAAATCACGGTAATAAAGCATGAAAAAACTGTACAGTGGTACGAGTATCGCACTGGCAAGCATGTTGCCTATCGAGCCGAATGTTGCCGTTATGACCCCTCCTGCATTTTCCAGAGTTTTGTTGCCCTGTTCTTTGAGCTTGTCGAGAACCTGGTTTTTACCGATGCCAAATTTTTCCTGCAGCCATACCTGACCATCCTCCAGTACCGATAGTACTTTTTCGGTAATCGCTGAGGCATCCCTGCCAATGATGATGCTCTGATGGACAATAAACCAAAGTACCGCCGAGATTACAGCGATGGCTATAATAACAGCTAGCAGAGCGGAGAAGGCCTTCCCTAAACGTAGGTTTTCGAATAGTCTCGCTAATGGAAAGAGAGAGATGGAAATAAGCGTTGCAAACAATATGGGCAGTAATACGCCTTGGGCTACATAAAGCAATGCTAATATTAATACGAGGGCAAATAAGCTAGCTGCTAGATTAATTGCATACGGTTTATTCGACGGGGTTTCCATACCTATTATAACAAGCGGTCACTTCTTTCTGTTTTGGTCCTATCCCAATATAATACATAAAAAAAAGCGAGAAAAATAACAATGGCATTCCCATACATAATGTAGGGGATACGGGGAATGAAATCTTGGTAAATATAACCCGCTAATAAAGCACCACCTCCAATTCCGATCTCCAGTGCAATGTACATCGTAGCCATTGCTTTTCCCCTGTACTGGGGCAGGGAGAGGTCGATTGTCCAAGCGTTGAGTGCAGGGGAGAGAATACCTGTTCCTATACCGTACACACAGGCACCCAGAATCAATCCGGATACACTGTCTCCTTTTCCGAGTAGCACCAGCGAAATGACGATAACTATCAGTCCAACCAGCATAACCCTTATCCTTCCGAATCTATCGGACACCTTGCCGGATACGAATCGGATGCCGATAGAGGCTAGGGTATAAGCTGTGAAAAACAAACCTTTGTTGCTTATCTCAAGGTGTTCACTCCAGTCGGGGATCAGCGTGAGTATAACACCGTATGCAGAATAGGATAGTAGGGTGACTATGCCTGCAGGTATAGCCCTCTTTTCCAGGATGTCCGATCGGGATATCTTTAGCATACTCGTCTGGAATTTACGTTTTGGATGCAAGGTTTCTTTCATATTCAGTACAATGACGATAGAAAGAAAGGCAAAGAGCGATGATGAGAAAAACATGGTGTTAAGACCAAAGTTTTGAGCAACAAAGCTACCCACAGCAGGTCCTACCGCACCACCTATACTAAAACATAGCCCATGCATGCCCAGTGCTTCTCCCCATCGTTCCTGAGGGATGATATCTGCGACATATGCGGAGGTGGCAGTGGGTTTGAACCCTGTTGAAAATCCATGAACCAGCCGTAGCATGAAGAAGCCGGATAGTGTCGTTAAGATAGGGTATAGAAAGCCACATAGTACACATACAATAGAACCTATGGCCATCACCGGTACGCGTCCCCATTGGTCAGTCAGTCTCCCGCTGAAGGGACGTGATATGCCGGCTGTAAGGGTGAAGAGTGCGATAATAAGGCCTTTGTGCTCGGCTCCTCCCAAGCTGCTGAGGTAGTTCGGGAGTTCCGGTATGATCATGTTAAAGCTCGCTGAAAAAAGAAGAGAGCTCAAGCAGAGTAGTGCAAATTGTAGGGTGTAGATCGATTGTTTAGATTCCTGCATTATAGATTTATTCTGCTTTTGTTAATTGTCGCCGGGCTATCTCCGAACAGAATATCGTAGTTGCTACTGCGACATTCAGGGATTCTGCCTGCCCGATCCGTGGGATAGTTACCGCTGTTTTTATTGCAGGAATCAGTTCTGGGCGTATGCCATTTCCTTCATTCCCCATGATGATCAGTCCCTGTTTGCCAAAATCGACATCGTAGATCGATTTGCCTTTCAACAGGGCCCCGTAGGTAGGGATTTCTTGTTGCTGTATCAATTCCTCGATGGCTGTATAATGTAGCTTTACCCTAGCTAGGGAGCCCATCGTTGCCTGTACCACTTTAGGGTTGTAGGTGTCTACAGTATCCTTCGAGCAGATAATCTGCTGTATACCGAACCATTCTGCGGTACGGATAATTGTTCCTAGATTACCAGGGTCTTGCACACCGTCCAGTACCAGCGTGTGTTTATTTTTTAGCGACTCGATGTCAAAGTGTTGCGGTTCAGGTATTTCTACAAGTGCTAATGCGCCTTGTGGGCTTTTTAAAGCCGATATTTTATTGAAATCATTTTCAGAGAGTGCAATCGGTTTTATACTTTGCGGTATTTTAAGCAACTTTGCGCAGGCCTGATCGGTAGCGAATATTTTCTGTATCTTGTACGACGAATGGACAAATTCCGTTACGGATTTGATACCTTCGACTATAAAAAGACCATGTGCGGTACGAAACTTTTTGTGCTGTAGAGAAGTTATCAGACTGATTTGCGCTTTTGACAACATTGGATTAATGACTAAAAAAAGAAGACTTTTATTTTTTGCAAGTATAACACTTTTACTCCTAAAATTCGCCTCCTGCCGGTCCGCAAAATACTTGGAAGACAATCAGGCGCTCGTTACGGATGTAGATATGAGTGGTGTGCCCAAGGAACTGAAAGAGTCTGCTTATGCCCATGTTTCGAATGAAATAAGACCCAATTCAGTATTGAATTTAACCATCTATAACCTCTTTAATACAAAGAAAGGACGTTATAAGACCCAAAAGATAAGACAGGTTGGCGAAGCACCACACGTGCTAGACTCTTCGCTTGTTGAGCTTTCGACCGATCAGATCCAACGTTTCCTCTATACCAAAGGATACTTTAGAGCTCATGTTTCTCCGTATTTGCAAGTCAACAAAAAGAAAGCCAAGATTGACTTTGTATCACAACTGGGGGACCCTTTCTATATTCAGAAGATAAATTATGATTTTGAAGATTCTGTTTTCTCCCAGATCTATACGGATGTCGTCAAGCCGTCCAGTCTGTTGCGTGAAGGTATGCAATATGATGCAGCAAAACTCGGAGAGGAACGGGAGAAGTTTTTTCATGCAGTAAAAAACAAAGGATATTTTGATTTTTTGAGACAGTATATGCGAGTCGGGGTCGACACGACCATGGAGGGAAATAATACCGCACTGTTTTTCAAAGTGTCCAATCCGGATAATGGCGTGCATCAACGTTATAAGATAGGGCAGGTCAGTTTGCATGTGCTTCCTGGTGATGGCAAGAAGCGTGAGGTTGCCCAAGAACGAGATCCGGTTACAGGCATCGTCTTTGCCGATCAGACCTCTCGGTACCGACTGAAGCCCATCGCACGCTATATGTATATGCGTCCCGGGCAAACGTATAACCTGAGTAACGAGAACCTATCGTACGATCGTCTATACGAGATGAATGGGTTTCGCAGTGTAAAGATCAGCTATGAAAAAGTGGACAGTAACCTGTTGGATGTGTCCTATGAGCTTATTCCGCGCCCATTAATGGCCAATCAAGTCGAGGGAGAGTATACCTTTAGTTCCGGGATGAGCGGTTTTAATATCGGTAATACATTTTCGCATCGTAACGTTTTTGGTGGCGCTGAGCTTCTAGAGGTGAAGTTGCGGTATGGTGTTCTATTTGACCCAAGGCTGGCTGGGAACCTAAAAGACAAAATTTTCAATAATGACTTTCAGGTCGGTGTTAATCTGGTTGTCCCACGGTTGCTATTGCCGTTTGGTATTCGCAGTTCCGGTCAATTTGGGCTTCCGCGGACGATGTTTTCTTCGAGTCTGCAGTTGTTCAACCAGGATGGAACATATTCCAACCGCTATTTTATCAATACCCTGAATTATTCCTGGTGGCAGTCGCGCAATCTGCAGCACAGCTACACCCCTTTAGTACTCGAGTATAGGGCCGGGCGATTTGATCCCGGATTTAGAGACCGGTTGATAGAAGAAGGGTATCAGCTGTATGTAGAGTCCAATGACCGGCAGTATTTTGGATTGGGGTCGCAGTATGCTATTACTTGGAATGCCCCCAAACTTCAGAAACTAGGGGACTTCTCCTTCGCCCGGGGTGTTGTAGACCTGAGTGGTAATACCTTAGGTGTATTGAGTTCTTTGTTTCGCTTTAGGGAGAATGCCGCAGGGATGAAAACCCTATTTGGAGTCGCTTATCTTCAATATGCCAAGGCGGAGGCAGACTACAGGCTCTACCGTTATCTCGGTGGCAATCGGCAGTTTGTATTTCGGTTCAATGCTGGCGTGATTGTGCCCTATGGTAATAACTCCGAACTATTGATTTTTGAAAAGAGTTTATTTTCCGGAGGTATGAACGGTATACGGGCTTGGCAAGCTAGGACGTTGGGCCCAGGGGGGTATAACAGAAGTAGTATCAAAGCTTCGGACGATGCTAAGACCGAACAGTTGCGGCTCAACCTGCGGAACCTCGATCAGCTCGGTGAATTAAAACTGGAGACTAATTTTGAATACCGCTTTCGTCTTTTGGACAATTTTTTAGGTGCCAAGATGAATGGGGCCACTTTTGTGGATATGGGGAATATCTGGAGACTACGCCCCAATACATTAAACCAAGAGGGAGAGTTTAAATTTGATAAATTTCTGTCCCAGATTGCGATAGGAACAGGCTTCGGCCTGCGTTTCGATATGGATTATTTTACGATGCGTTTGGATGCCGGTCTGAAGGTCAAGGATCCCCAGTTTAAAGGCGGAGACCAATGGGTGATTAGGAATCTTTTCGATGCTAAGGATTTTAAAGAAAAGTACCGCCAGACCAATAGTCCGGATCGTTACGGTTTTTTTCAGTACAATTTTGGGGTAGGACTGCCTTTCTAGAAAAAACTCTTTAACACTTCAAATGCACTCTCCAGGATTTGGCTGATGGATAGTCCTTTGCTGAAAGAAAAGTAACCATAGATTACGGCTAGTACAACAAATGTAGTTAACAAACGTTTGAAAGCATAAGCCAATAAACGTAAGACAGCTGGAATGATAAGGAGTAAGTGACCGTTTATTTTTACAGGTGTTATCTTATTGTCCTTCTTATAGAGGAAATAGAACTTTCCCGAACTTCCATTTTGATTTTTATGTTTGAAGTAAGCAAATGTCGATCCATCTATTGGGTGTGTTGCGACACCTATACCCTGATGGAAAGATAGCGTCTGTTCAAAGCCATTGATGCTGAATTTGAAGGTTCCATTGATAGCTTCATTTGCAACTTCGTTAGAGTCGACAGCGATTATGGCTACTTTTCCATTTGCGGTCAAGTTTTCTTTGACGATAAAGTTGTCAATATACTGTGGGTTGTTCTGACCGTGGCTATAGGTAGAACAGCATAGAAGGGCGAAAAAAAGGAATAATATTCTCATGTCTGTAACTTCGGTACAATATTACTAAATAATTCGGCTAAAGAATTGGGCCTTTGTTTTAAATCGTCAAAATATTTTTAAAATGTAGATATACTTTGTACCTTTGGCGAAAGAAAAAATAGTATACAATATCATGGAAAATACAGCAGCACATAGACAGCCTAAAAAAACAGATAACAATGCAAACCAAACGCATTATTACGTTACGTTGACTGTCGCCATTATTATTGGTTTGTTTGGCGTTTTTGTAAGATTTGTACCCGATGTGATTAGTGCATTGGATCAATATACTTTCTTGTTTTCAATGATTGCTAACGTTTCCGTTATTATTGCTACACTTATTGCATTCAAAGTCGTTTTTGGGATTTTGGGTTTCGGAAGCAAAAAATAGGTAAGACAAAAAGAATAATATCCTTATAATAAGAGAAGGGCAGTGTCGTAAAGACATTGCCTTTTTTTATGCCCTCTATTTTTATTCAATAGGATTTTTGTGAATTATCTTTATTTCTTTAATATGTTAATTTGAGTGTTATTATTTTATTAAATATTGTTATTTGTTATAAAAATCACAACAATATTGAAATATTGTTGTGATTTTTATAAAACATTTTGTTTCTTTGTTCTGTCATTAATAATAAAGAGTATTAAACAAGAATATTATGTGTGGAATAATAGGAGCATTTGATTTAGTAGAGTCCGGAGCAGTGGTTAGGTCCCGCGTGCTGGAGATGGCTAAGCGTATCCGTCACCGCGGACCGGATTGGTCAGGTATATTTAGTGCGGATACGGCAGTCTTGGTGCATGAGCGCCTTGCGATAGTTGACCCACAGTCGGGTAGTCAGCCTTTGTATAGTAGCGATGGGCAAGTTGTATTGGTTGTCAATGGCGAGATCTACAATCATCAGAAGCTACGGGAGTCCTTGTCAGGCTACGATTTTAAGACAGCGTCTGATTCAGAGGTTATACTAGCGCTCTATCTTCAGCGCGGGATTTCTTTCGTCGAAGAGCTCAATGGTATTTTCAGTTTCGCACTTTACGATTCTCGCGATGGTTCTTATTTTATTGCCCGTGATCATATGGGAATTATCCCTTTATATTACGGTCGCGATGAG
>JAITLW010000384.1 GCA_031277715.1 Sphingobacterium sp. | reverse complement strand
CGTAAAGGAAGCCTGTTTTTTTATTCCTCAAAAACAAATACGGTAATCCAGCTGTTGTATACGTTACATTAAATTCACACATAAACGTTAATATTATGAAAAATTGGATATGTAGCATTACAGCACTGACATTACTAGCTTCCTTTAGTGCCTGTAATGGCCCCACAAAAAATACGGATGGTGAAGTCAAAGACAGTACGCTACTCAAAGATACAGTCGGTGCTATAGCCGTAAATCCTATAGCCCATGCAAAGGATTTTCCAGGAGCGACTTTGAGCATAGCCAGCATAACGGGAGAAAAAGTCGGCAGTGACTCTGCAAAAATCACTGTAAAATACAACGTACAAAACTTCAATCTGACCGAACAGACTGCCCATACCCACAATATGGCCAACTCTCATGAAGGACAGCATATACATTTCATCCTGGATAATACTCCCTATGCGGCATTATACAAACCCGAGCATAGTGTTACCGTGGCGCTCAACTCGGAGCATTACTTAATGTCCTTTTTATCTAGGTCATTTCATGAATCGATTAAAACAGCTGATGCATCGAAATTGCTAAAATTCAAAGTAAATGCCAACGCTCAAATTGAAGAATTACCAAAAGTAACAACGCCCTCTCTATTCTACAGCAGACCAAAAGGCGAGTACAAAGGAGCAGACACCAAAAACATCTTATTGGATTTCTTTATAGAAAACACAACATTGGCTGCTGATGGAAATAAAATCAAAGCAGACATTAATGGACAGGAATTCATGCTCGATCAATGGGTCCCTTATGAAGTACTCAATCTTCCCTTAGGCGAGAATGTTATAAAACTCACGCTAATTGATAAAGACGGTAATGCATTAACCGGCGATAATGTCTCGGTAGAGCGAAAAATAAAGCTTATCGCGGAATAATCAACAGACTATATAAGGCACTAGAACGACCTGCTCACAGGATAAATCTAGGGCCTTATTCTTTTATGGCAATATTTTTGCTTAGATTAAACGATTAAAGATTTGTAGTGTCTTATCTTTACGGATAGAAAAAAAGAAATCGATTGTTTAACATTGAAACTAATTTGAAAATATGAAACGATTATTACTAGCATTTGCGATAGCAGGAGCATCCCTGATTACGCTTAATTCTTGTACAAAGGAGTACATTACAAATTATCTGCCTGGTATTACCTATACGCCAACTATTAAAGGAAAAGATTGGACAGTAGACCAAGGTTCTATTGTCTATTACAAAGAATTAGTTTTTCCTGAACTTGATGCAAAATATTTCAATAGTGGAACTGTACAAGTTCACCTAGAGTTTGCTGATGATAAAGGGTTTTACAACGCCATTCCGGCTACTATCAAAGGCATTCACTATTCTTTTGATTACAAAGTTGGTTTAATAACAATTTTTGCAGAAGACAGAGCTGGACAGACTGAAAATGCCTTAGACAAAGATATTAGAGCAAAAATTACGCTTACTGATGCTGATAACGGTGGTAATTAAATAAAATTTTAAAGAGGCTATCATTTTACACTGCCCCCAAAAAGTTAGACACTTTCTGGGGGCATTTTTATGTTGGATCATCCCAGTTCTCTACCCTTTCTAAATGGACCTCCTCCCGCTACAACTTGATAAAACAATAACTAAAAATAAAATATAAAAGGTTTGTTTTTGTGCCAAAATCAAGGGGGCTACCAAAAACTTTTTGCCCATTAACAAACCTTTTTACGTCTTTATTTCTCTCGTTAAAAGCAAAAAAACAGCTTTAAAACAACTTTAAACTCACATTTCAAGCTTCAAAAACTGCCTAGAATAGGATTTTGTCGAGCTACATCGTAGCCTCCGCACGCTAGCGTGTGGAGGTTACGCGCTAGCGTCCAGAGTCTAGGCGCTAGCTATCCGAGTTGCCAACCTAGCGCGCAGAGATCAGGCGCTAGCGTATACGATCTGTACACTAGCACCTAGCTTCTAATCGCTCACGATTAACATTGGGACGCTAGCTCCCGAAGGGCAAACGCTAGCGTGTATTGTCCACACGCTAGCCTGGCGATGCTGTACGCTTGCTATCAACCTCTCCGCGCTAGCGATTTGCATCCCCGCGCTAGCGTATCTCCTCTGCTCACTAGCTTGCATAGTCTGTGTGCTAGCGTACCATGTCTACGCCCTAGCGTCTATCTTCCCAACGCTAGCGCACGAAGAAGAATCACTACCGTTCTTTCCACATAAGTTATCGAAAATAGGCTATCCGCCACAGGCACTTGGTGTTCCAATAGCAATTACAGGTGAGTTTATAACTTTATAAACTTTAAAGTGTGCTTTGCCTTTTGAAGCAATTTGTGGTAAATGCGAGATTACTAATACCGGCATATGATCTGCCAAGCTATCCATCACCTCTCCTATGCGCAATACGACCTCTCCCGATATACCAGCATCTATCTCGTCAAACATGATAGACAGCAATACAGAAAACCTCAGGTAACTAATGACTTAACTACCGACAAAATCAATTGACTTTGCTTGACACATCGTTAAAAACATCCAAATACTCCACGCGATAAATTCCCCCATTGACTTTCTTTTTCCAAAGGAGTTTACCCGTCAAATCTAGTTTCATAAACGTTCCTGTCGTAGAACTTGTTGCTAATAAACCGTTATCTTTCATCAAAACAACACTTCCCATTATGGGCGAGTAGTAAGTAGATGGTATATTTATAACCATTGTCGTTTTGGCAACTTTTAATTTCTCATCTATCTCAAAAGCTAATATACGAGAGTAAGGTCTTTTTGCATGGCCATTATCGAATACCATAATATCACCATTATGATTGCGATGGGCATAGTGTTGAAGTACAAATTCAGATGAATGATCCATCTCTAAATCTCCATTTTTTCCTAACCGCCAAATTACCTCTCCATTTTTGGAGTTAACTTTCCATACTTGATGGAGAGCACGAATCGATATTAAGTAATTATCATCCTGATCTATAAACACGGAATTAATCCAAGGTTGTTCTTCAAAAGAAGATGGAAAATAGTTCTTAAATTCACTCGTATTCCACTCCCAAATTTTACTTCCCGAACTACTCCATTGTACTAAACCATCCCAAATCTTCCCATCCTTAATGGTATTTGTAATTAACACATAATTACCCGCATTACTTTGTTTTAAATCATGATGAACAATTTGATCGAACCCCTTATTGCCTACCTTTCCATAAAACAAGGTATCTCCTGCTAAAGTACATTTGAGAACAATATTACCATCTGCATAATTTGTCTTGTTCTCATCTTCGATCATTAGTATAGCATGATCAGCAGTCATATGAACCGATTTTACAACATTTGGACCTATTCGATACCAAACTAATTGACCACGATGATCTAATAAAAAGGTACAGCTAGGACTTGTCATATTCGAAAACAAAAAATAACCTTCCGATTGATTGACTATTCCTTCATCATTGGAATTGTAAAAGTCTTTTACCCATTGCGGAATTCTAGCCGTGGTAAAATTTCTTAAACCAGAAACACTTTTTCCATTTATCAAAACATCAAATTCATAAGCGGTATTTTCCAGTAAGTCCAACAAAGGAATTCGATGTTTAAAAAGTGACTTCTCTGCGCTCACAGTTTTCCAATTGTCCTCACTTCCCTTTATTCGATATCGCAAAGAGACAACATCAGATCGGGTTAACTCAACAATTATTCGTGCCGACAGCGCAGAATTCTCATCGTTTAAGACCTTGACTTGCTCAATCAAAGTATCGTCCTCTGAAGTGCCCTTTGTGCAACTCGAAGAAACGAGCGCACAAAGGGAAAACAACAGTATATATAAGTAAAAACAATAGGTTTTCATTGGTCTATTTATCCCACCAAACAGGTGATAACCAATCATCTTTACCCCCCATGCGATCAAGTGCTATTTGCAACTGCTCCTTATTTTGCAATACCTGATTCATTGGATAGATAAATCTTTTTGGAATAACACCATTAGTTGATGTAGTATAATTTGCTGGTGGTTTTGAAGGGACTACCACCGATGGATATCCTGTTCGTCTGTAATTCGAATAAGCCTCAGGACCATTCAAAAAGAAATTTACCCACATCTGTCCGTGAATAGCGTCCATCGCCCCTTCGAATGAAGTTGGGAATGGCTTATAAGCATTTTTCAATTCATCTACATTCGCTGCAGCAATACTTGGTGCATTGGGATACAGAGACATCATGGCACAACTAGCTTCTATTCCTTTGTCAAAGAAATTAACTGGATTAGCTAATCCCCCCCAACCTCTTAGGGCGGCCTCGGCTTTTAAAAACTCAACTTCAGCATAAGTCAAGTGAAACGAAGGTGCATTCAGTGCCGAAACATAAACACTGGGTTGAACGTAAGCAAAGGTATTCGAAACTACATGTTCTACACCATTCGCATCGGGATCTGTTATACCTGGATTCCAATCAGACCACCCCATTGATCCTGGTCGAATTCCGATAGGGCGGAATATCTTGGTAATATCAATCACTGTACTTGAAACACCGATCACCCCATCGCCTAAATAGGTACCACCATAAATCGGTAATCGCGGATCCTTTCTATTTTTCATATAATCGACCAAGGTAGTTACTAATTTGAATCCATTAGAGTTATCACCACCTTTAAAAACCTGCGAAGCACCATTGCCCCGTAATTCACCATCCGCATAGTTTATGGACATATGCTTAGTCATGGCGATATCATCATTGCTAGTCATCACACCAGCCATTAATGCGGCTTCGACTTGCTTTTTCGATTCTGTCGGATTTACATTGCTCACCCGCATACCTAACCGTAATCGAAGTGAATTGGTAAATCGCTTCCATTTCGCAACATCCCCGTCATAGAAAATATCTCCTTTTATCTTCGCTTTTGACAAATCAAATAATGCATTGGCTTCGTCTAATTCTTTGAAAAAATCCATGTAGATATCTTCCTGCTTATCGTACTTTGCCATCAATTTTCCCTCAGTATACCCTTTGATAGCTTCTGAATAAGGGATGTCTCCATACAAATCGGTCATCTTAGCATAGATAAAGACACGCATGACTTTAGCCGCAGCATGCATGTTAACTTGCTCAGGATCTGATTTAGTCTTGTCGACTACATCTTGTATATTTTTTAAGTCACGTGGATATACGGTATTCCATAAGGTCTCCCAATAGATCCTTTCAAAAATATTATATTGTCCACCGGCTTGAATTCCCCAGGCCCCTCCTAAATGTTGAATCATAGGCGAGGTTAATAATAAATTGGTACGCCAGACTTCCGTCCGGTCTCCTGCTAAGCCGGCTTGAACTTTCGTAAATTGATACCCTGGTTCTAACGTACTAAAACCAGCAGGATTATCATTAAGAGAAGTAAGATCTTTTGTACAACTGCCTAAGGCTAATGCCAAAGCTATCATCGAAAAATATGTTACTCTTTTCATTCTATTTCTTTTTATTAATTCTATCATAACATTGATCTTAAAAACTAGCCTTCAAATTAAAACCGATACTTCTACGTCCTGGCAGAGAGCCATATTCTAACCCTTGCCCATTTCCATTATTGTAATTTGACTCCGGATCAATATTAGGTACATGTTTAGAAATTATCCATAAATTTCGTCCAATAACACCCAATGATAGATTATGCAGTGGAAAATTCTTGATTAAACCTTTAGGAAGTGTGTAACTTAAACCTACGTCACGTAATTTCACATAACCCCCATCATATATAAATGGAGCAGCAGTGTTATCAACTACAGTACGCCAATAGATATAAGGATCGACCCCGATATTATTTACTTCTCCGTTTTCATTAACACCCTCACCTATAAAACCTCTATTATTTCGATTTATCGTCTCAGGATCCCCTCCTGCTGTTTGTAAGGCTCTACGTTCCTGATTGTATTCATTCCAACTATCACGTCCTTCTTGCGTATTCAAATGGGTACCATTTTCATGCATGGTCCGATTGGTAACGGAGTACATGCTTCCACCTTTTCTAATATCAATAACCGCACGCATTTCAAAGCCTTTATATTGAAAGGAATTAGTAATACCACCTGTCCAATCAGGAAGTGTAGATGCTAGTGTCTCAGGATCAGTAGTAAAGATAGGGATACCTTGATTATCATGCACTCTTCTGCCTTGTTCATCTAACACAAACGTGCGTCCTATGATTGATCCAAATGGTTTTCCCTTTTCAGCGATAATTGTCGCTCCCGCCCAACGTGCTTCCGCAACAGTATAGGCATCCAAGCCACTTGTTATATCGAGCACGGTATTATAGTTCTTTGCAAAGTTTAGACTCAAATTCCATTTAAAGCTATTTTCTAAACTCAACACTGTTGATTTCAATAAAATTTCAACACCGGTGTTTTTTAATTTTGCTGCATTTAAAGACGCAAAGCGGAAACCAGTAGTTTCATTAACGGGGATATCTAGCAGAACATCTTTCGTAATCTCATTGTAGTAAGTGAAGTCTAAACCAATTCTATTTTGAAAGAAACTTAGGTCAGCCCCTACTTCAAAGGAATTTTTACGTTGTGGCTTTAATTTAGCATTTGGAATAACATCGCCTAAAATTTCACCCATTGGCAAACCATTCATGGATTGCCCCGTCAGGCTATACATAAAACTTGTTTTGTAGGGATCGGTATCACTTCCAACTTGGCCGTAAGAGGTTCTTAATTTGGCATAATTGACAGCCGACGAACTGAAATTGAATGCATCTGAAAGCACCACCGATAGATCAGCGGCCGGATAGAAATAACTGTTGTTTCCTTTTGGAAGCGCAGAAGACCAATCATTTCTACCTTGTAAGTTTAAAAACATAAATTGATTATAGCCAAACATTACATTTCCAAACAAAGACTGAATTTCCTTTCTTGGATTAGAAGGAACAACCTGTACTTCTCTAAAATTAGTAATCAGGGCTTTACCTGGTGCATTAATCTCTGATCCATTTGTCAAGGTCTGATCTCGATTAAATTTCATGATATTTCCACCAGCCATAGCATCCACTTTAAATTTGGATGAAATATCCTTACTGAAATTTAATAAAGCTTGAAAGTTGTCCTCTCTTACATTAAGTTGATTCATACGTAATGAACCACCTGCTCTATTGGGCGTATATAAATCGTAGAAATTAAAAAAATCAAACTTGTAGAAATCAGTTCCCGCCGATGCGTTTGCCGACCAATTCTCATTGAACCTGTACGTCAAATTTGCTGATCCTCCTGTGCGTACCTTTTTACTATCATTCAATGTTTTATTCAGTGTCCAATAGGGATTTGCCCGACTAGAATTACCGGTGTAATCGATGTATGATCCATCTTCGTTCTGATAGGTTTGCAACCATGATTGATCAAAATTGGCAGCTATATTGAGTAAAGCATTCCCGATATTATTGATATCATCAGTCAATGCAGGTCTATTCTTAACGTTCTCAAACATCAAAGAACCTTTAACATCTAAGGTAAGTTGATCAAATATTTTGCTGCTTCCTTTGAAAGAAATATTATTACGGTCAAATTTTCCGGTCGGGACAATGTCTTTATTCGTCACATTCGAGTAGGATGCATATAAATTATGATCTTTATTCCCTCCCGTTAGCGATATTGTATTCATCGCTGTAACACCAGTTTGAAAAAAATCCTGAATGTTATTCTTTATATATTTATATGGTCGCTCTGATCCATCTTTTTGAAAGATAGTTTCTGCATCCGTGAAACGAGGTCCCCAGCTCGATGCAATATTATTTGAAGTGGCCGCATCTCGTGGGAGTAAACCATTTGAGCCCTGTCCGTAAATCTTTTGCTCTTCATCGAATTTTGTCGAAATGGTTTCCGTCGTTAACGTACTGTTGAAATCTATGCCTAAGCCCTTTTTGTGTGCGCCATTTTTCGTAGTTATTAAAATTACACCATTTAATGCCCGAGAGCCGTAAAGTACTGCGGCAGAAGCTCCCTTTAGTACAGAAATGTTTTCAATATCGTTCGGATTAATATCGCCTAAGCCATCTCCCAAATCAAAACCACCACCTTTATCAGCCGAACCGATGTTGCCATTCACAGCAGGAACACCATCAATGACATAAAGTGGTTGATTGCTTCCCTGAAGCTCACGAATACCTCGAATCACAACACGACTCGAACTCGAAGGACCGTTTGTCGTCGTTGAAACACTAACTCCCGCTACTTTTCCTGCTAAAGAAGCAATGGCATTGGTCTCACCAAAACCTGTAATATCTTTTCCGTCGATATCTGAAACAGCATACCCTAATTCCTTCTTTTGGCGCTTGATGCCAAGCGCTGTTACGACCACATCATCCAATATTTCCGGCTTTTCGGTCAATGTTACTTGTAATTGTGACTGCTTATTTACCGTAACTTCTTTACTATTATATCCTAAAAAACTAAATATTAAAACCGCATCCTGGTTAGATACCTGAAGTGAAAACAAACCACCTGCTGCTGTTACAGTACCTATGTTCGTTCCTTTTAACCTGACTCCAACGCCTGACATCGGTATGCCACTTTCATTACGAACGACACCCGAAACTGTATACTGCGACTGCTTTTCAACATCGACATTTTCACGGAGCTTGACAATCACCGTATTATCCCACAATGTATACGTGACGGGTTGATTTTTAAAACATAAGTCTAAAGCCTTCTCCAAATCGACCGCTCTTAAATTCACATTTACGGGTATCGAAGTTTTCAACATATTAGCACTATACACAAAGTCGTACTCACTTTGCAAGCTTATTTTTTGTAGCACTTCTTCTAATGTCTTATTCTGGGCGTGCAGGGTGATTTTCTGCGCATAGGTATGCGCGCTTACATGCATAAAGGTACCTAGCAATAAGATTAGTATAAATTTCATAATGCACAGCATCTTAAGGAAGAAAAAGTTCTTCCTCGTTAAATAAAATTTCATATTTTTGATTGTTTAGGGTTTAATATTGTTAGTAAAATGTTCCACATATTTTATTCAATGATCCTATGCTAGAATGCTTGAGCGTCGGAAGCGCTCTTGCATTTTTAAGATCTCATCAAATACTGTATAGATCCAATCTATGGCATGACAGTAATCCTCCTTCCTTCGATTTTAAAATGTATCCCACCTGTTAATTCTAATTTTCTCAAAACTTCATTAATCGAACTTTTTCGAAGAATTCTACCTGTAAATATTTTATTATCCAAATCCCCCTTGTAGATAATCTCTACATCGTACCAACGTGCTAATTGCAGCATAATAGCAGTAATCGATTCATTACGAAACATAAAATAACCATCCTTCCATGCGATATCTGACTGTAGATCGATTGGCTTTGAAGATAATTCCCCTTTCGACTTATCAAATAATCCAAGTTCACCTGGTTTAATTTTTAATGTATGATTATTGGTATTTAATTGCACCGATCCTTCCACCAATGCTGTACGAATCTGTTTATCTTCGGGATAAGCTTTCAGATTAAAGTGGGTTCCTAATACACGAACAAGCATTTTATCGGCATGAACGACAAATGGTTTACTTTTATTTTCTGCGACTTCAAAATAAGCCTCGCCGACTAAGCTTACTTCACGCGTTTTACCGACAAAGTGGTTCGGAAACGTCAAAATACTACCCGCATGTAGCCACACTGCCGTTCCGTCATCTAATATGATTCGATACTGTCCACCTCTAGGTGTACTTAGGCGATTTTCTACGACTTTTGGACTAGAAGCTGTTATCCCTAATTGCTTACTTCTCACGGTCAACACACCTTCACTTTCTATCCCAAAATTTTGATCTTGATTATTTTGCAGGACTTTCTTTCCTGCCTCATCAAGAGGAATCACTGAACCATCTGCCAAGGTTAATATGGCCTTATCTGTTCCAGGCAGGATCTGCAGGAGACTATCCTTACTGACCTGCTTAGCTGATTCGGTTAGCGAGTCGCTCCTTTCTATATAAAAAAGTGAAATAGAAAATCCTATGAGTAAAATTGCCGCAGCCCAGTACCAAGAACGTTTTTTTTGAATAATACTTTTTTTTCGTGGAGAAAAATCCAATGTGGCATTTAATCTTGTTAAAATGAGTTGTAAGGACTCTTCAACCGTATCTTCATCCGACATGATTACCTCGGAATGATCAAAGGATCGATACCAGGAAAGTAGACGCTCACGTTCTTCATAAGTGGCGGTACCCTCAATATATTTTTCTATTAAATCAGGTAATTCAGATTCGTTCATTATTATAATTGGCATTAATATATGAACATGTACCACAAAGGGCTAGGTAACCCTTGCTCTATAAATAAACTTTTTTAAAAATCTTTTAGTAGCACTTCGATAAGAACTACAGAAAGTCCCAACCCCTCTAATCCCTTTCGTACTTTTTTCAATGCCTTTGTTAAATGACCTTCAACGGTCTTTTCAGCAACACCCAATTTTTCCGCGATCTCCGAATTTGTCATCCCTTCCCGACGACTACATACGAAAACAAGTTTACACTTCTCAGGTAAGTGTTCAACAATCCCGTTGATATACTCCTCTAAAAACTTTGCATCAATTTTTTCTTCTACTAATTCTATATTTTGGAGTTGATAATGCTGTCTTGCCATTTCTTCCTGCCGTTTTCTACGATGTAATGTTTTGAAAACAGAAAATTTAACAGCAGTCGCTAAGTAAGGTCCTAAACTATCTATCTGCAACTGACCTCTGCGCTCCCACAAAACACTAAAAACCTGCTGCACGATCTCTTCGGCCATTTCCACATCCTTAGCGTAGTTATAGCCTATAGCCAACAATTGCCGAGAAAAACGGTGATAGATAGCAGTAAAAGCTTCTTGACTTCCATTTTTTAAAGAACGAGCTAATTCATAATCTGAGAAGGTGTGGAAACTATTCATTTTACAATCATATATAAGTTTACAAATTTGATATAAAAATTTCTTAGCAAAAACCGGTTAACATTTGATTTTTTTGCAATAGATAAGCTTTCAAACACATCCATTACATTACCTAATACGCCACACTTTCATTCATGTTGGCGAATAATTAAAAGAAGCTTCTTATGCTTTCAACAATTCCTGTGCATGCTGTAATGCAGCCTCCCCAGGGTTGGTTCCGCTCAGCATTTGTGCGATTTCCATAACACGTTCGTCCTTACTCAACAATTGTATATTAGATTGGGTCTTATCCCCCCGATCTTCTTTATAAACTTTAAAGTGTGCTTTTCCTTTTGAAGCGATTTGTGGTAAATGCGAAATTGCTAATACCTGCATATGCTCTGCCAAGTTATCCATCACCTCTCCTACGCGCAATGCTACCTCACCCGATATACCTGTATCTATCTCGTCAAATATAATCGTCGGTAGGGCGGATGATTTTGCAACCAAAGATTTAATCGCCAACATAACCCGCGACAGCTCTCCTCCAGACGCCACCTTATGAATAGCCTGCATAGCCTGCCCTTTATTTGCGGAGAAAAGGAACTGCACAACATCCAGCCCCTTCACACTCATCCGATTACCATCCAACAGTTGCAAGTCGATCTTCAACTGCGCATTAGGCATGCCTACGGCACTCAGCGTTTGCTGCACCTCCATCTCCACCTTCGGAATAATAGCTTGCCGCTTCTCATGGATATCGCGCCCTAACTGCAGGACCTTTTGCATTTGCTCTTTCTGCTTATGAGCGAGTTCTTCGACAAGCTGATCTTGGTTTAAAACCATCTGAAGCTTAGTCTCCAATTGTTGGCGGATCTGGACGAGTTCATTCTCCGAATCTACACGATGCTTTTTCTGTAGAACGTAAATCTCGCTTAAGCGATTATTCACTTCATCTAGACGTTGTTCATCCAAATTGACCGTATTCTCCTGTGTTACCAACTCGTCGGCAATATCTTTGAGTTCAATCAAGGCACTTTGCATACGTTCTGTCAACGCCTCAACACCACTAAGGTAGCGAGTCACATGCTGCACCTGCCCTACACTTTCCTTCAAAAGTGAAATCACATTGACCTCACCTTCAGACAAGGAATAGCTTGCCGCATTTAACCCCCGCTTTATTTCTTCAGCATGCTCCAACTGCTGCTGCTCATCTTCCAATCCCTTGACTTCATCAAGCTGCACATTCACACGCTCCAATTCGTCAAATAAGAACTGATTATAATCAGCCTCCGCATTCGCACTGTCCAACTCCTCCCGTACCGTCTTGAGCTGTTTGTCCAAACTCCGTAACTCCTTCAACTCTTCTCTAAACGAAACCAACCGCTCTTCATTTTCGGCTAAGCTATCCAGAACAAATAATTGAAAATCTTCGGTATTGATCTGTAAAGTCGCGTGCTGGGAGTGAATGTCTATCAATTTTTCTCCTAATCCCTTCAATGTAGACAGGGTGACGGGCGAATCATTAACAAATGCGCGTGACTTGCCATCTAATAGGATTTCTCTGCGGATAATGGTTTCGGCTTCATAGTCTAAGTCTTCTTCCTCAAAGAAGGATTCCAAGCCATAGGCGGAAACATTAAAATATCCTTCGATAACACATTTTCGTTCCTCACTAAAAAAAGGACGCCCTTCTACCCTACTTCCCAAAATCAACCCCAAGGCTCCCATCAATATAGATTTACCAGCTCCTGTCTCTCCCGTTATGATATTCAGTCCTTTGTCGAAAGAAATATCTAAACTATCAATCAGGGCATAGTTCTTTATTAGTAATCGTACTAGCATAAAATTCAATAAAATTTTAGTTCTTCAACTTTTCATATTTCGACACATTGGTCGGGTCCAGCTCGGCCAACAGGTTGAAGACCTTAACACTTTCATTGCCGGGCATCTTCGAGAATAAACCGACAAATTCATTCGACTTTGCTGTAAACAACGCATTAGTGAGCACGTTGCCGGTATTAGAACGATCTACATCCTTCAATTTCACAAGAAGTTCAGCCATCTTTTTTTTCGATTCCAGCTCCTTTTCTGCCATCAGATCCAATCCTTCTCTATGGTAGGTGTAAGAAAACTCCCGATAAGGAAAATACTTTCTGTCCAATAAATTATTCACCAGCCAGTATCTATTATCTGTAGCGTCCATAGCACGCCAGCCTTCGGTCTGTGTAGACTGCGAATAGTTCACGATATTCCGGGCCCGTCCAAATACACTAGTTCCGCCCATACTTTTGAAGGTATCCATATCCATCCCGATAATAATCTGGGCATAAAACGCCAACAAAGAAGATAACGTTCCCATATTTTGGTTTTCGTTAAACTCCAATTGCTCCCCCTCGGTATAGGTGAAATTAAAATATTTGTCTTTAAAACTCAGAACCGGGGAATTGTAATTTGTCCCGTATACAGGCCGCGCAGAATTGACTTGCACAGTAGCTTTATACTGACTAACTCCATCAAAGGAAGAAATCACAATGTTGAAGCTACAATCTATACGTTCTTCCGGTTTGACTCTATTATCCGTCCAGGATCGATTGTTTAAATAATCAGAAACGACCTTTTTCAAAAAATCTATAGTACGTGAGTTTGCATTTTGAACCTGAGGAGCCGAGATTTCAACTCTCGCTAGCAACTCCTGTCCCCACGATAAGCAATAAAAGTGAACAAAAAATAAGGTGAAAAGAATCCGAACCATATGTATTTAAATATCTAAATCAAACTTAGATAAAATGCTTTATATTCACGAATTTGAAATTGAAATAATCTGAATCTGAAAAGAAAACAATATGTTTGCAATCATGTCAGACTTTAGCAAACAACTGAGTAAATATATGCCTGAGGCTGCTGCTCCCATTATCTCCCAATGGATCAATGATACGTCATGTCGCTTCAAAGTAACCCGAAGCCGAAAGACTAAATTAGGGGATTATAGAGCTCCTTTTAGGGGTAGCCCTCATCAGATTACGGTAAATCATGACCTAAACCCGTACTCTTTCTTAATCACGAGTATTCATGAATTTGCCCACCTAAAGACTTATCAAGATTATAAAAGCACGGTCAAACCACATGGCAAAGAATGGAAACAGAACTTTGCAGCGCTAATACAGCCTTTTATTAAACTGTCTATATTTCCCACAGATCTACTCATCGCGATTTCGTCCTATATGAGCAATCCCTCGGCGTCATCATGTACAGATCTAAATCTATACCGTGCGTTAAAAAAACATGACACCCAAAATACCGACGGAGCCACTGTGGTGGAAGAACTTCCTCTCCAAGCGGTTTTCACCTTAAAAAATGGGCGGAAATTCAAAAAAATGGAAAAGGTCCGAAAGCGTTACAAATGCATTGAAATAGGTACCGATAAGATATACCTGTTCCACCCCATTGCCGAAGTCTTCCTCTCTGAAGATTAAGATCCTATTGTAAGAGCCTCTTATCAATAACTCAAATTATGGGAAAAATATTGTAATTTTAGAGTTTGCAATCCACAATACTATACTTTAAACAGCGTATTCACATATGAACAAACAGCTATTCATCACCTTATCTACATTCTTTATATGCATTGGATGTACGCAAACCAACAGCACTTCATACGATGCATCGGGCATTGATAGCGCTGCTATTGCGGCTATCGACATGAAAAGCTATGCTAATAATGTAGCTAACCTAGCATCTGATAAATTTGAAGGAAGAATGCCATTTACCAAAGGAGACAGTCTTACGGTCGATTACATCAAAAATCAATTTATAGCACTAGGATTACAGCCTGGAAATGGTGACTCTTTTTTCCAGGAGGTACCGATGGTCGAGATATCGTCCAAACCTGTAACTCCAACACTTACATTTAAAGGAAAAAACGGTTCTCTATCCGCTCAGTATCTGGACGATTATGTCATCGGTATGAGGCGATTGGAAGAGCATACCGATATCGCATCTACGGATTTGGTATTTGCAGGTTTTGGAATTGTAGCACCTGAATACAATTGGAATGACTACGCCGACCTTGATGTAAAAGGGAAAACGGTCGTTGTCTTGGCTTCTGATCCAGGACACTATGATAAACAGTTATTCAAAGCAGATACCATGACCTATTATGGACGATGGACCTATAAGTTTGAAGAAGCTGGTCGACAAGGTGCCGCAGGTGTGCTAATCATCCACGACACCAAAGCTGCTAGTTACGGTTGGGATGTGGTCCGCTCAGGATGGAGTGGCCCTCAAATGGACCTCGATGACAAAAATACTGCAGATCCAAAGCCGCAATATGAAGGATGGATATCGGCAAAAACTGCACAGCAGTTATTTAAACTATCCGGAATAAGCACTGAGGCAATCGAATCTGCTAAAAAACCAGGTTTTAAAGCTATCCCTCTAGCTGTTTCAACATCCGTACAGTTAAAGAATACGTTAAAATATGCCAAATCTAACAACGTCATTGCGAAAATAGAGGGTACCAAAAGGGCCAACGAAACCATCATCTATACTGCCCACTGGGATCACCTGGGGATAGGAGAAGCGGTAAACGGAGATTCTATTTACAATGGAGCTATAGACAATGCTGCAGGGGTCTCTGCATTATTTGAAATAGCAAGGGCCTTTCAGGCAGCAAAGGTAAAACCGGAACGAACAATCATCTTTATGGCTGTGACTGCCGAGGAACAAGGCTTATTAGGTTCGGCACATTATAGCAACAATCCAATCTATCCCATCAACAAGACTGTGGCAAATCTAAATATGGACGCCTTCAGTCCCTTGGGAGAAACAAAAGATGTCTCTATTGTTGGATTTGGACAAACGGAAATCGACGACTATGTCATACAATCCGCTAATAAATTTGGAAGGACGGTGCACGGTGAGAAAAATCCAACATCAGGTGGCTTTTATAGATCAGACCATTTCAATTTTGTAAAAAAAGGTATTCCCGGCCTCTTTATGGGAAGTGGCACTGAATTGGTATCTACCGATACGGTGCAAATCAATAAACGAAGAGCAGCGCTATCGAACCGCTACCATGCACCTTCTGATGAACTGGATGACAACTGGGATTTTGACGGAATAAGAGCGGACATTAAGTTGTTTTTTGATATTGGGTACACATTAAGTATGGAAAAAACGTTCCCACAGTTCAAAATTATGTCAGAATTTCGTGAATTAGGAGAGAAACGATTAACAAAGTAGTACTTTTGACGGAATCATTATTAAAGAAGAGAAAAACAAAAGAGAGAAATTAAATTATAAATCATGTTAACAGGAATGAAACACCTACACTCTACATTAGCTATCATCTTATTGATTGCTTTAGTTATTTCGATTGTAATCACGGCATCAAATTATTTCAAAGCAAAACCTTACAACCGTAAAGTAGCATTAATCGGCTTTATCAGTGCACACCTTCAGTTGTTGATTGGTTTAGTTTACTTCTTCACGCTTAAATACCACACGATGTTCTCTGCGGGCGTGATGAAAAGCGCGGAATTACGCTTTAAAGTAATTGAGCATCCATTGACGATGCTTATCGCTATCGTACTGATCACAATTGGATACTCAAAAGCAAAAAAAGCAAAAGAAAGTTATGCAGCAAACAGAACTGTCTTTATTATGTATACAATCGGATTGATACTAATCCTATCTAGAGTTCCTTGGTCTACATGGTCTATATTCAACTAAACAAAAAAAGGCATCGAAATAATCGATGCCTTTTTTGTTAGACGAGAAGCTTAATTGAAATCTAAGGTCTTATCCTTTGGTGACTTCACTAAGTAGCTGATTCTATACGTCTGTGTTTCATTTGGCTTCACGCGAAGCATCCAAGTTACAATTCCTGTTTCGGCATTAACCTGTCCGGATTTCGCTTCCAAAAGTTCTACCTCAATAGATTTGTCTGTAGAGATAGGAAATTGATCCTTCAACAGAATATCCACCTCGCTGGCCTTGTTGTTCCTCACTTTAATCTCGTAGGTAAATACCTGTCTTTTCCAGCTACCCGAAATCTGTGTACTCTTTTGATCCATGATCCTCTCTCTCTTTATAGATATCCCTTTATCCCGACCTAGGCTAAGATTTAATGTATCCACAGTTACATTCGGGTTGATGTAGGACTTACCCACAAACATATTCTCGAAGGAGACATTCGCCTCACCTGGTATAAGGTTTAATTTCTGAAAATCGGTAATCTCAGCCATCAAAAAAGCATCCTTATCCAATTTTGGTACAGCGTAATACTTATAGTTAGCCGGCTGAGAGAACTCTTTCAGTGCTACGCTATGAGGTTGCCCATTTGACAAGATAGTATAAGGAACCTCTATATCGAAGGTCGTGCTCAACTGATTTTCGACCATATTAATGGAGGGAGCAGCAAGCTCTTCTGCTTCTTTAGCATCCATAGCGACCTCTGCCTGTATAGACTTGGCGCTCATAGACTGTATTCTATTCTGTGCTCTATTTTGCACACTTAAATTTGCAAAAATTGCCTCATCGAGATTACGGATTACAGCATAAGAAGGTGATAGAACGGGCGCGGTCCCTCCTACGGCAGGATTACCGGTTGACAGAATCAACTTAGCATTCCGCCAATCCACTCCCGAGCTCTGCGAAACGCCTGCTTTGTAATACATTTTCAAAGGAGCTGATACAGAAGCGGCCTTCAAGTCGTAATAAGCTTGCCAACTCGCTGCAGAAGTCATATAACGTACTTCCATTGAAACATTGCCACTACGGGTGGAAGTAATTTGCAACTTTAGCTGACCTCCATTCCCAGTGTACATACGTAATCCCTCCCGAACTTTAACAATTCGCTTGTCCAACTGTTCGATTTCTTTGCTCAAGGCGGATATATCCTTATTAAGATTTACCGATTTAAGCTGATAATAGTCCACCAGCTTGGATAGATCTGCTATATCAATCTTCCCATCTCCACCGCCCAGCAGATTCTGGTTGGTCAAAATTTGCAAAGCTCCTCGCGCTGCGTCCAGTTTATTACCTAACAATTCTCTATCGGCAGTAAACAAATCCAATGAATCCTTGAGCTTTTGATGCGAAGGATTCGTGACCGGTACATCTTCAGCCCGGGTTTTGGCTATGGATAGTATAGAGAGGTAGTCGGGCCCACTAATCTGGATATTCCGCGCATCCAAGTCGCTGGCCACATTATTGATCACTACATCACTGCTACCAGCTGGTAGGTTTACCTGAATGCGGTTCTGCACCTGAGCGCCATTGGCATAGACCGTAACTTCTTTTACTTCTGCGGTTGCACTGAGCCTGTTTTGTGCAATACCAGGCAATACCATACCGAAAAATGAAACACAAAAAACAATTTTTTTCATACAATATTCTGTTTTAATAACCATTTTGAATCTACGATTTGACTAGGGATGCACAATCCATACCAATTCCATAATCGACAACAATTAAAAATGCAATTAATACCCCTAAATATTCAAAATTCACTACCTTTACGAATAAACATTATGAAATTCAATTAAAGATGAGTGTAGATATTAACAATCTCGAGCAAATCGCTTCTCAGGTAAGACGTGACATCGTACGTATGGTACATGCCTGTCAATCTGGTCACCCAGGAGGGTCTTTAGGATGTGCAGACTACTTTGTAGCACTGTATTTTCACGCCATGAAACATGATACTTCTTTTCAAATGGATGGAAAAAACGAAGACTTGTTTTTCTTGTCCAATGGACATATCTCCCCGGTGTTTTATAGCACCTTAGCTAGAGTTGGTTATTTTCCGGTGAGTGAACTAGCTACTTTCCGCAAACTCAATACTCGTCTGCAAGGTCACCCTACGACGCACGAGCACCTTCCAGGAATACGTGTTGCTTCTGGATCTCTTGGACAGGGACTATCCGTAGCGATAGGTGCAGCGCAAGCTAAGAAATTAAACAACGACAATAGCTTAGTCTACGTATTGATGGGAGACGGAGAGCTACAGGAAGGTCAAGTTTGGGAAGCGGCAATGTATGCCCCTCATAATAAAGTAGACAATATCATTGCTACGGTCGACTATAATGGTGCACAAATCGATGGCCCTACTAATCAAGTGTTATCACTTGGAAACCTGAGAGCAAAATGGGAAGCTTTTGGATGGGATGTATTAGAAGTGACGAAAGGAAATGACATGACTGCAGTGATAGCAGGCTTAGATGAAGCAAAATCCCGTACTGGAAAAGGAAGACCTGTTGTTATACTATTGCATACAGAAATGGGCTTTGGTGTAGATTATATGATGGGAACACATAAATGGCATGGTGCAGCTCCTAATGATGAACAGTTGGAGTCTGCTCTAAACCAAATCCCAAGAACTTTAGGGGATTATTAATTTTAATAGACTTTTAGAAATTAGGTAGTAGAAACAAGAGTATAATCGGCACTGATTTAAATCCTCTTATCTCCTATCTCACATCTATAATATAATGAAAAAATATACTTTTACAGAATCTAAAGATACACGCTCGGGTTTTGGAGCAGGCCTGTTAGAAGCAGGCAAAATAAACAGCAATGTCGTAGCACTCTGTGCCGATTTGATTGGTTCACTAAAGATGGAGGCCTTTATTAAAGAGTTTCCAGAACGTTTTTTCCAAATCGGAATTGCTGAAGCGAATATGATTGGCATTGCCGCAGGTCTTACAATCGGTGGAAAAATACCGTTTACCGGAACGTTTGCTAACTTTTCTACAGGACGTGTATACGACCAAATTCGCCAATCAGTAGCTTACTCTGGAAAAAATGTTAAAATCTGTGCTTCACATGCTGGACTTACACTAGGTGAAGATGGCGCTACGCACCAGATTTTGGAAGACATCGGTTTGATGAAAATGTTGCCAGGTATGACAGTAATCAATACCTGTGACTACAATCAGACCAAAGCTGCAACTATCGCACTAGTGAACCATGAAGGCCCAGTCTATTTACGCTTTGGCCGTCCGGTAGTACCAAACTTTACCCCTGCTGATCAGACCTTTGAAATAGGAAAAGCAATTTTACTTAACGAAGGAACAGATGTAACGATTATCGCAACAGGTCATTTGGTTTGGGAAGCGATACAAGCTGGCGAAGAGCTTGAAAAATTAGGTATCAACGCGGAAATTATCAATATCCATACCATAAAACCACTGGATGAGGAAGCTATCCTAAAATCTGTAGCTAAAACCAGGTGTGTTGTAACTGCGGAAGAACACAACCGTCTAGGCGGACTTGGAGATAGTGTCGCACAGGTACTTGCTCAAAAACTACCTACACCTCAAGAATATGTTGCTGTAAACGATAGTTTTGGAGAATCCGGCACACCGGCACAGCTTATGGAAAAATATGGTCTGAATGCCAACAGCATTGTCGCTGCTGCACGTAAAGCTATTAGTAGAAAGTAATTCAAATGGAAGACGCGCAAATCATTGCTATGTTTGCTGATGAACGTACACGTGAAGATGCGTTCAGTCATTTGTTAAAAAAATACCAACAGAAAATATATTGGCACGTCAGACGCATGGTCATCAATCATGACGATGCGGATGACGTGACCCAAGATATTTTTATCAAGATATGGCGCAATCTAGGGAAGTTTAGAGAGGATTCTCAGCTATATACCTGGTTGTACCGTATTGCAACAAATGAATGTATTACTTTCTTAAACAAGAAAAAACAAAAACAGAATGTGTCGCTTGATGACGACAATTCTTCTTATCTATCTGAAACCTTAGCGGATACCACCTATTTCAATGGTGACAAAGCACAGATGAAGCTACAACAGGCTCTACTGACGCTTCCCGAAAAACAACGCTTGGTATTTAACATGAAATATTTCGAAGACCTCAAATACGATGAGATTTCTGAAATACTAGGAACCAGTGTGGGAGCGCTAAAAGCTTCATACCATCTAGCGGTTAAGAAGGTTGAAAACTTTTTTAACAATAACGATTAAACCTTTAGTCCGAGAAAGCATCTATACATAGACCATGAATCAAAGAGACACATATAACGAGCCAATGGAAGAGAATAACCTTCCGGATTCACTACGTGTCACCCCTTTTTCTACAAATGAGGATTTCTTTGCTAAACAGGAAGAGCTGATACGAGCCCAAATTAAGATCAGTATGCAGAGCTCTTCACTGGAGTCAAGTGGGTATACGGTGCCTGAGGGATATTTTGGACAACTAGAAGAATCCATTTTCCTGAAAGAATCTGAACGTAAACTCAAAGAGCAAGCGGCTGATTTATCTTATCAAGTACCAGAAAACTACTTTGAAAATCTAGCGGATTCAATACGTGTTAAAATTTCAGAGATCAACCTTAAAGAATCTGTTGTACAGAGCGGTTTTGCCGTTCCGGCAGACTACTTTGCGACTCTGGAAAATCGTATTACTGTACAGGGATCAGAAGAATTCCTGAAGTCAAAGGTCGCAACTGATGGTTATTCGACTCCGGCAGATTATTTTCAATCACTGGCAGGCAAGATAACAAGTAAAACAGCAGCGAATGGCGAAGATGAAGGAGTAAAAACAATTGCTATTAACAGAGAAAAAAGCTGGTATAGCTATATTTCTGCGGCAGCTGTCCTATTCCTTATTGGATTCGGTTCTTATTTTGTTCTGAAGCAAACTCCATCATCCGATGCAACTCCTAATCTACAGACTAACACATCGAAAATCAATGTGAAGGATGTAAGTGATGAAGAGATACTGGAATATCTCGCCCAGGTTTCGGAAGGAGAAGAGCTCATTCACCTTACAAAATTTGTAGAACAAGAGAAAACGAGCCAAGATCATATTGATAATTCAATAGACGACGAGGATATAAAGGAATATTTAAACTACATGTTATAATGTTACGGTTAAAGTATATTTTAATTGCGTTTTTTGCACTACTGTCTTTCCATTCGATTTCATTTGCACAACAAAGAAACTTTGAAGCAATTGAAAGTGAGAAGATTGCCTATATTACTAAAGAATTAAAGATTACTCCAAATGAAGCACAAAAATTCTTCCCTATCTATAATAAGTATACGGATGAACTAAGGGAGTTGAAAAAGGCAAAAAGAGGAGAATCTCCACAACAAGCCAACTCTTTTATGGGAGGTAAGCGTGATGTTATTGCTTTTGATGCTAAAGAAGTCGAAACAAAGAAAAAATATAGAGAAGAATTTTCCAAAGTTCTCGGACAGGCAAGAGCGTCGCAGTTCTTCCAGGTTGTTGAAGATTTCAACGATTTACTGAGAAGTACATTACAAGAACGACAAAATCAAGAACGAAGAAGAAGATAAAAATCGCTATTAAAGCTTTATAGCTTTTAGAGAAACCTCTTCATCTTTGCTTTCCGTGTTCAGTAATCCAACCACCATTAAGGTATAGAGAGTCTTGTTTTCTGGAACGAAAGTCTGTGAAATCTCGGGTGTCTTATTGCGATCTCCAGTAGGTACTATTTTCAAACTCAAATTTTCGTTAGCCTTTACTTCGATAAACTCGGTAACATCTTTAAAAGGAATGTTCCCAAATAAAGGTTGAGTCTGCTCTTTATCCCACATACTGAGGGCGGGTGCATCTTTAACCATATGTACGAATCTTATCTTCGCATATCCTTCCCTAGGAACTACGATATTATCTTTCGAGAGTTTGACTTGGACACCTCCCTCCTCGTAGAGGAAGAGGCTGTATATGCTTTCTGCCTGCAACGTTATATCCGTTGACGAACGCAAAGGCTCTCCTTTTGTCGTCATCCCCTCAATATGCAGTTTCTTCGGGCCCGGAAAAATATTCCGATGCCGCATAAACTCACCAAAAGAAAATTTTTCATTGGTAGTGTTAAACCGTACACCGTCTAAAAAAAGATTGACATCTGAAGTACCAGGAACAGCGTTAAAGGCTGCCAAACTAGAAAGACTACCCGGATTATCAAATATGCGATTTGTATCATCCTTTACACAACTGCCTAAAAACAGTGTTATCAAAAAAAGCGCTACATTATATCTATACTTCATGGCTGACGAACAAAATACTAATTTAATCATTAAAACGAACAGTATACAACAATCGCTACAGATACCTTATAAATCCAACGGCAACACTGCATTTCTATGTTTTTTTTTAATAAGTTTGTATAAGGTAAAGTATAACATTTTCATGGCATACAAAGGCAATACATTTAAAAATAGCAGTCAGAGTAGAAGTACTAAAGAGGCAAAGAATACTGCGACAACATCAACTAAAAAGACGCCCTCGTTCGTAAAATCTTTTGATAACATTGATTTTTCTGAGGGACAAAGAAAAGCGTTAAAAATAATTGGTCTTTTCCTTATACTAAGCTCTTTTTTACTCGCGGTTGCTTTTACATCTTACCTTTTTACATGGAAAGAGGACCAAAGCTATATTGCAGCGACAAACGGAGGGTGGAAAACACTATTTAACACCAGTACAGAACTTCAAACCGAAGGATTGGAAATCCCAATTGTCGAGAATAAATTAGGAAAGTTAGGTGCCCTGCTTGCCAATATGTTTATTTTCGAGTGGTTTGGTATCGCCTCTTTTCTTTTTATCCTGGTTTTATTTGTAGTTGGTTATAAGCTGCTCTATAAAAAATCAATACTTCCGGTATGGAAAACCGTTCTCTATTCGTTTATCGGAATCATATTTCTCTCTGTCACTCTTGGATTTATTCAAGAATATATAACGGAAACACCTCATATCTTAGAAGGAAAGTTTGGCTTCTGGACCAACCAGTTACTAAACACACAAATCGGAAAATATGGTGTAGGTGGCCTTTTGATATTCTCGTACCTCACGGCCCTGATACTCATATATAATCTTGATCTTAAATTATCATTTCAATCGACCAATAAATCCGATAATGTAGACCTTGAGGAAGAGGAGGATGAAGAACCGATCCAAGTAAACAGAGTGTCTACACCGAAGAATCAACCTGTACCAATCCCAGAAAAAGAGGAGGAAATTAATATTGATGGTGCGGTAATAGAGGTTTCAAACACTTTGCGAGGTAGAAACACACCCAACCTATCTGCCAATCTTTCTCCAAGCCTAAATGACAGGTATGCGCATCTACGAGAAGACAATCAGGACGAAGAAATTGAAGATCCAACGCTGGATGATATAGAGGTTATCAACAGTGTTAACTTTGAATCAAAGGCTCAAACAGAAGCTATTGCCTCTTCGGATAATACAACGATAGAACTGTCCATAGATCCGCCTCTTGATATTGAACCTCGCCAAGAAGAAGAAAGCCAAGAGCCAACTTTAATTATTGAGGAACAAAAAGAAGAAAAGTCTATATCAGCAAGTGATTTGGTTGCTCAGTTTGGAGAATACGACCCCAAACTGGATCTATCAAGTTATCAGCATCCTACGTTAGAGCTACTAAAGGACTATGGTACTGGAAAAATCACGATCAACCAACATGAGCTTGAAGCCAACAAAAACAGGATTGTTGAAACATTAAGAAATTACAGCATTGAGATAGAACACATCAAAGCAACGGTAGGTCCTACAGTCACATTGTATGAAATCATTCCTAAACCCGGAGTACGGATTTCGAAAATTAAAAATCTGGAAGATGACATTGCTTTGAGTTTGGCAGCGCTAGGTATACGGATTATTGCGCCTATGCCGGGCAAGGGAACGATCGGAATTGAAGTACCAAACAGTACGCCCGAAATGGTCTCCATGCGCTCTGTTATCTCTACCGAAAAGTTTCAAAAGACAGATATGGATTTGCCTATCGCTTTAGGAAAAACCATATCCAATGAAGTCTATATTGCTGATTTGGCAAAAATGCCTCACCTGTTGGTGGCAGGGGCTACGGGTCAAGGTAAGTCGGTAGGTATAAATGCTATATTGACCTCCCTGCTTTACAAAAAGCATCCTGCCGAACTAAAATTCGTTCTGGTCGATCCAAAAAAAGTAGAGCTATCCTTGTTTAAAAAAGTAGAAAGACACTTTCTAGCCAAACTACCAGGAGAAGAAGATGCTATTATCACGGATACAAAAAAAGTAATCAACACCTTGAACTCGCTTTGTATCGAAATGGACCAACGTTACGACTTGCTAAAAAATGGTCAGGTACGTAACTTGAAAGAATATAATGCAAAATTTGTCAATAGGAGATTAAACCCTGAGGAGGGACATCGATTCTTACCATTTATAGTTCTTATTGTAGATGAATTTGCAGATTTGATGATGACTGCCGGTAAAGAAGTTGAAACGCCTATTGCACGATTAGCACAATTGGCCCGGGCTGTTGGGATACACTTGGTTATTGCGACACAGCGTCCATCCGTCAATATTATTACAGGTACGATCAAGGCGAATTTCCCGGCAAGGCTGGCATTTAGAGTACTATCTAAGGTAGACTCCCGGACGATCTTAGATTCGGGCGGGGCAGATCAACTTATCGGTCGAGGAGACATGCTTTTGGCTACGGGAAGTGATCTTATACGGATACAATGTGCGTTTGTAGATACACCAGAAGTAGAGAGTATTTCTGATTTTATCGGAGGACAACGCGGTTACCCGTCGGCATTCATGCTACCTGAATATGTTGATGAATCGGGTGAAGGGTCTGGATCGATGGATTTCGATATGTCTGAGAGAGATCAGCTCTTTGAAGAAGCTGCCCGTCTTATCGTAATGCATCAGCAAGGATCGACCTCACTGATACAGCGCAAATTAAAATTGGGATATAACAGAGCCGGAAGAATCATCGATCAATTGGAAGCTGCCGGTATCGTAGGACCGTTTGAAGGTAGTAAGGCCCGCGAAGTATTATATCCGGATGAATACTCATTAGAACAGTATTTAGAAACTTTGAGAAAAGCTGATTAATATGAAATACTCATGTTTAGCGAAGCACAAAAGCCCATGAGTATTCCATGTGACAGATAAAAGGCAACTTATACACATATGAAAAAACACATTCTTACATTGATTTGTACTGCAATTGCAGCATTATCTATAGCACAAACCGATCCGGCTGCGACGAAAATGCTAAATGAGGTTTCTAAAAAGTATGATGCTTATAAAACCATTCGTTCAGAATTTGATCTGACCGTGCAAGATGCGAACAAAACAGCTTATAGCAATACAGGAGTTATGTATTTCAATAAGCCTAAAAAACAATATGCCATTAAAATGGAAGATCAAGAGATATTGTCTAATGGAAAAACAGTATGGAATATCGCCCACGATATCAAGGAAGTTCAGATAACCGACGCGGAGCATGATGACAGTACGATAGGTCCAAACAATCTTTTCTCCTTCTATAAAAAGGGATATAAATATGTATCAATGCCTGAAGAGAAATTGACTAAGAACGGGAAAACGGAGTCTCTCCGTGTAGTAGAATTATCTCCCCTGGATTCGAAAACAAACTATTTTAAGATAAAATTACGGATCAACGAAAACAATCATATACACGACGTTACAATTTTTGATAAATCCAGTAATCGATTTACTTATACGATTAAGTCGCTGTACCTAGGCCAAAAGTTCGATGAAAGCACTTTTACTTTTACGAAAGACAAATTTAAAAATTACGAAATAATCGATTTAAGATAAATATTTGGAAAGAGGTTCATTCAACCTCTTTTTTTTGTATATTAGGCTCTGGAGGAACCTAATGACATGGCCAAAATTACCTTAAAAGAAATTGCTGAAAAATTAAATCTATCGCCGTCTACTATCTCAAAAGCACTGAATGATAGTTATGAAATCAGCGAAGAAACTAAAATAAAAGTTAGGGAGTTTGCACGGGAACATAACTACCAACCTAACCCATTGGCAAAATACCTAAAGCTGGGAAAGACAAACAACATTGGTGTGCTGCTTCCTAGTATTCGGACTCCTTTTTCAGCGCAACTGCTACAGTATTTACATCAAAGTGCCATCAGTAATAGCTACAACATCATCTTCATGCAGAGTATTGATAGCGAAGAAGAAGAAGAAAGGGCCTTAATGACACTGACCAACCAAGGTGTAGATGGAATCTTAATTGCTCCCGTCAGCGAGACATCCAACTTAAAACTACTGGCTAATATACATAACAGTAACTGCCCTGTAGTTATATTTGACCGCATACACTATAATCTCGAAACCCATAAAGTTGGTATCGACAATGTCAGAAGTACCTACCTAGCGACAGAGGAACTCATAAAAATAAATAGAAAAAATATAATAGCACTCTGCGGTAAAAACCTTGGAGTAACCCAATACCGCCTGGAAGGATACCGAAAGGCCCTTGAAGATTATAATATCCCTATTAAAGAGGAAAATATCATCTATATAGATTACAGTAAATCATTAACAAAAATAGATGAGGGTTTGAAAGAAATTATTACTAGGCGTATGCGTTCTAACGACGCGCCTAATGCTATATTGGGGACAACGGAAACGTTGACTACGCGTGTGCTTGGAGTGCTTGCAGATCTAAAAATACAGGTACCTAAAGAAATTGCGGTTATTGGTTTTTCAAACATAGAATTTGCAAATAGCCTTAACCCTGCATTGTCTACCGTCCAACAGCCTACAGAAGAAATGGCTAGTACCGCATTACGGTTACTTCTAGATCTTATAAACTCGAAAAGAGATCGGAGCCAAATAGATTTTCAAACTATTCTTTTAGAAACCTCTATCCAGCTCCGAAAATCTACTGTGCTTACATAAGGGCTATCAGGCCCTGCTCTACTCCTCTGAGTTCGGCTAAGCCACGTAGCCTACCGATAGCAGAGTAACCAGGGTTGGTGACCTTATTCAGATCATCTAGCATCTGATGCCCGTGGTCAGGTCGGAAAGGGATAGGACGCGTCCGACTTTGGTTCTCTTCGACAAATATTCGGAGAAGACCAGGCATATCCACGTCGCCATCGAGATGGTCAGCTTCATAGAAGTTGCCTATACGGTCCTTCTTAACGTTTCTAAAGTGGGCAAAATGAACCCGGTGCTTGACAGCACGTGCTATATCCAAAACATCATTAGTCGCTCCCGCTCCCAATGATCCGGAACAAAAACAAATTCCATTAAAAGAACTGTCTACCCCATTTATTACCTTAAGGTAATCCTCTTTGTTACTGGCTATCCGAGGTAAGCCTAAAATCGGATAAGGTGGATCGTCCGGATGCAGTGCCATCTGTATCCCATTGGTCTCGCAAACCTCACGAATCTCCCCTAAAAACCACAAGAGATTGCTCAAAAGCCCATCAAGTCCGATGTTGGAGTATACGTTTAAACTATTTTGAAGATCCGCTAACGAAATATCTTTTTCGCTAGGAATCCCCATCAATATCACATGAGTTAGCGAAGCCAGATCCTCAGCTGAATGCTCTTCAAAACGTTGCTTGGCAACCGTTACGATTTCCTCAGAATAGTCCTTATCAGCGCCTTGTCTTTTCAATACATAAATATCAAATAGAGCAAGATCAGCCCAATCAAAATAAAGTGCCTTTGCCCCATTCTCCATTTCCTTGTCCAGCATCGTCCGAGTCCAGTCCAACACAGGCATAAAATTGTAGGTAACGATATATATTCCACAGGAAGCGAGATTCGCGAGTGTCTGTTTATAGTTCTCGATATATCGCATTGCGTCGCCACCTCTAGTCTTTATGACTTCATGTACCGGTACACTCTCAACAACAGACCACGACAGCCCACCTTCTTCTATTATGCGTTTCCGCTCCAAGATATCTGCTACTGTCCATACTTCTCCATGAGGCACATGGTGTAAAGCCGTGACCACACCAGTAGCACCAGCTTGTCTAATATCTTGTAAAGACACCGGATCATCGGGTCCGTACCAT
>JAITLW010000304.1 GCA_031277715.1 Sphingobacterium sp. | reverse complement strand
AACCTTTGCGGCGTGCTATTAAGGGCTTTGATGTTTGGATTACAGGAATTCGGGGGGAACAATCTCCGAATAGAGAAGATATGGGGATTGTGGAATGGGATGAGGGTAATGGGATTATTAAGATTCACCCTTTGTTTTACTGGAGTCTGACGGAGGTAGAGGAGTTTTTGAAGGCATTTAATGTGCCTTATAATCCGCTTCACGATAAGGGGTTCTTAAGTATCGGGTGTCAGCCTTGTACGCGGTCTGTAGGTGTTGGAGAGGATTTTCGCGCAGGTAGATGGTGGTGGGAAGATAAGAGTAAAAAAGAGTGTGGTTTACACGGTGAAAGATAAAAGAAAATAAAAATATTTATAAATGGATTATTTAGATCATTTAGAGGCAGAGGCTATTTATATTCTTCGTGAGGTAGCTGGGCAATTTGAAAATCCAGCTTTATTGTTCTCGGGCGGTAAAGACAGTATTACGCTGGTTCATCTGGCGAAGAAGGCATTTAAGCCGGGTAAATTTCCGTTTCCACTTGTACATATTGATACGGGACACAATTTTCCGGAGACCATTGTATTCCGGGACTGGTTGGTAGGGCAGATTGGTGAGCGGTTGATTGTAGGGTCAGTGCAGGACAGTATCGATCAGGGGCGTGTGGTGGAGCAAACAGGAAAGAATGCTAGCCGTAATGCGCTACAGACGGTGACGTTGTTAGATACGATAGCCACGCATGGTTTTGATGCTTGTATTGGAGGGGCGCGTAGGGATGAAGAGAAAGCACGTGCTAAGGAGCGTGTTTTTTCTGTACGGGATGAGTTTGGGCAGTGGGATCCTAAGCGGCAGCGCCCAGAGTTGTGGAATATTTTTAATGGAAAAATAAATAAGGGGGAGAACGTCCGTGTATTTCCGATTTCGAACTGGACGGAGCTTGATGTTTGGAATTATATAAAGCGTGAAGGGATCGCTTTGCCTTCTATTTACTTTAGTCATAGCAGGGATGTGGTGTGGCGTAATGGGCAATGGATGGCAAGTGCGGACTGTTTACAGGTGGATATAGATGATCGGGTTGAACATCGCTCTGTGCGCTTCCGGACGGTTGGTGATATGACCTGTACAGCTGCGGTGGATTCGCTCGCGGTGGAGTTGGATGATATCATTAATGAGATAAAAGCGTCGACGGTGAGCGAACGAGGGGCGCGGATGGATGATAAGGTGTCGGAGGCAGCTATGGAGGAACGTAAGAAGCAGGGGTATTTTTAGTGTATAGTATTGGGTATTTAGTACATAGTATTTAGTACATAGTATTGAGATAGGAGATATTAGATAGGAGATTTCAGAAGTGTCTAGTCTCTAATTTCTTGTCTCTGATTATTAGAAAAGAAATGAATATATTGAAATTTATTACGGCGGGGTCAGTAGATGATGGCAAGAGTACCTTGATTGGTCGCTTGTTATATGATACGAATTCTATATTGGATGATCAGCTAGAGGCGATTCAAAAGGCAAACCGTAAGAATGATGATGGTACTGTTGATCTGGCGATATTAACGGATGGTCTAAAAGCGGAGCGGGAGCAAGGAATTACTATTGATGTGGCCTATAAGTATTTTCAGACGGACGCTCGTAAGTTTATTATTGCTGACGCTCCTGGTCATATACAGTATACCCGTAATATGGTGACAGGAGCTTCGAATTCTGATTTAATTATTGTTCTTATTGATGCGCGTAAGGGAGTGATAGAGCAAACTAAAAGACATTCTTTTATTGCTAAGTTGCTGTCTTTACGAAAAGTTCTTGTTTGTGTCAATAAAATGGATATGGTGGATTATAGTGAGTCTGTTTTTGAAACCATTAAGTCGGACTATCAGTTGCTGGCGAGTAAGCTTGGTATTAAAGATGTCGATTTTGTTCCTGTATCTGCATTGAAGGGGGACAATATCGTATATAGTTCTGACCGAATGGGTTGGTATAAGGGAGCTACGCTTTTAACTTATCTGGAGACAGTGACCTGGGAAGATAAGGTGAGTAATGCTTGGCGTCTTCCTGTTCAATGGGTAATCCGTCCACAGAGTGCAGATTTGCCGGATTACCGAGGATATGCCGGGCGTGTTATTGGAGAAGGATTGGCGGTGGGAGAAGAAGTTGTGATACTACCGAGTGGTGTCCGTAGTCGGGTAGAAGCTATTGAGTTTGACCAGAAGGACTTGGCGTATGCGGTCAATGGACAATCTGTTGTTTTGCATCTAGCGGACAATGTCGATGTTTCAAGGGGAGATTTTATTAGCAGTGCGACTGGAGTATCCCGCTCGGAACGGAGTTTTGAAGCAAATGTGAGTTGGTTTGAAAATCGACCCTTGGATACCAATCAGGTTTATATTTTGCAAAATCAGACGCAGGTAACAAAGATCAAGGTGCTGGAAGTTCTATATCGATATGATGTTCATAGTCAGGATAGGGTTTATGATGGTGGTATCGGTCTAAACGACATTGGACGGATTTTAATAAAAGCCGCCGACGAGGTTGTATTTGATCTGAACAATGAGCTGGCTGCTAATGCGCGAGCTATATTGATAGATCCACGAAACAACCTTACTGTCGGGGCATTGACTATCGAAGAGGTCGGTTAGCTTTTTTTTAAAGATTTATTGACCTAGTAGGATGTTATTTGTTTTATCTAGGTCAATAAAAAAGCATTTATTTCTTTGTTGAAGGCTAGAGGTTGTTCCAGATTTGGAAGATGACCTGCTTCTTCAATTTCGACGTATTTTGCTTGGGGTATACGTTGGCTCATCTCTTCCATCAGGGGTTTTGCCGTTATTTTGTCTTCGGCACCCCGGATGAGCAATGTTGGGACTGTTATGTTTTTCAGTAGATCTGATGTATCAGTCCGAGATGCGAGTGCGAGCATTGTGGCGCATATGGTTCGGATAGGATTGCGTCTTATACTACTTTTTATCAATTCTACTGCTTCTGGATTTTCAAGAATTGTTTTTGAGGCAAATAAGCTGTCGATAAATCCGAGTGCAAAAGGTCTTCTGCCGTGTCTTAGAATTGCTTGGATGCTGTCGAATCGCTTTTGTTTAGCTGTGTTGTCGTCTGCTTTGGCATGTGTATCAGAGAGGATAAGGCCCTCTATGCGATCAGGGATCAACTGATACATTCGTAATGCAATATAGCCGCCCATAGACACACCGCATAGTGTTACTTTTCCAATGTCTAGTTTATTTATGAAAGCGATAATGTCTTTAGCAAATACATCAATGCTAAAAAAGCCATGTCCACTGGTGGATAATCCATGCCCCCTGATGTCTATAGCAATACCTGTAATGTCATCTTCCAATGATTCCAATTGCGGTCGCCATGAATTCTTGTTGAATGGAAAGCCGTGTAGAAATATGATGGTACGTCTTTCTTTTTCGGTTGCTTTTTTGATATGATGGGCCAGACTAATGTCTTCTGTTCTGATTTTGTTGCTACGGATAATACGTTCTGTCATAAAAATGAAAATGTAATTCTATTACTATCAGCAATATATAAAAAAATAAGAGTTTTGTTGCAAAAAAAGGTGTTAAAATGTTTGAAATAATGAAAAAAGTGCTGATATTTGCATCACCAAAACGGAAGATATCTGATGTTTTAGGTAAAAGCATTCCTAGCTCAATTGGATAGAGCATCTGACTACGAATCAGAAGGTTAGGGGTTCGACTCCCTTGGAGTGCACAGTATAAATAAAAAAAGGATTCTCAAAATGAGGATCCTTTTTTGTTTTCTCTTCCGCTATTCTAAGAGATGCATTTCTTTGCTAAAGAAGAAGTCATCGTGCCACTGCTAACCTTGTGCCGACCGCAGTGGAGGTATCTATAAGTTTTTTAAAGGAAAATTTTAGAGGAGTAGAGTAGCAAGCTATAGGGCAAAAGCTGTTAAACCCGTATGGTTCTGCACCGGAGTCCTATGGGTTTGTTTTTTAACTGTATGGATGTGTGGTGTACCGGGATAGCAATGCGGTACCGATGTATGGAAAGAAAATAAAGTCATATGGAAGTGCTGTTTCGTCGTAAGGGTTCATATGGAACGTATATGGAAATGCGGATGGAATGGACAGCTGTACCTGATACCCTTATATGTTTTTTGTTTTACCATACAGATATCCTGTAAAGTCATAGGTCATTATCTTGTAGACGTACGGAACTATAGTATGCCTGTTTGGTTATGCGGTGTATGTGTAAGGATTAGCGGATAATCTGTAGGTAAGCAGGACTTAGACACGTGGCAGTGATCTATTTCCTTATGGGTTTGCGGTAAAGGTGTATGCATATAGGTTTAACCCATAGGGGAGAACCCAAAAGCTGTATAGCAATCTATCATACCCATACGGATTAATCAATCGGACGTAAGGAAGTAAGGTATATCTATAGGGAAGTACGGCGTACCCTTATAGTTTTTCTTTTTAGACATAGGGGTCTGTGAATCTCCTTTATGGTTATTCCTGGTTTTGTGCTGGATTTTGGTACACTGACGATGGTGGTCTTTGATACCATCGAAGGCAACAGCAACGATCGAGTGGGAAAATCACAGCCAATTGAAGACTTCTTCCCGAAGTGAAGAGGGGGGCGATGGCGCGTTTTGATTGCGATTTTTGTATTTCCAGGGATAGGTTATTTTGTGTATCGTAATTTGTGCCGATAAAAGCTATCTGGCTTTTTTGTTTAGGAGAAACGAATAAAAAAAGGGTATGTCAAACAAAGACATACCCTCTTATATTAAATTAAAATGGACTCTTAGTATTGTTTTACTACTCCAAGGTATAGTGGAGTTTTTGTGGAGTTCTTGTCTCCCGTTAATATAATACTGTAGTATCTTCCTGCTTCAAGATTTTCTGAACGTTCGACTAATGTGTTGTTGTTTTCATCCGTGATGATTATGTTTGTTTTTCCACTGTTTTGTGCTACAAAAGTGGCGTTTTTAAGGTTTTCACCTGTCAGTACATCTTCAACCGCTCTATCTTTGTATATGGGAGTTTCCTTGCTATTTAAGTACACATTGACTTTTGGAGTGTTGTTTGCCAGATGAAAGAAGCGTAAGCCCGTCTTGTTGGCAAGATTTTCTATGCTTTGATCTTCCGCTATGATCTGTTTTGGTTTTTCAGAAGTTCCAAATACAAAGGAAGTGTAAGCAGACCTGTCTTTGAAGGTGTATACGGTGTCTATTAAGACTTTGTTCTCGGAGGAAATAGTTTTTATTTTTCGGTTTCCTACATACAGGTTTGCTGGTACTGCGCTGTAGCTGTTGTATACCAATGGATTGTGTCGATACTGTAAGTAGTTGTCATCTGCCATGTGGAATATAGAAGGGCTAGGCGTGTAAGCGTTGACCATGTAGAGGGATGCTCTGGGGATATTATTGATGTCGTCGTTATCTTTAAGACATCCACTTAAGACGGATACACTTAGAAGCGCAATGAAGAATAATTTAATAGTTTGTGTTTTCATCTTTTCTATGCTTTGTTATACCGTTATAACGGTGTCTTTTTGGAAAAAGCTACAGGCTTAGAAAAAAAATGAAAATTATTGCCAGAAAGGGATGTTTTTCGGACTATTTATGGGGTGGATGAGCGGTGGGTAGATTATATCTTGTCGATACGGATGTTATCAGCGTGAAAAAAATAATACTGTTGTCCTTTTTTTGCAAAATCTTTAAAGAAAGGATGTGCTCCGTCTTCAGCGGCTTCCGATTGGACGAAGGAATCTGTTTTTGCATTCTTGCTATATTTTATATCAAAGGAAACTAATACATTTTGGGTTAGTGGGAGGTTTTTTCCTTCGTTGTCCAATATGTAGCTATTAGGGAAGTCAATATCAATGTACTGAAGGTTGTTTGCTTTTTCGGTATTTTTTATGGACAGTTTTAAAGAGTTTTTATTGCTTTCTTTTATGAAGAGGTGTGATAGGTGATTTCCTTCTTTGTCTACCAATTGGCAGTGCTGTTCCTTGCCTCGTATTCTAAGGTTTTGAAGGCTGATAAATCCTTTTAATGCAATACGCTTTCCATCGAGTTCATTTTTCAAGTAAAGGTTTTCCCAAACTGCGTCTGCGTCTGAGAAAGGTAGTGTTTCTCCTTTTTCCAAAGGAGTGCTGCAACTTGATAGAAAGAAGAAAACTGTGGAAAGGCTGTATAGAAGTAGTTTTATCATGGCTTGTGAGGGCTTAGGTTTTGTCAAGGTTAAGCTGTTTAGCAAAAATCCGTGCTTTTCATGAAAAGCACGGATTTTGTTAATCTACTTTTTTGTGATGTATTTGTTGTCGCCTTCGATGATGATATCTATAAGATCCTTCTGTCTCAAGCTTTTCGTTGCATTATCCCATTTCTTGCCACTTAGTTCAGATTGCTCTTTGATTTCAGCTAAGGATTTCCGGTCTTCGGATAGCAGGTTTAATACCGCTTTTTCGTCAGGGCCTAGTTCTATTGTTGCCTCTTTTTTCTCAGGACGCATCTGTGGGAAGAAGAGAACTTCTTGTATGGAGGCATTGTTTGTTAGGAACATGATGAGTCTATCCATACCAATACCAAGTCCAGAAGTCGGAGGCATACCGTACTCTAGTGCTCTAAGGAAGTCTTGGTCGATAAACATCGCTTCGTCATCCCCTTTTTCTGAAAGACGCAATTGCTCCTCGAAGCGTTCGCGTTGATCAATAGGGTCGTTAAGCTCCGAGTAAGCGTTTGCGACTTCTTTACCGCAGATCATTAATTCGAAGCGTTCTGTGAGCTCCGGATTGTCGCGGTGTTTTTTTGTAAGCGGAGACATTTCGACAGGGTAGTCTGTGATAAACGTTGGTTGTATGAAATTGCCTTCGCATTTTTCACCAAAGATTTCATCGATCAACTTACCTTTACCCATAGTGTCGTTTACATCGATTCCCATTCCTTTTGCGGCTGTACGGATTTCATCTTCAGTTTTTCCAGTGATGTCAAAACCTGTAAAGTGTTTGATGGCATCAGTCATCGTGACGCGCGGATAGGGAGCTTTGAAGTCAATCTGATGTTCGCCGAATACAGTTTTCGTGTTACCGTTGACCTGTTGAGCACAGTGCTCTAAAAGTCTTTCGGTAAAATCCATCATCCAGTTGTAGTCTTTGTAGGCTACGTAGATTTCCATTACCGTGAATTCCGGGTTGTGAGTGCGGTCCATTCCTTCGTTTCTGAAGTTTTTGGAAAACTCATAAACACCATCAAATCCACCAACAATTAGACGTTTTAGATATAATTCATTAGCTATACGTAGATACAATGGGATATCTAGTGCATTGTGATGTGTTGTAAATGGTCTTGCCGCTGCTCCGCCAGGGATCGCTTGTAAGACAGGTGTTTCTACTTCCATATAACCTGCGTCATTGAAGAATTGACGCATAGCGATATATAGTTTTGTTCTTTTGATAAACGTCTCTTTGTTCTGTGCGTTTACGATCAGATCTACATAGCGCATTCTGTAGCGTTGCTCAGGATCTGTAAAAGCATCAAAAGTTTTGCCCTCAGCTTCTTTTACGACAGGAAGTGGACGTAAGGATTTGGTGAGTACCGTTAGTTTTTCTGCATGTATAGATATTTCGCCACTTTGTGTTGTGAATACAAAGCCTTCGATACCGATGATGTCACCAATGTCTAAAAGTTTTTTGAATAGTGTATTGTATAAGGACTTGTCTTCTCCAGGGCAAAGGTCATCTCTTTTTACATAGACTTGGATGCGTCCAGTGGTGTCTTGAAGTTCGATAAAAGAAGCATTTCCCATAATGCGGCGGCTCATAATACGGCCAGCAATTAAAATGTGCTTATAGTTGATCTTATCGCGCTCGTAGTTTTCCAATATGTCAGCAGCAGTAACATTCACCTTGAATTCATCGGCAGGGAAGGGGTTAATGCCTAGGTCAATAATGCCTTGTAGATTTTGTCTACGCTGTAATTCCTGTTCGGATAATGCAATACTCATTTGTTGTTTTTTTTGAAAAATGTATGTGACCCCGTTTGGCCCGAAAAACTCAATCACACCTATATATTACTTTATTTACAGGGTGGTTGTGTTTAAAGAGCAAAAATAGCAAAAACGTAGATAAAAAAGATTTAATAATGTTCTTATATTTTAAAATATTGTTACTTTTGTCCCTTATTAAGGGTTCGCCTTTGTTAATAGGTGGATAATTAATAGGGTGTGGATAAATAATATTTTGCATTTTGATGTTAAATAGATTATCTTTGCACCTCAATTGTTGAATATATAGTAGTAATCATAAGATAAAATGAAAAAAGATTTGCATCCATCAAACTACAGATTAGTTGTTTTTAAAGACATGTCAAATGACTATGCTTTTGTAACTAAATCATGTGTAGATACTAAAGAAACAATCACTTGGGAAGATGGTAATGAGTATCCATTGGTTAAATTGGAGATTTCTCATACATCGCACCCTTTCTATACTGGTAAGATGAAATTGGTTGATACAGCAGGACGTATCGATAAATTCCGTACTCGTTATAACAAGAAATAATTACCATATTTCGCTATGGTTCAGAATCCCGATAAGTGCATTATCGGGATTTTTTGTATTTTAGAGCTATGTCTTTTTCGATCTTATTATTTGATGATTGCTCTTCTCGGGAGCGATTGATGCCACTTACTTCGACACGTCCTACGGGTAATCTACGTGTAGGTGTACTTACTTTGGACGAGAAATGGCGACAGATCTTTAATGTGGAGGTCTCTTATTTGACAAAGGACTATTTGCGTGAAAAGTTTCCGGTTTCAGTTTGTGAGAATAAGGATGTCCTGCTTATTGATGGGGCTATTTTGCCGAATAAGGAATTGATTCATGAGCTTAGGCTGCTTGAAGTTGGGCAAAAGCTGGTCTCAGCTACAGGTGATTGGATCGCAGTTCGTTTATCTAAGTTGGATGATTTTGATCAGGGCGGACTGGAGCAAGCTTTGGAAGTGGTCTCTGTTCATGGAAATCGACGGTTGGGACATCCTGAGGACATCTACCTGCATAATGCTGAGCAAATTACTTTTGATTTACCTTATTTAAGTTGCGGTATTTCTACTGCATCGAATTATTCTCATTGTTCTTTTGTTGGTTCTGAATTTTATATAGCGGAATCAGCGGCGGTGGGAGATTGTATTCTCGACTCAAGCAAAGGGCCTATTTATATTGGATCGGGTGCTGTCTTGGAGGCTGGTGTGGTCGTGTATGGTCCAGTTTCTATCGGTTCAGGCTGTCGAATTAAGAGTGGAGCTGTGCTTTATCCAAATGTGAGTATCGGGCCGTATAGTACAGTGTGCGGCGAAATCAATAATACGGTTATTTGGGGTAATTCGGCCAAGGGACATTTGGGTTATCTAGGCTGTGCTGTGTTAGGAGAAGGGTGTAATATCGGTGCAGGTAGTAGCAATTCTAATTTGAGGAACGACTGGAAGAATGTACGTCTTTATGATTACTCTACGGGGGAAATGCGCGATACGGGAATGCAAAAGTGCGGTGTGATAATGGGGGATCAGGTAATGTTAGGAATTAATTCAAAAATTAATACAGGAACGGTGATTGGGGTGGGTTGTCAGATTGCAATTTCAAATTTTATTCCCAAATTTGTGGAAGATTTCAGTTGGCTGACGGATGAGGCTAAAAGTGCCTATATTTTTGAGGAATTTCTGGCTATGATGCGGCGTAAATCGGTATTGAAGCAGGAGTTATTTGAGGAAGAGGATGAACGTATTTTTTCTTTTATTTATAAGAGGGGTATAAGATATAATTAAAATTAATCAACACTAAACATATATTATCATGCGTAAAAACATTGTAGCAGGAAATTGGAAAATGAATCTTGGTTACGAAGAAGGAGTTAGCCTTTTTTCGGAGATTGTGAATATGGTTAAGGATGAGGTGATCGGAAATCAGGAGGTTGTGGTCTGTAGCCCATTTATTCATCTTTCTTCTATTGCTAAACTGAGCGCTTCAGTGCCTAATGTACATATCGGTGCCCAGAATATTCATCAAGCGGAGTCAGGTGCTTATACAGGTGAAGTTTCAGCATCTCAGGTCAAATCAGTAGGTGCTCAATACGTTATCTTAGGTCATTCAGAGCGCAGAGCTTATTTTGGTGAGACTGACGCTCTTCTTGCGGATAAGTTGAATGCCGCATTGAAACATGGTTTGAAGCCTATTTTTTGTATTGGTGAGACAAAGGAAGAACGTGAATCCGGTCGTTTCTTTGATGTTATAAAGACACAGTTGGAAGCGGGTGTTTTCCATTTAGGTCAGGATGACTTTGCTTCTGTCGTTCTTGCTTATGAGCCAGTCTGGGCTATTGGAACAGGATTGACTGCATCGCCGGAGCAGGCACAGGAGGTTCACGCTTTTATTCGTGAGACTATTGCGCAACAGTACGGAGCTGAGGTGGCGGATGCGACTACTATTCTTTACGGAGGAAGCGCAAATCCTTCTAATGCATCTACTTTGTTTGCTCAAAAGGATATTGATGGAGGATTGATTGGAGGTGCCTCTTTGAAGTCGAGAGATTTCTTGGAAATTGTAAAAGTATTTAACTAAAATAATGAAATATACAGCTGTTAATTTTGTGAGTGCCGACATTGAGGAGTGGCAGAAAGATTTGCTTATTGCAGAGCTTGGGGATATTGGTTTTGATACGTTTGAAGATAGTGAAGATGGTTTTGTAGGCTATATTCCAAGTTCGAATTTGGATATCCAAGCTTTAGAGACTTTGCTGTTGGTACAGGTATCGGATTATCAGCTGGATTATACTGTAAACGACATCGAAGAACAAAATTGGAATACCCTTTGGGAGAGTAATTTTAATCCAATTTTGGTGGATGATACGTGTTATGTACGGGCTACTTTTCATGAGCCTAAGCCTACTTACGATTATGAGATTGTAATTGATCCTAAGATGTCTTTTGGTACGGGGCATCATCAAACTACTTCGATGATGCTTTCTTTTATTTTAGCCAATGATTTTGAAGGTAAACGGGTATTAGACATGGGATGTGGTACCGGTATTTTGGCTATTCTAGCTGCTAAGCGCGGAGCAGCTTCTTTGTTGGCGGTTGACTATGATCCTATTTGTGTAGATAGCGTAGAAGAGAATAAGCAACTTAACAATATCACAAATTTAGAAAGCCGCTTAGGTTCTAAAGATGTTATTGTCGATGGAAAGTACGATGTGATATTGGCAAACATTAATAGGAATATTTTGTTAGACCAATTGGATACTTATGCGAGTGTTTTAGAGTTAGGTGGTGAGTTGTATCTAAGTGGTTTTTATGAGGGCGAGGATCTGGATATCTTAAAGAGTAAATGCGAGGCTATTGGCTTTTCTTTTCAAGAAAAGAAGGTGATGGATAGTTGGTGCGCGGCCAAGTTTGTTAAAGGATAATCATGCGGATACATTTTATAGCTATTGGAGGTAGTGTGATGCATAATTTGGCTATCAGTTTAGCTAAGTTGGGGCATCAGGTAACTGGTTCTGATGATCAGATTGTGGAACCTTCCAAATCTCGACTTCAAGAAGCCGGTTTGCTGCCTACAAAGATTGGTTGGGATGGTGATCGGATTACATCTGATATTGATGCGGTGATTTTGGGTAAACACGCCTCAGCAGACAATGTTGAGCTGGCAAAGGCGCAAGAGTTGGGCGTTAAGATTTATTCATTTCCGGAGTTCGTGTACGAGCACAGCATCGATAAGACGCGGGTAGTGATTGCCGGTACCTATGGTAAGACTACTATCACGAGTATGGTGATGCATGTGTTAAAGTATCTGAATCGAGACTTTGACTATCTTGTGGGAGCCAAGTTGGAGGGATTTGACTCTTTGATTAAATTGACGTCGACTGCCCCTATAATGCTTATTGAGGGCGATGAATTCTATGCTTCCTCTATCGATTTACACTCTAAGTTTCATTACTATCATCCTAATATTGCACTGATAAGTAATATACAATGGGATAATTTTAAAATGCTCATGACCGAGGAGGAGTACCTTCATCAGTTTGAGACCTTTATTGATACGATTGTTCCAAAAGGTACGTTAATCTATAACAAGGAGGATAATAACACTGTAAAGATAGTAGGGGAGACTAAGGATTGTAAAATCAATCGACATGGCTATCGCGTGCCGAATTATACGATTAATAAAGGCGTGACTTATCTCCAGGTCGGTGAAGAGGAGATTCCTTTGCAAATCATAGGTAAACAAAACCTATCGAATATTGCCGGAGCATACACGGTCTGTGAGTGGTTGGGAATAAAGAGGGAAGAGTTCTATGACGCGATAAAGGACTTTAAGAGTTCGATTCGTTACCTTGAGTTTGTCGCTAGTGCCGAAGGAAGTGTGGTTTATCAGGATTTTGCCCATACACCTACTAAATTGAGATCTAGTATACATGCTATCAAAGAACAGTTTTCTTCTTTTAAGTTGCTGACAATTATAGAGTTAAATCCTTACGATGTTATCGAGGGAGGAAAGTTAGAGCAATATGATAGTAGTATGCTGGAATCGGATACTTCTATTGTTTTTATCAATAAGAGCAGTATAAAAGAAAAAAATGTAGTTTTAGATAATATTGTTGATAAAATTGTTAAGGTGTTTAATCACCCCAATTTATTGGTAATCACTGAGCCTGTTGATTTGTATGGGTTTTTAGAAGTATTTGATAGTCAAGGGTATAATATGTTATTCATGAGTTCGAGTAATTATAGTGGTATTAACATGCTAAAGTTTGCGGATAAATTTTTAACGAAAATAGACTAAACTGTTTTTGATTTTCTTTTTATTTTAACAATTTATTTTTACTTTTGAGGTAAAACATAACATTTACCAAATGAATGCTTTAGGAAAAAAGATTAGATTATTAAGACATCAAAAGGGCTGGAGCCAAGAGGATGTTGCAAAGCGGTTGGATATATCCATTCCTGCTTTTTCGAAAATTGAAACTGGTATAACAGATGTGAACTTGTCCCGTTTGAACCAGATTTCTAAATTATTTGGTCTATCACTTGTTCAATTGTTATCTACTTCAGATACCGATGACGATAAGGATAGGATGGACGAGATGAATGAACTGGGTCGGAAGCTGCAACTCCGAGAAATTGAAGTTATAGACTTGCAAAAGAAAGTCATCGATTTGTACGAGCAGCTACACCAAAAATAGAAAAGGCGATTTTTTAAAATCGCTTTTTCTGTATAAGTGGACTATTTTTATAACGGAGATTTAGAAATCATCTTCATCCTCATCATCAAAATCATCAAACCCACCTATAGAGTCAATTTCTAATCCGAAATCATCATCATCAAAGTCATCCGAATCGTCCTCTGGACCATTAAAATTGATTAATTCCTCTTCAATTTCAAACTTTTCGACACTCTCGTTCATCATAGTAAGCTAATTCTTTCTGTTATTAATTCTAGCGTAAAATTAGATAAGAAAATCAAAACTTAAAACTTTTTTTTAAAAATATACGATTGATTATCAGTGTGTTGTTTTGTTGTTTTGGTTTTGCCTTATTCTATAATCTCGCCGATGCTATTTTCTTCGTTGATAATATCCTTAAGTTGAGGAAGGTCTTTCACAGAATTGATTCCGAAATGATTCATAAATTGATCACTTGTGGCATAGAGCAAGGGTTTTCCAATGCTCTCCGCTTTTCCCACAATTTTTATCAGGTCCTTTTCTAATAAACGT
>JAITLW010000291.1 GCA_031277715.1 Sphingobacterium sp. | reverse complement strand
TTCGTGTTTCAAGGTTTGTGGATTGATTTCACTCATACTATGTTGTTTTAGTGTGTTATATCTGAAAGCTTTATTTTAGGGAGCGCACGTTCTAGTGTCTCTAAATCTTTCTTAAATACATCTAGATCACTTTCGTATACGAGAGCCTGGTTTTCCTTTTTGGTTATGACAATCTTCTTATATTTTTTCTTGAAAGGAGAAAATATAGGCCTATCCTTTGCCGGCAAGTAATATTCCTGTATATCAAAGTGATAATCAGCAAAGGGATACACTGTCTTACCTATAGTAATCCGGTCAACTTTTATCCTACACAAATTGCCTCGATAGGAGGAGATGATCAGTACCGGCAATAAGATAAATCCAAAAAGGGCAAACGCTCCGAGCCCAACTACCGAACCTGTTCCACTGATAACATTAAGAAGGTTCTGAATAGAGGCAACCATAATAAATGGGGTCAGTAGTAAATAAAAAATGACTATTGTCTTCGTAAAACAGATTTTCTGCTCCATATGTGTTTTCCTGGTATTAATTAAAGGCTTAAAATTAAGAAAAAATAGAACTATCAGATTATTCAAAAGTTTTTATTTTTGTCGATGTAGCTATTTGTGTTACTATCCGTTTTAAGAAACAAAGTGAATAAAAACAAAACCGTATTACTATAAAATTATGTCCTATCGAATGAAACCTATACATTTCTCAAAGCTCTTTTTTGTAGCGTCTAGTCTTGTGTTCTCCTATGCCAATGCGCAGAGTACCAATCCAACGCTCTCCTCCAAAGCTCGATTTAAGCTCGATTTTACTATTGGGCCAAATTTTGATATCGCTCCTGCTTCCGATACTGAAAATAAAGATATTTTTGGAGGACGACCTGCTGTAAGCCCATTCTTGGGTATTCGTGCTACGCACCTATTCTCAGACAGGATGGGGTGGTATGCAGGTATAAATATTAACTATTACAAAGAACATAAACCAACAGGCTATAGGCAGAGTTTTTTTGAGTCGTTCTTTGATGATTTTGGCAACGCGCTCTTTGGCCCCATATCCTATGTCAAGCCTTCGGCGGAGTTAGGGGTTTTATACCGTATCGAATCTGCTAATTGGAGCATACACCCTGGGGTTGGAATTGGACATGATACTTATCTTGCGGATAAAAGTAATTCCCGGTCTAAAACAGGTAGCGATGGAGTGAAGCATGAGCTGACTTATGACAGGGAATCTTCTTTGTTTACGGCCCATGTCGGTTTCTCTGCCAATTACTATGTCAGTCGTAGAGGATATTTAGCACTGCATGCACGTTACCATCAACCGCTGCAGTCGGCTACCGCGCACGTGATTGAAAAAACGGATGGCGTGGAGACTTCAAGAGTCGATTTCAAAAGCAATGCTATTGGTAGAGGGGTATTTGCTGGGGTAGGATTTGGTCTGGTACTGGGCAAACAATAGCTATACCAAAAAGCACCTAGTACAAATAAAATTATCTTGCTTTCGATTAGGTTGGATTCCTGCTAATCGAAAGCAAGGTCTTTAACGCAATTTTCGCTCTATTTGCTAGCGGGAAAGTAGGCTAGTCTGGCGTTTCGCCATGCTGTAGTAGCTGTTTTCGGAAAAGAAACCAGAGGAGTAATAGGAAAATAAGGTACGAGATATTGAACGCGGCCCCGTTTAACCAGCCTTTGAAATCGGAAGAAGGCAGTAATGCTTTTAAGGGCAACTGATAGAGGGTCAGAAATAAAGGGCTAATCAATCCAGCCCATTTCGGTAAACTCGTTTTTCCCATAAATACTAAAGTCGAGAAAATCAGATAGGCAACGAGCATAATGATAATAGCGGTACCCCAGGTGATATACATTGCTTTTTGGAAGCCCGCGCCTACCTCTAGAAGATAAGGGTGTGCAATAGGGTCGGTGTGGTAAATCGCCTTATAAATTTCGCCTGTAAAGTAGAATACAGCATGACCTAAAGGCATCAGCATAACACTTACTATGAGGAGATAATATGTGCCCCACGCGTACCATTTCTTCTTTTCGTTGAAGTATTGGTACACCAACCAGACACAAGGTAAGAATAAGGTAGCTGTCATGGCAGCAATGAGTGCTCCAAACATCAGCCGACTGGTAGAACCTTCGAGCATCAAGGTTGCCAATCCTACATCGACTTTGTCTGCATAGGTTTCGGAAAATAGGGGATAGTCGTTTGGATTGACCTCAAATCCGGCAACATATACATCGCCAATAATCCAGCAGATCGCGCCAACTATTCCAGAAATAAAGGCCCATTTTATTTTTGTATGATAGTTCATATTTTATTTTTTATTATAGAATATTTCAGTTTTACTCCGTTATTGTATAGTTTAAATAATTACTCTCCGGAACTAGACATGCCTATCTTATTCGCGCTTCGGATTACCGCATAGATAACGATTCCAAAGATGACCCAATCAATGATCGCGCTTGCCAAATAGATGCTTCTGACGCCATAAAATTGCGGAACGATGAGTAGCACGGGAATATAGAAGACCAACTGCCTCAGGATGCTGATGATAGTCGCCGGTTTGGCATCTTCGATAGAAGGAAACCAGACCATAGCCATAAAAACAAAAGGCAACACAAGTAGGACACTCATGTATATTCTAAAATCCATCAGTTGTTCGGCGGTGAATAGGGTGCCCGGTATCATTAGCGATAGAACGCCTTCAGGATTCAACATCACGAACAACCAGAAAGGCAATAGAATGAGTAGGCCAGTTATTGAAAACAAGCGATAAGACTGAATACTACGACTGTACTGCCGGGCTCCATAATTCATCCCAGCTACGGGCTGTAAGGCTCGCATCAATCCCCAAAGAGGGGTATTCAATAGGATATAGAAGCGATTGACTGCGGTAAAAAACGTGATATCTATCGTCGTACCGTATCGGGCAAGGGCATTGAACACAACAATGTTTTGGACAACGACCATCACCATCATGATAAACCCGGGCATACCTAAAGAAATAGTTTCTTTCATAATTGCCTTGTCCAGTTTCAAAGACCAAAAATTAGTTTTAAAGGAGGATTTTCCAGTCGCATAATACCAAGCACCAAGGAGGGTATATATTATCATAGAGATATTGGTAGCCCATGCCGCTCCGGCTACGCCCCATCCCATAGTATCGATGAAAATAGGTTTTAAAGCCACGTCTACAAGGAGACCTACGGCAATCATCCAAGCTGCAGTCTTCATTCGGCCTTCCGCGCGTATAATCATGTTCATCGCTAATCCGTAAATCCAAAAGAAGCTCCCTAAAATAGTAGCTTGGAAATACTGGGTTCCCAAACTCAATATTTCACCTCGTCCACCCATCATATACACCAGTTCCTCCGCAAAAAAATAGCATGGTATAGTGACAAGTATGGAAAAAAGAAGGGTGAGATAATTTACTGTACCGAAGGCATCTCTTAGCTTGTCCTGATTGCCGGCTCCAATCCATATGCTAATCGCTGCTCCCATACCTGTGCCAATCAGTGTGCCTAAACCTTGGGCAAACTGTGCTAAAGGATAGGCTACTCCTACAGCAGCCAGTGCGGTATTACTGATGAGATGACCTACAAAAATGCCATCCAAAAAATTATTCAAGCCGTACAGAACCATCGCTACGATAGCGGGCCAGGATAATTGCCACATGACTGTGGGTAAAGGTTTGTTGAGTATAATTGTTCGTTGTTGTTCCATCGTTATTTCCTGGGGTCGAGAATTTCTTCTATTGTAAGCACACTGCCTTTAAAGTGTACCTGTTGTAGTCCTTTTTTATCATCAACCAGTTCCAAATCCGTAGAGTGGTCGATCAGTAGTTTTAAAAAATCCATATCTAGATTTTGGTTACCTACGGTTAGTCTTGCTATCCCAGTAATACCATTAGGATGATTTATCACTGATGGTCTAGGATTGGGCACATAGGGTGACATAAGAAATGGGAAATAGACTTCATGAGGAATCAAAAGATGCCAGCGTAGCGTCCGTGCACTGACATCCTTTCGTTTCGCTTTAAGAGTCTTAAAAGGTCTATTGTAGTGACGGAATAGTGTCTTCTGTGTATCGAGACTCGCGGTAGTTGACTCCAAAGACCATTCACACCAGCCGTACCCAGCGTGCATCCACAGCTGCATACGGTCCAGTAGAACCTGATAACCTAGGGCTTTCATCGCCCACCTAACCCAAAATGGTAAGGTGGAACTTTTGAAAATTTCGACAAAACATCCCTGCTCAAACCAGATTAACGCATTGTAGGCTTTCTCAGGTTCTGTACCGTATTCCACTATAAACCCTGCATCTCTTAGCTTTTCTACGGCCTGATGAAGGTCCGATACACGGTACAGCACATGACTGATTCTACAGTCGCTCTGTTTAGTCATTTTGCTTCTCCATTTGTCTGTCGTCGGTGGATTTGTCCTCGGCGACGCCAGATTTCCAATAGGAGTAGACATAGAGTTCCTCGCGCTTCCATTCTTTTTCTTTCCGCAGATATTGACGGACATCTTTTACGGTAGCGAATTCTGCCGCTACATAGCCTGATCGCGATGTCGTAGGTAATGATTGTTGTTTTACCACATTGGCCAGTGAACTGCCATGTTGTGGATGACTGTTGTGCAACCAAATAAATTCGATGTCAGCCTCTGTTTTTAAATGCTGCTCGTCTTCTGGCCCATGTACCTCAATAATACAAATCCCTCGCGCGTCGGCAGACAAATCTTCCAATATAGCCGCGATAACGGGGATACCGGTAGAGTCGGCTACTAAGAGGTAATTATCAGCCTTCACGTAGAGGTCCGAGAAACCATCTTTCATTAATACACCCAGATTGTCGCCCTCTTTGGAGTTAATGGCCCAAGCTGAGGCTGGCCCTTCATCTCCATGCGCCACAAAATCAATCCAAATCTCATTGCGTTCCAAATCCACTCCGCGATGGGTGTACGTTCTTATGCTGGGACGTATATCTTCGGGTTGGGGCTTCCATTTCATCGCATCATAGTCAAACTCTGGAAAGTGTATCTCCGAAATTCCGTTGGGTGGAATCATTATTTTGTTGTTTACACCCACTGTGGTATTGACGAATAGTGGGATTTGATCACCCGTTAGGAAGATTCTGATGTAATGCGGTGTGATGTATTCCTTTCTACTAACCTGCAAAACAGCTTGAATTGTTTTAAAGTTTGTCTTACTCATACTTCTATTTAGTTATTAAGAACAGTTCTAAATAATATCGTTATATTTGCGAAGGTATCAAATTGAAGTCTTCGTCTGCTAACGCAGGAGGGAGAAAAAAAGCCGTTAAAAGGAATGACTATTGGACTGATGTCGAATAAAGAAATAATAATACGAATGAGATGGGATTAAATTTATACGCTAGCGATATACCTGAGCTTACTTTGTCGAGAGAATATCCTCCTGAACAAATGGGCAGTGAGGAAGAGTACTATGAGCATCTTATTGTATTGGACAATCCTATGGCACGCGGATTCTATAGAGAGATTCACACGAGGGACATGCGCATCAGTTATGGCGATGTCGCTTTGGCACAACGGACCAATATTTTATTTGACAGCGACTATGAGAGTATTGAGATGCATTTTGCGTTGAATGGTGACACACTGGCTTCGTCGCATAATTTCAAGAAATATGTCAACTTCAAACCCAATCAGCATAATATAATCTACGCCAATAGTTTCAGGGGAAAGATGGAGTGGCAGGGAGACGATTTCCGTATCTTTGAAGTCAACATGGCGCCCTCATTTTTCGAACGCTTCCTACCACAAGATAGCTGTAGTCTTTTTGATGAATTCCGTAAGCAGATACAGAATGGGACTTCTTCGCTTATGGCGGACCATAATCAGCTGATTAATCTCCAGATGTTCGAGATTATAAGTGCTATTGTGGGGTGCCAACGTAAGGGATTATTTAAAAAGATATTCTTGGAAACAAAAGTGATAGAATTACTTCTGTTACAGTTGGAGCAGTTGCATGAACAGCAATATGCGCATAGCTCCATTAGAAAAAGTGATATCGAGAAGATGTATGCCGTTCGGGACTTTATGCTGAATAATCTAAATGCATCACACTCTCTAACGGATTTAGCCCGTCATGTGGGCACGAATGAGTTTACCCTCAAGAAGGGCTTTAAAGAGCTATTCGGGGCGACAGTATTCGGTTATTGGAGTGATGTAAAGATGGGAGAAGCACTTAAAATGCTTCGTAGGAATGAACTGAGCGTAGCCGAAATTTCGAATGCTATAGGATATAAAAACCCGCAACATTTTACCGCCGCATTCAAGCGGAAATACGATGTGCTACCAAGTCAGTTAAAAAGAAGTTGACGACCTTTTCTTTGATAAAGTAAGAGTATCTCTGTTCACTTTATCTCACTTTTCAATCTGAGATGAGACAGTTTGCATATTAATGCACGTCTATTCCGTCAAAATAGATTTCGGTTATCGCGGTATCATTGTATTTGTCTCCTTTGTAGACTTCCAGTATCTCAAATTTCAAAATCAGGTCGGACCCGTCACTATTGTGCCCAAAGGTGCCTACCTCAAACGCTTGGTCTGTACGACTATCCTCCAGATTTAAGATACCGATTGTCTTTCCGTTGGCGTATAGTTTTAACTTCTTCACGCGATTATTGTTTTTCCAAGCAGCTTCAGACTTCATATAGCCGTTCGAAATAATGATTGTTGTAATTCTTGGACTTCGGTTTTTAAAATAATATTCTAAATACTCTCCAATTCCTGCATCGGCTTTTCCTTCTACCCATGCCGTTTTATAGCTTAGGTCATTAGCACTTTGTGCTTGATAGGAGATGCCCTTGTCAGAATGTAGTGATGAAGATGCTTTTACGA
>JAITLW010000257.1 GCA_031277715.1 Sphingobacterium sp. | reverse complement strand
AATCGCCGCCTTTTTTAAGAAAAACATAAAACTCATTACAGAAAAAGCTGTCGATGCAGACAAACGTTGCTACATCGATACAATCGAAGGTCCTCGGCACTACATCGACATGGACCGCTATGAAAATATAGACTCGGTCCCAATACACTGGAGTAAAGCCGTAGAAAAGTTTACAGAGCGTAAACTATTGGCACAAGGTATCGTGCCTTGGCAAATTTCAAAAACCTATCAGAATCTAGTCAAAGCTTTTAAAGCAAAAAATGAAAAAAAAATCATTCAATACAGCGCTGACTTAGGGCATTATATCGCCGATGCACATGTCCCACTGCACACAAGCAGTAATTATAACGGACAGTATAGCAATCAAATCGGGATACATGCTTTTTGGGAAACAAGACTGCCTGAAATGTTTTCGAGTGATTATAATTATTTTATCAACAGGGCTACGTATATTGAAGATCCTCTTTCACTATCTTGGCAAATCGTCCGAGAAAGCAATGCTTTGGTAGACTCTGTACTCCAAATTGAAAAAACACTCTCACAATTATTTAAAGAATCTGAAAGGAAGGCTTATATTGAACGAAACAACCAGCTAATATACACCTACTCTGATGCGTATGCAACACGATACCACGAGGCACTAAACGGAATGGTAGAAAGGCGCTTAAGAGCATCGATACTACAAGTCGCCTCTTTTTGGTATTCGGCCTGGATAGATGCTGGACAACCGACACTATCCAATGTGAAAATAAAAGATACGGATTATCCCTCTCTGATAGACACCAAAGACCAAAAGACACTAGGCCGTGAAGAATGGCATTGATGCCATAATTAGTTTGCGAAACTGGTGTTAGAAGTTAAAATCATGAGAGCTCCTTTATTAACAATTGGCTTTTGACCATATTTACTCCCTTTAAAGAGATAGAAATAAACGCCATTAGTCACACCGGCAGGAACCACCCAGTCATTTTTATAATTGCTAGAACTGAACAAAATCCGTCCCGAACGATCCAGCACACTCACCTCTACCTGATCAAAGGTGGATAGCCCTATGATGTGAAATGTATCATTTTTAGAATCTCCATTAGGGGTGATTGTGTTAGGAATAAACAACCCTTTAATATTAAGCGTCACTGTAGCAATATTAGACCAATTGCCATTTCCGTCCATGATTTGATAGGTAAATTTGTCTGTCCCGATAAATTGATCGTTCGCTTGATAGGTCCATTTTCCTTCATTATCTTTATACAGTTGCCCGTTGGTCGGATACTCCACTATACGAATGCTCTCTTTATTTAAATAAGTATGTTCAACAAAATCATTATTAACCACTTCTAGAATATGAACGGAATTATATACCACGTCAAAAAAATCATCTTTGGCAACGGGAGTTGTTTTAAGCACCTGTAGGTACACTGTATTCACTGTGCTTGCTGTCCCGCTCTCGTTAGAGACACGATAAACAAACTCATCTGCCCCAACAAAGGATTCATCCAGAACACTGTAAAAAGCAGTTGTTCCTGTGACAACGGCAGCTCCATGAATCGGAGGCTCAATAATCTCAATGTTTCCAATTCGCTCGGAAGTGGCATCAAGTTCGGCCTTGGTAAACAAATCAAACGTAACGTCTTTTCCCTGATAAAGCGTAACATGCTTTTCTTTTGCAGATGGTAAAGGACTCCCCTCTTTTATAGGTGTTTTGTTCCCAACACTGATTTTTTCAGTTGTCTCCGCCTGCAACTGCGCTGTATAAGTCCATGTGTCCATTACACGGTTATTTCCGTAACTATATGCCCCATATCCTCCATTAGATGGCCCTGGAAACACCTTAGTCGCAGCATATGTCCCCCAACGATGTCCATCCATACGGCTAGGGCTACCGACCTTATTCACGCGAGGCTTGGACACCTCGCTAGGTTGCCCTCCTGTAATATCGGAATCATCCCAATACATAATCGCATCACTATGTATAGTTCCATCTGCATTAACGCGATCCACCAGAATCCCGTTGGGATTGATTTCCATATCGAAATAGGGGAAGTGAATCTCTCCTTTAACCAAGGAAACGGAAATACCTATCGGATAATCTGTCCCCTCAGGTAAAAAATAACCATCACCATCCAAACCATCCCAAAAAAAACGGTTTTCACCTTCCTCCGCCTCAACGCTAATCTCCCGCTGTGTAAAGAGATGTTTTTGTGACTTAGATCTAATGATTACTTTATAACGGCCTTTATAATTTGTCTCAAAACTCATATAGACACCTTTACTTTCAATCAGATTTGTAGACTTATCCTCTCGTATTATGCCGATATTTTGAACATCAATAATATGCTGGGAATTAAAAAGCCAACTTTTACCTCCAGGGAACGCTCCTCTACTCTCTACGGGCATCTTACTATCTGGAAGATTATAGAACATCTTGTGGGTAATATGTAGATTTTCATCCTCATCATTGGGGTTATGAAACTTGGCTCCTACTTGTTGATCTGCACTTTTATAGGAAGGCTTTCCGTTCTCATTCAAAATACCTGAGCTATTAACAAAATAGGCGAAATCAATACCATGACTTCCATTTCCGTCGACATGATAGATATATCCATCATTTGTCAAAACATAATTCTGTCCATAAAAAGCTCCGTCTTTGTAAGCCAAGCTCTCTATCGATATGTGTAATTGCAATACCGATACGAAGACCCTTCCTGCCTGCCAGGCGGTATTACTGTTGTTCCGAACGGACACATCCCAAGCAGAGATCAAACTCCCTTCGGTATTCTGCGTCCATTCTCCATCAGCCTTAATATTAGGTGGGGCAAATAGCGCTGCATTGGTTTCGTTATCGTCTGGCGCACCAAACTCGACGCACCAAATACCAGATTGTCCAGAAGATACAGAAATTTCAAAAGGAATATATCCCACACGAGGGCCTGCCAATTCGGCTTTACGGGTAGATCCGTTGAACTCTGAAATACGACCAACATCGTTTGCTGCTGTTTCATATTTCATACCGTCTGGAGCGGTGATCTTAATCCGTCCCATACCGATATTCTGAGCGCTGGAAGCAACTGCAATAGTCTCTCCCTCCACAGCGTAAACGTAGTGCGCGGCTTGATTGGCGAAAACATTCCTTCCAGTAGGTAGCGAGACTAAAAAAGCCCTGTTACCTTCAACTTTAGTGGGGTATAAATCTTTAGATCCCTCCCCTAGAACGCTATTCATCCAAAAAAACAAGCCCGTCAATAGGAGCATGTTCCATTTCATATTCATAGCATAGATAGATGTGTCCAAGTGGACTGTATCAAATATAATATATTTGCAATAAAACTACAACAATAGAATTTAAAGTTTTTAGATGGTCTATCCTTAGTTTATTTATCTTAACTTTGCATCCTGTAAAATTCAAGATAATGTCACATCAAGTCCCCGAAAACGGCACAAAGCTTCCATTAATGGAAGAATTTTATACGATTCAAGGAGAAGGGTTCCACACTGGTAAAGCTGCTTATTTCATCCGCCTAGGAGGCTGTGATGTAGGTTGTCATTGGTGTGATGTGAAAGAAAGTTGGGACGCTGAACTGCATCCGCTTACTGATGCAGAGACAATTGTCGAAAATGCTAAAAAGCATCCTGCAAAGACTGTTGTAATCACTGGTGGTGAACCTTTGATATACAACCTTGACTATCTTACAAAACGACTCAAAGAAGAAGGAATTAAAACCTTCATCGAAACATCTGGGGCATACCCGCTCAGTGGTATCTGGGATTGGATTTGTTTATCCCCTAAAAAATTCAAAGGTCCAAAAACAGAGGTTTTAGAAGCAGCTGGAGAGTTAAAAGTTATTGTTTTCAATAAAAGTGACTTCAAATGGGCGGAGGAACATGCTAGTAAGGTCGGGTCGAACTGCAAATTGTACCTTCAACCCGAATGGTCTAAAGCCGATGAGATAACTCCTTTGATTATTGAATACGTCAAAGACAACCCACATTGGGATATCTCCCTGCAGACCCACAAATTCTTGAATATTCCTTAATTCGTTATTTCGAAGAAAGTTCTCTACTTTTAATATCCGATAAAGACAAAAGCTATATCGGATATCATAGCAATAACAGTAATGAATTCATTCTTTAAAATATCTTGTTTTTTTGTATTGACATGCTGGTCTTTATTTATTTTTGGCCAGACTTCTTCGCCAAATAAAAAGGCGCAAGCGGCTTATGAAAATGCGGCAAAACAGCTTTCATTGCAAAACAAATCCCAAGCAAAAGAGGAACTCAAAAAAGCTATACTTCTTGACCCAGCGTTTGCCACAGCCTATCAACAGCTCGCTGATATTTATCGTTCAGAAAAAAAACACAAAGATGCAATCCCTCTCTATAAAAAAGTATTGCAAATAGACCCCGACCTAACTAAGCTGACCTTATTTGGTTTAGGCGAATCTCAACTGGGAGAAGGACAATACCAAGAAGCCCTAGTTAACCTGACTAACTACGCTACAGGGAACCTATCTCCAAAAAGTAGAGAAAATGTCCAGAAATATATACAGAACTGTGAGTTTGCAATCCGCTATAATAACGAGGAGAACATACAGATTACCCGACTCCCTCCTGCTATAAACACGTCTGATGACGAATACTTTCCCAAACTAACTGCAGATGGAAAAAGAATAATCTTCACACGCAAAAGTAACAACCAGGAGAACTTCTTTGAAAGTAACTTCAGCGAAGGAGGATGGTCTACAGCCGAAAAAATTTCCGGTTCTATAAACTCTGACTTTTTCAATGAAGGGGCACACACGATATCTCCCGATGGCAAATACCTTTTTTTTACAGGATGTAACCGTCCCAACGGCATGGGAAGTTGCGATATCTATGTTTCCAAGTTTGAAAACGGAACCTGGAGTGTACCTCATAATCTAGGTGCTCCTATAAATACAAAGGGATGGGAAGCTCAGCCCGCAATATCTTCAGATGGGCGCACCTTATACTTTGTAAGCAATAGACCCGGAGGAATGGGCGGAAGTGATATCTGGAAGAGCGAACTATCAGCTGACGGCAAATGGCAGACACCACAAAATCTAGGTGACAAAGTAAATACGCCATTTGATGAAAGGGCACCCTACATACATGCGGACAACAAAACACTCTATTTCGCATCTGAAGGATGGCCTGGTTTTGGGCAGTTTGACCTATTCAAGACTCAACTTGACAGCACTGGCCAATGGAGCATACCTACCAATCTGGGACGCCCTATAAATAACAACTACGACCAAACGGGAATACATGTAACTATGAATGGCACACTAGGTTACTTTGCATCTGCAGACTCAACCGGTCAACTGGACATCTATAGTCTGAATCTGCCTAAACCACTGCAACCTATTCCTGTAGCCTATATACAGGGAACTATATACGATGCAGAAAGCAAAACACCTCTATCCGCTATTATCTCAGTAACAAACACACAAAATGGAGAAATTGCCTATCTCAGTGATTCCGACTATGAGGATGGTCAATTTATCGCCACTCTGCCTGTAGGAGCCAACTATGCTGTGCATGTCCAAAAAGAAGGATATATGTTTGATTCCAGACAATACGATATCTCGAATACAGAATTAAAGAACGAGGTATTTGAAGGCAGCGTGTTTTTACAGCCTATTCGAAGCGGGAGCATCACACAGCTGAACAATATCTATTTTGACACCGATAGCGCTATTCCATTAAAGAAATCAGAAACGGAGCTTCAGCTTCTTTTAAAGTTCCTGCAGCTAAACCCTACGGTAACTATTGAAATAGCAGGCCATACAGACAACACAGGCAATAAAGCACACAATCAACGGCTATCCGAGAATAGAGCAAGTTCGATAGCAAACTTTCTCCATTCAAAAGGAATCCCCGCAACCCGAGTAGTAAGTACGGGGTACGGGGATACTAAACCTATTGGCGATAATGCGACAATGGACGGAAAACAACGTAACCGCCGCACTGAAGTCATACTACGCTAGAGCTTGATAATGTCTCCTGTACGAACAGATTCATCACATGCTAATGCTATTTGTAAACTGCTGACAGCATCTGCCATCGACTTTGTTAAATCTAAATCTTCAAATATGGCATCCCGAAAAAAGGTTTGCTCACGGTCACACAATTCCTGGTGATTAGGCTCATCTGTCAGATTAATCCATTCATCGGCCTTAACAAGCTTATTCTCCTGATCTAAATCAGCGTAATGTACCCGTATCGATTCTGTCTTGGTATGGGATTCGACAGAATCCGAATTACCATCCTTTGATGCATCATTCGCAACAATAGAAACGGCTCCTTTAGGACCAATGACATCCTTTACAAAAAAGGCTGTCTGACTCATCATAGGACCCCAACCGGCCTCATACCACCCTACACTACCATCATCAAATCTAATCTGGAGCTGTCCATAGTTATAATTATCATTTGGTATATCATTTGTAAGCCTAGCTCCTATTGCAGAAACAGCAATAGGTTTTGCATCGGTCATCTGGCACATCACATCGATATAATGCACGCCACAATCGACTATAGGACTTAAGCTCTGCATGAGGTTACGGTGCACATTCCACATATAACCTTGACTTTGCTGATTCAGGTTCATCCTAAAAACAAGTGGGCTCCCCATCTTCTTTCCTTCTTCTATAAAACGAATCCAAGAAGGGTGATGCCTCAAAATATAACCGACTACGAGCTTTTTATTTGCTCGAATTGCTGCATCAACAACACGCTTGGCTCCAAGTACGGTATCAGCTAAAGGTTTCTCAATAAAAACATGTGCAGCATGTTCGAACGCAAGGATTGCATACTCTTCATGCGTATCGGGGTAGGTAGAGATACATACAGCATCAGGTCTGACTGTAGTAAGGGCAACCTGATAGTCATCAAAACAAGTGTACTTCCCTCCTAGTTCCATATTAAGTCGTTCTTTACTATCTCCCCTCGATACCAAACCCACTATTTCAAAATCAGGATTACTATGATAAGCCTTAGCATGAGAAGCTCCCATGTTACCACAGCCGACTACCAGTACTTTTATAGGTGCTAACATACTTTTAAACAAACGTTTTAAATCCTGGCTGAGCAATTGGAGTTACGTCTGGCGACATAGACCAATTATATCCCTCGGAGTGAGGTCCTAATTCTTCAGTAGAAGCCATAATCTGTTCGTAAGAAAGTCTTTTTCCAGTATAGGCAGCTAATTTACCCCAAATAGCGAGTAATGTAGAATTAACCATAAAATCTCCATCATTGACTAGTTTACCTCCTGAGATCGCGGCCATCAACTCATCATGTTGTGTTTGATACATGTTATTAATCTTCCCTCCATACTCAAATGCCTTATCTCCGTGTATGTTATAGTTTTTCATAATATTGACATCAACAAATCCCTGTGTACCATTCACCTCTACAGAATTACGTGATTCTGTACCATTCTGCTGTCTAGAAAAATGCATTCCCTTTACACCATCACCATAATCATACTCTACCGCAAAATGATCGAATGTATTTCCCATTACTTCCCATGACCGACTCTGTCTTCCACCAGTAGCACTCACCGCCTTAGGCAATTTATTACCCATAATCCAGTTCATATAGTCGACACTATGTATAGACTGCTCTACGATTAAGTCGGAAGCGTACCGTTGGAAATAATACCAATTACGCAACTGGTACTCAAAATCTGTCCACGTATTCTTTCGCTCTTTCAGTGTCAATTCTCCTCCATAACGGAATGTAGTTACCGATTTGACCTGACCTATATCTCCATTTTGAACGCGTTGCATTATCTCTCTATTTGGAGTAGAATACCGGAAACAAAATCCGGAAACTAAGTTTAGCTTTTTCTCCTTGGATACACGAACACTTTCCATCACTCTTTTAAGCCCAGGAATATCTACGGCTACAGGTTTTTCGCAGAAGATATGTTTACCCGCTTCGACAGCATATGCTAAATGGTCAGGTCTAAAGTTTGGCGGACTACACAACAGAACGACATCCACACCAGAATCTATTAAGGCACGGTAACCATCGAAGCCGACAAATTGTCTTTCTTTCGGAACGTCTGTACGTTGGGAATCTTTCTTATTCAAAATAAGAAGCGTTTGATCTATCTGGTCCTGGAAAGCGTCCGCTAGCGCAGTAACCACTACATTTGAGTCTGCTGCCAATGCCTGAACAACCGCTCCGGTACCTCGTCCACCACAACCTACAAGTCCTACCTTAATTGTCTTAGATATACCTAGCTGATCAGCTAATGAAATAAATGGGATACTTCCCAATGCTATACCGCTGCTTTTTATAAAATGACGTCTAGAGAAATTCATAGTTTTTATTTGAATACAAAACTAAAGTTATAATAATATACACGTATTACCAATGTAAATACATAATAGTAAAGAATTCGTTACCACTTTTATCAAAATTAATATATAAATTCACAAAAAAAATAAAATCACCGTCATCACTAACCGTTGCATTAGCGATTCTAGAAGACGCTTTTTTAGTACACATATTCAAAAAAAACAATAGTCTCTTCAGGAGAATAGAGAGCACTATTATACCAAAAACAATTACAAAAGAAATGGATAACCAAACAGTCCTTGCCGAACCTTTAATTACCGATACAGCCGTTATTGTGGGAATTCTGATGGCTATACTCGGCCTTGTATTCTACACCTCATCCTTATCAAACAAATACATCAAGGGATTCTACAACGTTATTCCTCCTTTATTGCTATGTTATTTTCTTCCTGGTATCCTCAACTCGCTTCATGTATTTGACGGGGCCAAGTCTCCATTGACAGCTGTAGGAAGCCGTTACCTATTACCAGCCTGTCTCATTCTATTCGTTATC
>JAITLW010000215.1 GCA_031277715.1 Sphingobacterium sp. | reverse complement strand
TAATGAAAACGCCGTCCTTTAGTTTTTCACTGACTCGAAATGTTAGCTGTGGCGCAAAATGTATCAGCCCCATCTGCCGGTGCTTTTCTCCATTTTCAAAGGAATCTCCGGAATCCATGATGTAAGGCTGTAAGTTGTCTTTTAGTTGTTGGGTAACAAATTTACACTGTCCACGGTTGCTTCCTCTTTGTTCAACGACAAACTGGAGGCTGTCAAAAGGCAAAGAATCGGTAGGGGTTCTGTACAGTGCAATGCTATGGTCTGTATTGAAATGTATGAGGCCAACCCCGGCTTTTGTTACGGCCGGAGGAAGATCTAATGGTACGGTGGATTGTTGTTTATGCCCACAGGCCGATAACAGAAAGAAAAAGGCGACAATGCTGGTCGCTACGCTAAGGGTGAATGTAGAACTGTTGCTTTGTTTCATAGGGCGGTATGTTGTGATAAGGATTGTTAAATTGTTGTTGGTTTAATATAGCAGGCTACCTATTTAGTACCCTATATTGAGAAGGAGTGATGTTCTTGTATTTTTTAAAGAGTTTGGACAGGTGGCTCTCATCGTTGAAATCCAATTCAAAAGCGATTTCCTTTAATCGCATGTTGCTATGTTTTAGCCGTATTTCTACCAGCTTTAGTTTATAATCAATACTGTAATCCTGTATAGACATGCCAACATGTTTTTTAAAATATTCGCCGAGATAATTCTTTCCGATTTGAAATTCATTGGCTAGCACCTCTATCGATAGTCGCTGTTTATCTCCAATGTTTTTTTGAATGAAGGTAATAATCTTCATGATATCCTTACCTTTTTTGCTTTCGGCTGGCTGTTCGTAATCGGTAGCTATGAGATTTCGCGCAATCAGATTAAGTAGTATCGATACACCCTGTCTGGTTATTAGATAGTCCTGCGTATTATTTACATGCTCACGCTCGATGGTTTTTAGCAACTGCTCTGCGAATACTCCGTCTTCTTTGCTGTAAAAAACGCAACCCATTTTAGTGTGGTAGTTATTGGTTATATAGCTTAGTTTATTGATATTCTCACAGGTCTCTATACGATCAGCTTCCATTCGAATCTGAGCTACAAATGATTGTGGGCACTCTATTATCAATAGACTGCTGTGTTCGCTTTCGAAGGAGTAGCGTGCATCAAAGGGAATGACGAACAACTTTCCTTTTTTAAAAGGCACCGCGTGGGCATCGTATCGTACGGTTCCTTTACCTTCTTGGATATAAACGAGCATCAACTGAGATAGGGATTGTATAGTAAGCGTATTCGCTGCTACTATCGCTTGTCTGACGTCTATGGATTCAATTTTACTTCTGTTCATGATTGCGTGCATTGAAAACCTCGTAAAGTACAAATTGTTTGGTGTTTTTACTGTTTTCTTTGCAAAGAAATAAAAATTAATCCATGAGTGTATATAAAAATAAATGGACTATTCTGTGCTATCTAGTAGTAGGTGCATTTTTGTCGCCATTAGATTACTTCATCGTCAATATGGCATTGCCTTTAATCGAGAAGTCTTATAAAGCGAGCGAGAGCCAACTACAGATGGTGATTGCTATTTATGGACTGACCTACCCCTCTTTGGTGGTATGTAGTGGAAAACTGGGAGATATATATGGACGGAGAAGAATCTTTGTAATTGGTCTTTGGACTTTTCTATTCTCTTCTTTGGGATGTGCACTATCACCATCTATTAATTTCCTCTTGTTTTTCCGTTTCTTACAGGGACTAGGAGCCTCCTTATTAGCTCCGCAGGTATTGGCATCTATCAAAGTCATCTTTGATGAGCCCGAGCGAACGAAGGCGCTAGGAATCTTTGGTTCTGTATTCGGATTGGCAGCTATCATCAGTCAGTTGCTCGGTGGGATACTATTGGGATTGGAGTTGTGGGGACTGACCTGGGAATTGATCTTTCTGGTAAACATTCCAATTGCAGCCACCTGTTTATATGGAGTTTATACAAACATGCCTAAGGAGCGTATACAACGACAAGGGATAGACTTTTGGGGGATTGTCTTGGTGGTGTCGTCCTTGGTATGCTTCATTACCCGTGTGGTATACGGCCGAGGATACGACTGGGCCTGGTGGATATTTGTGATTATAGGATTGAGTTTTCTTTTGCTCGTTCTATTTTTCAACTATGAGCAAAATAGGGAGAAACAGGGACTTAGTGTACTCTTGGAGATCAGCTTACTTAAAAGTAGTGACTTCTCCAGAAATCTACCCTTAATTCTATTTTATAATTTCACTGCTGGGCTTTTTATTTGCTATCCCTATTATCTACAAATACACTTGGGGTGGACGGTTTTAGCTTCGGGACTTGCAATCTTGCCTTACGGGGCTGGCTTTTTTCTGGGCCCATTACTTTTCGCCAAGTGGAATAGAAAGAACTCGTTTTGGATTCAGCTGGGACTAGGATTGCTTTCCGGTTCATTTGTCCTATTGGCTTTACTGTTTGGAAACTATGATACTCCCAACAGTATTATGCATGCTCTTTTTTTGTTCGCGGGATTAGGACACGGGGTATTGATGCCCTCCATGATGAAAGAGAGTATTGGGAGTGTAGCCAATAAGCAGATAGGAGCGGCCTCGGGTATCATTAGCACGGTCATGCAGGTAGGCAGTGTATTAGGGGGGGGCAGTGATCGGAACACTTTTCTTCAGCCTTAACCAGGTGCTGGGCTACCCACTGGCATTTGCGGTGGCAATCGGTACTATTGGTAGTGTACAGTTGATAGGTATAATCATATATAATAATAGAAAAAGATGAATAAAGCGTTGATGCAAAACTTGGAGCTAGGAAAGTGGCAGGTAAGAGACTTCTGTAAGCATATAGAAGTGTGGTTTAATGGCACAGCCGATGGCAAAGATGATTTATATCGGATTATCACCGATAGTTTTAGTCCTTCCTTTTCCATGGTAACCGGAGATGGGGAGGTAATTGGCTACGCTATTTTCCGAAGCTGGTTGCATGAGGTATACGGTCGATTTCCGACACGGAGAATCGAGGTAAAGGATATATCAGGTTATGCAACGACTGCACATGTATTGCTACAATTCGTAGAAATACAGTGGACGGACAACCTGAGGACAGAAAGGCTTTCTTCCGCAGTATTTTTGTTAGAAGAAGACAGGGCAGTATGGAGTCATTTGATTGAAGAATGGGTACTGTAGGTTAAAAATGGGATTCAAACGCTTCGTTGGTCTTATCAAATGGATAGGTCCATCTTTGGAATTAGCGACAAAAAACGACGTATGGTAAGCGGTGGGTTCTGAGAAATATAGTACCTTTAGATGCGGAATAAACCATGTATAACATGACCTGGAAAGAATACGAAGAAGTTCAAAAACAAATATGTAAGGAAAATGGAGCTGACTGGCAGGCTACGCCTCCCGACTTCATTATTGGATTGGCCACTAATCTGGACAAAACTCCTATTTATGGCGTTCGCGATATCCGTAGTGATCAGACTAGCGGTTGGTATATTTGGTCCGGGGAGTATTCTGCAGCAGACGATTTTTACAAACCGGTATGTGCAGCACATTTGGTTGATCTATTCCCCTCTGTCATCCATTACCTGGGATTGGCCGAAGGTTGGCGTTTTATTATAGACAAAGATGGCTATGAAGATATCTGGTATGAACAGGACTAAAACTGCAATCGGGAGTAGGGTGCCGCTCTTACGGAGCTTTGCGCACCTATCTTTGGGCATATTGCTTTACAGCTGCTCGTCGCTTAAGCAAAGTACGCAGGCGGAAATGGTGCAAATAGGGGATGTACAGACTTTCGATGGCATTTATAAAAATGTCTCGGAAGGGAATAGCGGTATTGAACTCCGGTCGTTATGGAACCAACTCGCTCTACATGATGACCTTGATACGGTATATTTTGAGCGTGCAACAATCGAGTTGCGTACAGTAGGGAAGAATGAAATCAAAGCGACACGGATACAGGATGGTGTGGAAATGAAGAGCCTGATTCTCCATGGCAAGCTTAAAGATAATTATTTCGTATCTAAACCTAAACGCTCTGTTGTCCCGATTCCATTTATCTATGGGCAGATAAAAAACAATCAGTTTCAGCTTTGGCTGGATAAAGAGGGACGTCTGCATGTAGATAGACTGTACAATCGATGGGGATGGGTCTTTATTTTTTTGGCAGGAACAGACAATACATCGAGTTATGTATACGATAGACTAAAGGATTGATGTACAACTAGCCCCTGATAATACTGTAGACGGATATCACATTATTTGGTAATGAGCAAGCTTTTTTGGTAATTTGCGGCATGTCAACACAAGCTAATGCGTATCAATTATTCACGAAAGAGGTACTGTCCCTTTGGAAGGCCCAAGAGGTATCTTATGTTAAAGTAGAAGAACTGTCTGCCGTTGATGGCGTGACTTTCTATGAACTAATCCCCGATTCGGAACTTTTGGACGGAGGTGGACATGAAACGCTTTATCCGATAGACTCTGAGGATGTAAGGGATATGTTGTTGCCTAGCAAAAGCATACGATTTGTCGTGCATCGTATTTATCTGGAAGAGGATTAAAGGCCGAAACGCATCCTTTTCTACGAATCATAAGGTTCATCCTGCGAATTGTAAATGATTGTTCAATATAAACGAAGTTAGTATACATTTGGACAAAATAACTAGCGTATGTTCAAAAATTACACCTTTAGTAAAAACCCGTTGCATTATGTTTATGCGGCTATTTGGTTGTCAGTATTCGTTTATTTTGCGATTTACTTGTTTACAGGAAAAATGTTCCAGCCGGAGAATGGCAAAATCCATATTGTAGCTGTTCTTATCGCGTGGGTCGTTGAATACCTGGGATTGACATTGACCAGCATTATTGTGGTGCTGTGTGGCGTGTATGCCGCCTTGCGGACGATGTTAGAAAAAAAGGTAACTGCTTAAGCAACTCGTTAAAAGGCCTTAGATGACCTAGCTTAGGTAAATATACAGGTATGAGGAAGAGAAATATTTTACGCTTTTCAATACTAACCATTGTACTCCTGCTCATTGCTGTTGTGACTTTCAGGGAACTGAACTTTAATAGCCACCGGACAGTCGGGGAGAAATTGGATAGTCTAGATGGTGTATTTGTTTATTACAATGGAGGCGTAGGGCATTCTGAAGGACGGAATCTAGCACCGGACGGCTACAACATCGGACTGAAGTATCAGTGTGTGGAGTTCGTAAAGCGATATTACTATGTGCATTATAATCATCGGATGCCCGATGCTTATGGCAATGCCAAGGATTTCTTTGATACTAAAATAATAGATGGTGGTATCAACCAGAAACGCAATTTATATCAGTATACTAACCCCAGTATAGCACGGCCGGAAAAGGGAGATTTATTAATCTACGCTCCTGAAGTATGGAACCCCTACGGGCATGTAGCCATTGTGGCCAGTGTAGGCGAGGATGCTATGGAGATTATTCAGCAGAATCCAGGGCCTTATGGCAGGTCAAGAGAAGTGTATAGCTTACGGGAAGAAAACGGCAATTGGAAAATAGACAACAATCGTATCTGGGGTTGGTTGCGGAAGTAGAAGCACTAGCGCAAGAGAGATTTTTTTTTCTTAATCTAGATTAAGTTTTTTGATAGTACGATGTTGCATATTGCGGTTGTATAAAAAGAAAGATATATCATGAATTTAAGAAAATCATTTGCCCTACTTGGGTTCTTCACGTTGTTGTCGTTAACGACTTTTGCTCAGAACTGGACCAAAGATCCTATGCACAGCAGATTGGGATTTGTCGTGTCACGGGATGCGATGTTGGATGTTACTGGTGTGTTCAAAGACTTTGACATTACCATGAAAGCCAATAATGCGGATTTCAGTGATGCTCAGGTTACTGTAGATGTACAGACGGCTTCCATAGATACCTACGTCGAAATGAGAGATAATCACTTGCGGAATGCAGACTTCTTGGATGTTGCTAAATATCCAAAGATGACTTTCAAAAGCACAGGCATTAAAAAGGTAGGTGCTGATACCTATCAGCTTTCTGGTGAATTGACATTACACGGTGTAACGAAGAAATTAGATTTTACAATGAAGCACCTTGGGTCGACACGTGACGAAGGAAGCAAAAAAGATATTGCAGGTTTTAAAGTAACAGGCAGTTTCAAACGTTCTGACTTTGGAGTAGGTGCTAAGATTCCTTCTCCATTAGTAGGCGATGTAGTTGAGGTGGTTGTCGATGTGCTAATGCAAAAATAATTACTTACCGCAAGCCAGGAGCTACTTGTAACTTTTTGATAAGTGATAAAAGAAGCCGTTTGGAGATTCCAGACGGCTTCTTTCGTTTTGGGAATTCTCCTGCCCAGGCATCGATGTCTTCAAACATCGTGGGGCTTTAAATAAAATCTACCAATCTAGTAGTCTATTTGTTTTTTTGTTTATATATTTGTCATGTATCGTATTCAATTGGCGTTGGCAACGAACAGCAACAACTATTTAACAACTTAATTATCAACAGAAATGAAACAAGACTACAAACAACACGAAACGGAAACGGGCTATTTTACAGAGACCGAAAATGAAACAACCTCACAAAACAAAACTCCGAAGCGAATGTGCTTCTAAACTATCCACTCCTTTAATATGAATAAGGGAAGCTATGCTTCCCTTACCTAAGTCTACTAATGAAACAAGTTTTCAATTGGCGTTGGCACTTGTATTTCTCACTATTAAACAAACTAAATATATGAAAAAAATAGGGTTATTCCCAACTTACTTTGCCATATTCCTCGGCATAGTATATACGGCAAAGGTACAGGCTCAGGTCGAAACAAGGCCCATTATCAATGCTTCTCTGTCCGGTAGAATCATCGACGGTGCAACTAAAGAAGCTATCGCAGGGGTAACCGTACGATTGGATGCTGTGACGCATCAAGTAAGTACCGACCGAGATGGTTATTTTCAGTTCGTAACCGGACAAAAACTACCTATGACCATCATTGTATCAAATGTAGGGTACCAAACGCGCAAGGTCGTTGTTGAACAGTCGCCAGCTATTATCGAACTGACCGCCAATACGAATGAACTGGAACATGTTCTGGTCACTTCGCGTAGGCGCACGGAGAAGATACAGGAGGTTCCGCTAGCTGTATCTCTTATACGGTCTACCTTGATAGAGGATGCAGGAGCATTCAATGTGAACCGAATTAAGGAGGTTGTTCCTACGGTGCAACTGTATTCTTCAAATGCGCGCAACACGACTTTAAATATTAGGGGTTTAGGTTCGACTTATGGATTGACAAATGACGGTATTGACCCCGGAGTCGGTTTTTACATGGACGGGGTTTATCTGGCGCGTCCCGCGGCAACATGGCTGGATTTTATCGATATCGAGCAGATTGAAGTCCTTCGAGGACCACAGGGTACGTTGTTCGGTAAAAACACGACCGCAGGGGCTTTTAATATAACTTCCCGTTTGCCGGAGTTTGCACCGATGGCAAATTTTGAACTGAGTTATGGCAATTATGGGTTTATTCAAGCCAAAACCTCACTAACCGGGTCCCTGATTAAAGATAAATTGGCCGCGCGGGTGTCTTTTTCAGGCACACAGCGAGCAGGTCTTTTCTACAATGTAGTGTCGGACAGGCAAATTAACGACCAGAATAACCTGGGTTTTAGAGGGCAGTTGCTGTATACGCCAAATGAAGATTTAAAGATTTCCCTGGCTGCCGATAAAACCCGGCAACGGCCTGATGGATATGGCTGGGGAGTAGCAGGTGTTGTAGAAAATAAACGCTCTCCTTATCGACAGTTCAATACGATAATCGCAGACTTAGGCTATAAGATTCCATATGAAAGCGCATTTGAACGCAAGGTAGATTTGGACACCCGTTCGAGAGCGGATAATGAGCTGGGGGGCGCTTCTCTGAATATAGATTATAAAATAGGAGGTGGGACATTGACGTCAACCTCTGCGTGGCGTTATTGGAATTGGGTACCGCTGAATGATAGGGACTATCTGGGGATTCCAGTCTATACTATTTCTTCGGGAAACTCCAAGCATAGCCAATGGTCACAAGAGTTTCGGTATGCGGGCAACCTAAGCGACAAGGTAAGCGGAGTCGTCGGATTGTTCGGATTGTGGCAGGACTTAAGAACTGACCCAGTGCATACGGAAGAAGCCGGAGACGCTTTATGGCGTTTTCAGCAGACGAATGCTTCCCAAGTGCAATGGGCGCCTGGTCTTATTGATAGGGTCGGGATTCGTACAAAATATGGCATAAAAAGTAGCAGCCTAGCGGTATTTTCCCAGGTCGATTGGGCGATTACTCCAAAATTGCATTTACTCCCCGGGGTACGTTACAATTATGATAAAAAGGTCGCAGATTACGACCGAAAGAAATACATAGAAAACAACATCCCT
>JAITLW010000195.1 GCA_031277715.1 Sphingobacterium sp. | reverse complement strand
CCCGTGCCACTTCGACCAATAACAAGGGGCATTTTGCTCTCAGTGTACCACGCAACAGTGTACTTGTCGTAAAGTATATAGGTTACTTACCTCAGGAGAAGCTGATTACCGATGCTAGCCCTATCGAGATTGTCCTTCAATCTTCGGAAGAGCAACTGGATGAAGTCGTCGTAATCGGATACGGTACCCAATCCCGCAAGGAGAGTACCGGCAGCCTGACTTCTGTAAAGGGGGATGATATCAATAGTCTTCCGGTACAGAGCTTTGACGCGGCACTGGGTGGCCGTTCTTCGGGGGTACAGGTGAGTGCCAACGCAGGTGTACCAAACCAGGCTCCTGTTTTTAAAATCAGAGGAACAAACTCGTTATCGCTCAGCACCTACCCGCTCGTGGTAATCGACGGTGTACCTGCATTTGACACCAACGATGACTCTGGACCGAGTTATGCCTCCAACAACCCGCTATCGGCTATTAATCCGGCAGACATCGAAAGTATTGATATCGCAAAGGATGCGGCAGCAACAAGTATATACGGTAGCCGGGCTGCAAATGGCGTGGTATTCATCACGACAAAAAAAGGAAAAAGAGGCTCGACACGTGTCAATTACGAAGGCTGGTACGGTATCAATAAAGCAAACAGACTACCGAAGATGCTGAATGCGGCACAATATGTAGAGGTAAAAAACGAAGGGATACGTAACGATGGTTCTTATAATGAGAAAACAAACTATTTCTCCTTAAACAAGGATAAAGACGGAAATTTTATCGACACTGACTGGAACGACTATATCTACCGCACAGGGCAGTCTCATAGCCATGCACTCAATATATCCGGTGCAACGGATAAAACGAACTACTACGGCTCGATATCGTATGCAAATCAGGAAGGTATTTTTCAACGCAGTGGTTTCGAACGCAAATCAGCGATGTTCAATATCGACAACAAGACGACCAATTGGATGAAAGTCGGAGCTAAACTAAATTTCTCTAACGAAAATAACCTCGCAGCAATGTCTACGGGTACGGGTTCTACAGGAGCTTTTCAGTCTTCATCCTCTTCGGGTGCCATGTCCAGAATAGCCTTGATATCAGCTCCGGTGGCAGCTCCCTACAATAATGATGGCAGCTACAATACCACAGCCAGTGGTTTTATCGGACTGATGGACAATGAGGGCCACCTAAACCAATCTCGTTTTGGTTTTTACAACCCGGTTATCTCTTTGGACCACAACCGCTCGAACAACCATGTCAACAACATACAGTCTAATGCATTTATACAAATAAATCCATTGCCATGGATTTCCTTTAAGAGTATTTACGGTATTGACTACCGTCTTGCAAAATACGACCATTACCTTTCGCCACTGTCAGGTGAAGCGATATCGACCAACGGTTCGACGTTTAATCTCCAAGCGAATAAAGAGCGCTGGGTATGGACCAATACCCTTAATATTGACAAAAAATTTGCTGATGTGCACAGCTTAGGTGTATTACTGGGCCAAGAACAGCAACGTACTACAGGGAATCAGTTCGGCTTGCAACGTACCGGACAAAGTGACCCGTACTATACAACGATACAGGGTGGATGGCAGAATGTGGTAGCCTATGCTACTGGTAATCCAGAAATCAACAACTACCTATTCTCCTTATTCTCTAGGGTACAGTACGACTATAAAAAGAAATACTACGTCACAGCGAATCTCCGCCAGGATGAATATTCGGCTCTGGGGCTAAACAATAAAAAAGGGGTATTCTGGGGTTTATCTGCAGGCTGGGATATTACAAAAGAAGATTTCTGGAAAAACGCTTCTATCGCCAGCACGCTGACAAACCTTAAGCTGCGCGGAAGTTACGGTAAAGTTGGAAACGTAGGTGGTCTTTCGGATTTTGGCGCCATCAATACCTATAGTGCCAATCTGTATGGTGGACAGCCGGGATTGACCTATTCCATCACAGGTAACCCGGATCTGAAATGGGAAACCAGTAAAAAATTAGATATCGGTCTTGATTTTGGACTATTCGGTAAGATAACAGGGGAAATCGGGTACTACCGTAACACGGTCGATGGCTTGATTATCGCGGTGCCTCTACCTCCTTCTGCCGGGATTCCAAATGCGACGAACAACCGTATCCTGCAAAACGTAGGTGAGATGTATAATCAGGGGATAGAGATCACATTGAATACCGCACCGATAAAGAATGATAATTTCACCTGGAATACCTCTTTCAACTTCACGACCAATAAGAATGAAGTTAAAAATCTGGCCAACGGTGTATCCAGCATCATATTGGGCTCCAACGATGGTCTGACTATCACCATGCCGGGGCAAAGTGCAGGTATGCTCTACGTGATTGAAACCGCTGGTGTCGACCCAGCTACAGGACGTCAGATTTTTCTGGATGGTAATGGAAATAAAGTACTTTATCAGCAGAGCTTAAGTGGAGGCAACGGTGTCAAATACCAGTGGGAATATGAGGATGGAAGCCGTGCGCGGGCAATAACGCCGGCTGAAGATGCCAAACCTTACCGTAATGTAGCGCCTAAGGTATTCGGAGGCTGGTCTAACTCGTTCAACTATAAAGGCATAGAGCTATCGGCATTGGTTACCTATCAATTCGGCGGACATATGATGAATGGAACACAAGCCAGTATGCGTGATATGCGTTTCTGGAACAACTCGGTCGATATGCTGGACAGATGGCAAAAGCCGGGTGACAATACGGACATTCCCCGACTGGTAAATAATGACAACGTATCTAATGGTAACACGCTGCCACTGTCGAAGAACGTGAGCTCGACGGATTTTATCCGACTTAAAAACATCATGGTATCCTATAATTTCCCTAGCGATATAGCCAAAAGAATAGGTGTCGGAAACCTACGTGCCTATGTAAGCGGACAGAATCTTGCAATGTGGACCAAATACACCGGATTCGACCCGGAGGTAACGACTTTTGGTAATTCAGCCATACAACAGGGTATCGACAAGAACCAGGCGCCTAATGCGCGTACGTATACGGTTGGACTGTCTGTTGGCTTTTAATCATTATTGATCACTATTAGGAATTTATATCATGAAGAATAATCTAAAATATATACTATGCTCCTCGCTACTTGTACTTTCCTTGGCGGGTTGCAAGAAAAACGAATGGCTTAATCCGAATCCACTGACCCTAATCACCGACGAAACTGCTTTTGGTAGTCCAGAGCGGATAGGTAACCAGGTGAACGGTCTATATGTAAATCTTAAAGCAACCAACCTGTACGGCAGCTGGGGAGTATTATTGAGCGATGTGCGCACAGGCGAATTTCATTCTTCCAATATGAATGGTGCTACAGGGGCCATTGTATTCTCGATGCTGACACAGGCGACAACCTCGGATGTCGAAGATGTCTGGGCGGCAGGCTACCTCGCCATAAATAAGGTGAATGTATTTCTCGAAGGCCTCGAAAGCAAAGGAAAAACGGTACTGAGCGAAGAGCAATTCAACCAGTACAATGCAGAGGCCAGACTGATACGCGCTACGAGCTACTACCTGCTTCTGCAGCTCTATGCACGTCCTTACTGGGATGGCAAAGGCAGCATGCCCGGGCTTCCGCTTCGCCTGAAAGGTAATGTAGGCCCCGGCAACTACGACCTCAAAAGAAGCTCTGTAGCAGAAACCTATAAGCAGATTCTGGATGATCTGGATTTTGCAGAAAAGAATCTGCCCTCGAACTATAGCTCTGCAACTCTGAACACGACACGTGCACACAAAAACACGGCTATCGCTTTAAAAACCCGGGTATACCTAAGTATGGGCGAATATGACAAAGTGATCACAGAGGCAGACAAGATTGTCCCTGTGGCTGCGCCATTCGTAGCGCCTACAGGTGTGGCCAATAAATTAATGGGCAGTGTTACTGAAGTGTTTAAAGCTCCTTATACATCGGACGAATCTATTTTCTCCATGCCTTTTAGTTCCA
>JAITLW010000123.1 GCA_031277715.1 Sphingobacterium sp. | reverse complement strand
AGGATTAATTTTCCCTTATCCACGCTGTTGGCTTGCTCTTGGTGCAGTTCTGTCCAGCTTTTTACAGCCGAGTTTTCATCCGCAAATAACAAAACCGGCAAATCCTTCGGGAAAGCTAGTTTTTGAGCATCTTTAAAACTATTACTCAATGATGTTGCTTCTCGGTTCAGCGTCTTGTTTCCCGTTACCTTCATCGTAATCATGTGCTGTTGTTCGTAACGATGTACTTCTGATTCGTCTTTAGGTTTTTCATTTCCAAAAAACTTCAAAAATGCACGCATTACACCTGCTTTGGCCAGGAAGTCCATAGGTGCTGAATTATAACCCGGCCAGGGTTGCTTGGGTACACTGGTATCAATACCTACAAAAGCCGTTGCTTTACCTGGATATTTGTTTACGTATGCTAAGCTGTAAAGCCCAGCAATGGAATGCCCCATTAATATAAAGCGATTTAGATTTAATTGCTTCACCACTTCCTGGATTTCTTCCGCCATATTATTCAAACTGCGTTCACGATTTGTTTCACTGCTCAATCCATAACCAAACGGTTCAATCGTGACCACCGTATACTTTTTCTCCAATTCACTGATCAATGTTTCAAAATCCAATCTTGGGCTTGCTGTTCCGAATCCCGTGAGTAATACAATCGTGTCAGCACCGTGTCCATCGATTGTTGTATTCATTGTGCCGTCAAAAACCTTTATTTTTTGACCATAACCTTCGATTTTATCGGCTTCGCTGCTTAAATTGATTCGATGAATCACAAAAGTCACGATGAGTAGGATAGCGATTGTCGCTACAATTCCGATGGCTGTTTTCAAGAATACTTTTGATATTCTCTTTAGGAGCGAAGGACGGTTTTTATCCATTTTTTCAATTTTGGTATCATTTGACAAGACCGCCGCTTCAATACCTAATGTGTGTATTTCAAATCACTTTAGTCTCACTTTTGGCAACCCTTTGTTGGCGGTTCAGGTCTTATTTAAAGTAGGTTAAACTATCTTTTGCATTTTCGATGATGTTTTCTGGATATTCATGGCTCAATGATATTTTCTTCATTAGGTCAAAATATGTTTGAAAATTCGGGTTATTTTTGTCATTAATCAATCTATGCAATAAGTGAAGAGTAAACTCCGTAGGCCTTCTTTCAATTGATATTAACAGCAATTCCTCATATCCCTTTTTGTAATAATTTTCCAAAAAACTTCCTAACGGCCCAGGTCCACCAAAGTCAATGTCAGGACTACGTTCGATAAGCAAAAAAATAGGTTCAACTGCGTCGAAACTATTTTCTAATTCATCTAATTCTTCCGTGACCTCATAAGCTGGATCAATAAAATCATATTTATTTCCTGTTTCTTCTGCCTTTTTTATATAAGTCTCAAGCCGGTCGATAATGTTGCTGATTTGTTCTGTCATAGTTCCTTTTTTAGTGTCTGTGAGCGTTCTGTTAACCTGATCGCTAATATCCGTTTTTTTCGAAACTAATATACAAAAACCTTGACCAATTCAGCGCTATAGGCAAAATCCGTATAAATTCCTTGTGGTTGATGCAAGTTGTATTAAAGTCATCTTTAGTACTCATAATTACGGCTACGCACTTTTCGATATGTCCAAGACTGGCAGCAGTTCCACAATTGCAGGGACCTTGCCGTGGCGCTTAGTATAGAGCAATGATTGGTCGTTCATCTAAAAGTCTAACAGTCCAGTTTTTAGTTTTCTTCAAATTCTTTGATATAACGCTTTAGTTCCGCAGTTCTGTTGACGCCATCTAAGTCTGTGCACACTATTTTAATGGGATCAATCTCTGTTTTCTGGGACAAGGAAGTCGCAAAAAAACATTGCCAAAGCGTATCTTCCAATGTTTCACCATTGTGAAAAGTCGTCATCACGTTGATTTCCTTATGATCCTCCAGTGTTTCCATAATTGCACTAATTTCATCGAATAGATCGTTGAGGTGTTCTCCGAATTGTCCATATCCTTTGAACTCTAAAATATTTCCTAAAATTGAAGCTCTCACAAACTGATCAAACCTATCTATGTCAGGTTGCTTGTTTGCAATAGCAAGACAAAGCCAGTTCTTGTCTGGCAGTTTGTCAGAAAATTCGGTATAGTCCAACCAAAAGATCTGTTTGTTATTATATTGGCCTATTGGTGTCATTGTTATCTTCTGAAAATTAGATACTTTTCAAATCTAAACATACTAAAAAAATGGATATATTTATCGACAGACGGAGAAGCTGACATAGCCTATGTTGAATAATCAAAAAAAGACATATTTTTCAAGACTTGCGCTACATCTAGGATTGTTGTTTATATTCCTTTTGGCTCCTAAGTTGGTTGCTTATTATGATCTCATTCAGGCTATTTGTGTGTTGGCTTTATTTGTGGTAAATATAATAGACGCCCGTAGACCTGCCTATTATATCGGGAATGTCTTTTGGCTAGGCATTTTGATATATTACTTTTTCGAGGTTCCTATAGCTAGATTAAATATAGAAATACATCAGTTCTTGACGATGTATTTCGCTATGACAATTTTTAGTGTTATTAAATTTCGAACAATATTTCTGCCAGTTTCACTTGTTACATTTTTACTCAAGTTCGTATTAACATTTCACATGATTTTTATCCTTATCGATAGTAAGCATCTCTTCTATACCGAAATAAAAATACTAGCTGCTGTTTATCTGATATATACCTCAATAACGTTGATAAAAGGAAAGGCATTAGAAGTTATTAAAAGGCCATAACAAAATCACAATGATAAAGAACCTATTCGCATATGTGTGTCTATTGATTGGGATTGATCTCTTGGTGAATGTTGCCATCAATATAGCCCAAAGCAATCCTGGCGAGATGATTATGGTAGCAATGGTTGTGCGTATGGTATCTTTTGTAGTGCTGTTCTCTTTGATCGGAGTGCTGGTTCTAAGCCTTCTGCGAAATCAAGCTCTTTTACTGGTCCTAGGAGTGACCAGCGCTATAGTCTATGTTCTTATACCTGTAATTATATATTTTTTAAAAGAAAGCAGTGATCAGAGCCTATTAGGTATATATGCAGAGATACATACCAAGCCTGAGTTATTTATTGCCATCAGCTTGCCTTACCTACTAGCCTGTTGTGTTAGCTTGTTGATTGTAAGGAGATGGGGTACTACGAATAAAATAATCAATTTATGACACGATATTTGACCGAGGATCAGCTCAAAACAAACCTAAGATTAGGACGTACAGTAGAACAGTGGCTTGGCGCTAGCCAAGAAGAGGAATATATCGTACTCAAATGAATATCTATCGAGAAGGAAAGAGACCAAAGATATTCCGTAACATACTTGGAGTGCTTTGACGATGGGAGTGAGGACTTCCTAGATATATACGAATTCTCACCGGTAGATCCAGATGAACCGTTCGGTTGTACATCTACATTCGCATCTATTG
>JAITLW010000108.1 GCA_031277715.1 Sphingobacterium sp. | reverse complement strand
TTTTCAATCTGACGCTGGATGCGTAATTGCTCTGCCAGCTTGCGCTGTTTTTTTTGTTCAGCTTCGTACTTGGCTTGATTTGCCCGGGTGATGATCTGGGAATTATTGATAAGTTCGCTTTTCTCAATTTCTGCCGCGACCTTGGCTAATGATGTGTTTATAGCTTCATCAAAAAGAATGGATTTCTGTTTGTAGGTCTCGCGGATGAAATAGTACTGCATAGCAACTACGCCCAGTAATGCAACGGACATTAAGCCTATAATCAGTGAGATGCTCTTTTTCTTCATTTGTTACAAAAATAGTAATGTATTATACCTTGAAGTCCTCTTTAACACTATTTAACAGCCGTTTACGCAATGTCTTAGACGGGTATTCCTAGAAATATTTGTATCTTGATTTGCAATAGGGATGTACGTATGGTTCATACATTTTGTTTTTTCGTGAATTATTATGATGAATATAAGTTCTAATATAGTGAAAAGAATAGGTTTTAGTTTTGCTTTTTTGACCCTGATATCTGTTGCCGTGTCGGCTCAAGATTATAAAATTGAAAAAAAAGGCAGGAATGGATATAAGTGGTCTAAGCCGCTGGTTGAACTGAAGGTTCCAGTGCTGGATACACTGCAAAGGGATTCGCTTCCTTTGTCGGAATATTATGGGGTACGGCCGATTGAAATTCCTAATGTCTACTCTGGAAAAGCGGGTGTCGGGACTGGGGCTAGAATGCCTGTTCTTCGTCTTTCGGGCAAGAATTGCGCGCCAATGCCAGGGACAGAAAAGTTAGATGAAGTGGAGAATTATCAAAATCCGGAATCCAGTATGAAAACAATGCCTTTATTGATTATAAAGTGATAATTTGATTTTTTATAGTTTATAAATAAAGGGCAGGTAATACGATTACCTGCCCTTTGTCTTTTTATGATAAGAGGTAAATTAATTTACCTCTGAAACTCTAATTGTATTTGTTTTACCTTTTTCATGTAAAGGTGTAGACGCGGTATTGATTACGATTTGTCCTGCCTCTACAAGCTGGTGAGATTTTAGAAGCTCGTTTACATCTTGGATCGTACCATCTGTACTCTCATATTTTTCATAGATAAATGAACGTACTCCCCATAAAAGACTAAGTTGTCTCAACAAGTTTTTATTTCCTGTGAATACATAGATGTCTGCATTGGGACGGTAACTTGAAATCTCAAAAGCGGTGTAGCCTGAAGCTGTCATTACAGCAATTGCAGATGCTTTTGTTTTTTCAGCTAAGAAAATCGACGAGCCACAGATTGCATCTGGAATTTTGTTTACTTCTATAAATGCATCTACTTTTTCGCTATAGTACGGGTAGGAGGTCGACTCGACGTGTGTGATGACTTTTGCCATTGTCTCGATAACGATCTCTGGAAACTCACCCACAGATGTTTCACCACTCAGCATGACGGCGTCTGCTCCGTCCAATACGGAGTTGGCAACGTCATTGACCTCAGCACGGGTAGGACGAGGTGTGGTAATCATGCTTTCTAGCATTTGAGTAGCAATAATTACTGGTTTTGAGAGGTTACGACATTTCTGTACAATTATCTTTTGTAGGCCGGGAACTTCTTCCATTGGCATCTCTACGCCTAAATCTCCACGGGCTACCATTACAGCATCTGTCGCGTTGATAATGGCATCGATGTTTTCAATAGCCTCAGGCTTTTCAATTTTTGCAATGATTTTTGCGTGACTTCCTTTGGCAGCTATAATCTCTTTACACTGCTCGATGTCTTCTGCTGAACGTACAAATGACATGGCAATCCAATCGGCACCATGGTCTAAAGCAAAGTTCAGATTGTCTAAATCCTCTTCTGTTAATGAAGGGATAGAGACCTTTGTGTTAGGTAAGTTTACCCCCTTGCGAGAAGTTAAAATACCACCATGTACGACTTCGCAGACAACGGTATCTTTGTGGTTTGTAGATAGAACACGTAACTGTAATTTACCATCATCAAGCAATATGATTTCATTTTCCTTAACATCGTTAGGGAAGTTTTCATAAGTAATGTAGATTTGCTTTTCGTCGCCAATTAATTCCTTGGTTGTCATTTCAACAGTCGAGCCATTGGTTAGAATAGCGCCCCCTTCTTTCATTTTACCGATACGGATTTTGGGACCTTGAAGGTCAGCCAAAATACTAACGTTGAAAGAGTGTTTTGCATTTATCTCATTGATGGTGTTAATTACCTGAAGGTGATCTTCTTGGCTACCGTGGGAAAAATTCAATCTACATACATCAACCCCTTTAGCAATCATGCTAGTCAATACATCAATATTGGATGATGCAGGACCTAATGTCGCTACTATTTTAGTTCTCTTTTGAAGCTTTTTCATATCGTTGTTGTTCTGTTTTTTTATCTGTTTACGCTGACCTGATCCCAACGTAGACGGTTGATTATGGCTAATCTATATTTTAATTATCAAAGGTGTAAATATTACACTCTCTAAAGAATCCGCTAAAATATCAGATTTTCTTTAGATTTCAATATTGTTGGATCAATTTCTTTTACCAACATGATTTCATTGATTGATTTTAAATTATCAATCAACGTATCAAGATCCTCCTCGTCGATATAATGTTTTATAATTATAAAGTAGTCAAAGTTAGGGGCCTCTGGTACCAATAGGCCGTTTTCTAAGCTTCTATTGTTGAGTAGGTAATATTCGAAATCAAAGGAATCACAGCAATATCTATACATCTGATAATGGTGTTTTGCCTCTTTTTTTCCTTTGGATTTTTCTTGTATAATATGAAAGTCTAATTCTTCCTGAGGTTTAGTTTTCAAATTACCGTTGTGATCTATCGGGGATTCTTTTCCGTAGATAAAATTCAAGCCTGTATGCTTATTTATGAAATGGCAAAGCCTGTAGTCTCTCAAAGACGAGCTGATACCGACCAAAATAAAATCTAGTTCGAGGTCAAAGTCAATGTCTAATTTGAAGGTGATTTTATTCAACTTTACAGGGGCTTGATATATTTACGAAAGTACAACTTATGCTTGTGTTTTTAAGGGGGATAATGTAAAATTTGTATTAAATGAAAGTTTTTTTGTGATTGAATATTACTTTTAGTATTATTGAGTTGTGTTTCTTTGTAGTGCTATAATGCACTAAATGAGCTTGGTTGCTCTTTATTTGTCACCTAAAAATTAAAAAGGTTTGATTTTTGGTGAAATTTATTTTTCTTTGCACAGATTTATTAAACAATTAAACTATAAAATCATGTCAGATATCGCATCAAGAGTAAAAGCAATTATCGTTGAAAAGTTAGGTGTAGATGAAAATGAAGTAACACCAGAGGCTTCTTTCACGAATGATTTAGGTGCAGACTCACTTGATACAGTGGAGTTGATCATGGAATTCGAAAAAGAATTTAACGTTGCAATTCCTGATGACCAAGCTGAAAACATCAGTACTGTAAGTCAAGCAATCGCTTATTTAGAAAAAAACGTTAACTAACTAATTGTATTAGGCTAAAGATATAAATGGAGCTTAAGAGAGTAGTTGTAACAGGATTAGGCGCACTTACACCTCTAGGTAATACCGTCCAAGCTTATTGGGAGGGATTAATTAACGGTGTAAGTGGTGCTGCTCCTATTACGCATTTTGATGCGTCAAAATTTAAAACCCAATTTGCCTGCGAGGTGAAGGGCTTTGATCCACATGATTTTATGGATCGCAAAGAAGCTCGTAAGGTAGATCCTTTCGTCCAGTATGCCATTGCTTCTACAGACGAAGCAGTTAAGGATGCTGGATTAGAGTTTGATAAATTAGACAGAAACCGTATTGGTGTGATATGGGGATCAGGAATTGGAGGATTGACTACCTTTACGGAGGAAGTTGCTAACTTTTCAAAAGGAGATGGAACACCTCGTTTCAACCCTTTCTTTATTCCCAAAATGTTGGTGGACATTGCTCCAGGACATATTTCTATGCGTCACGGTTTGCGTGGTCCTAATTTCTCAGCTGTTTCTGCGTGTGCCTCTGCAACCAATGCAATGATTGATGCTTTTACCTATATCCGTATGGGTAGAGCAGATATAATTATTACAGGTGGTTCGGAAGCTACGATTAATGAAGCTGGGATAGGAGGCTTTAATGCTATGCATGCCTTGTCAACCCGTAATGATGATCCAAAGACGGCATCTAGACCTTTTGATAAGGATAGAGACGGATTTGTTTCAGGTGAAGGGTCTGGCGCGATAATTTTAGAAAGCTTAGAACATGCCTTAGCACGTGGAGCTAAGATTTATGCAGAGATTGTTGGTGGAGGTATGAGTGCTGATGCACATCATATTACTGCTTCGCATCCTGAAGGTCTTGGAGCCAAGCTTGCTATGACTATGGCGATAAATGATGCTGAAATGCAGTTTTCAGATATCGACTATATCAATGTGCATGGTACATCGACTCCTGTAGGTGATATTAGCGAGACAAAAGCTATTGTCGATCTATTCGGAGAGAGTGCTTACAGATTGAATATAAGTTCTACAAAATCTATGACAGGCCACCTGTTGGGAGCCGCTGGAGCCGTAGAGGGAATTGCCTCTATCTTGGCCGTTAAAAATGATTTGGTACCGCCTACCATTAATCATTTTACAGACGACCCACAAATAGATAATCGATTGAATTTTACGTTTAATACGGCTCAGAAGCGTGTGGTTAATGCTGCTTTGAGTAATACATTTGGTTTCGGTGGTCACAATGCTTCGGTTATTTTCAAAAAATACCAAGCATAATGATTGCATGCTGAATGAAGATATGGATAGGTAGTTTGGAAAAACTACCTATTTTTCTATACATGTAGATTGACTTTTATAAAATAACATTCGAAGAATCTTGCTATTTTTGAATGTACTAAGCGTTAACCTTATAGGTGTTTATTTGTAAGTGTTTCGCTTTTCGTAGATACATATGTCGCTAAGAATTTATAAACTATATTTTTCTCCAAACCGAGCTTACTTTAAAAAGCTAAAGAATATTCTTGGCTTTGTGCCGGGTAATCTTAAGTTGTATCAAATGGCTTTTAGACATAAGTCTGTCGCCAAACAAATAAAGGATGGGGTAAAGAATAGTAATGAGCGTATGGAGTTCTTAGGAGATGCAGTCTTGGGGTCGGTAATTGCGGAACTGCTCTTTAAGCTTTATCCTTATAAGGATGAAGGTTTCTTAACGGAAATGAGATCGAAAATAGTATCTAGAGCCAATTTGAATCAGCTGTCTAGAAAATTGGGTTTTGACAAGCTAATCCAGTACGATTCACGCATGATTTCTTATCCAAATAAGCAAGGATCTTTGCTAGGAGATGCTTTCGAAGCGCTAATAGGAGCGGTCTATCTGGATAAGGGATATCAGTTCACCCGAGAGTTTTTATTGGTTCGTATTATCAAACCCCATGTCGATATTCATACGCTAGAAAACACGGAGACGAATTTTAAGAGTAGACTTATTGAATGGTGCCAGCATGAAGGCAAGGAGGTCGCATTTGTGCCTGTTGACAATCCAGAGGGGGAGTCGCCCAAGATGTTCAGCATAGAGGTTCTAGTCAATGGTGAAGCCTGTGGTCTAGGACGTGATTTTAATAAGAAAAGTGCGGAAAAGCTTGCTGCCGAGCGAGCTTGTGAATATTTGAAAATTATTGAAATTGCCTAGAAACCGTCAGGCATTCTTTCCTTATTCATTCTGTTATATTACCTTTGCCTTATGGCAATAGTTAAACCATCTTTAGCAAAAGGTACTAGAGATTTTTCTCCTTCCGAAATGGGAAAGAGAAACTTTATATTTAATACCCTTAAACGCGTTTTTCAAAAATACGGTTATAGTGAGATTCAGACACCTTCGTTTGAAAACCTTTCGACCCTGACCGGAAAATATGGCGATGAGGGTGATAAGCTTATTTTTAAGATTCTTAATTCAGGGGATTATCTTTCTAAAGTTTCTGAGCAGGTATGGAGCGAGAAGAATTCTGTTAAGTTGATCCCGCAGATTTCTGAGAAGGCACTGCGTTATGATCTGACAGTTCCATTTGCGAGGTATGTGGTGATGCATCAAAATGATCTGGCATTTCCGTTTAAGCGTTTTCAAATACAACCGGTATGGCGTGCTGATAGGCCACAACGTGGGCGCTACAGGGAGTTTTATCAATGTGATGTGGACGTGGTGGGCTCGGAAAGCTTGTTGAACGAAGCGGAATTTGTTCTGATCTATTGGGAAGCGTTGCTCGCACTCGGGCTTAAGGATTTTACGATTAAGATAAATAACCGTAAGATTTTGACGGGGATTGCAGAGATCATAGGTAAGCCGGAGCTTATCGTCGATATGACAGTAGCGATTGATAAGTTGGATAAAATCGGATTGGAAGGGGTCAATAAGGAACTCTTAGAGCGCGGTTTTACAATGGCTGACCTGGAAGTGTTGAGACCCATTATTTTGCTGGAGGGTAGTAATGCCGAAAAACTGGCTAGCCTAAAGACGGTGTTGGCTTCTTCTGAAAAGGGAATGCAAGGTATCGCCGAAATAGAGCAGGTTTTTAATTATATCAGTGCTTTTAAAGTTGATGAAAATCTTTTAGAGAGAATTGTGGAGGTGGATATAACCTTGGCGCGAGGTTTAAATTATTATACAGGTTGTATTTTTGAAGTTAAGACTAACGAGGTGGCTATGGGGAGTATTGGTGGGGGTGGAAGATATGATGACCTCACGGGTATGTTCGGACTTAAGGACCTGAGTGGAGTAGGTGTTTCCTTTGGTGCTGATCGTATTTATGATGTTTTGGAAGAACTCGACCTGTTCCCAAAATTAACAGTCACTAGTTCTAAAATTCTTATTGTCAATTTCGATAAGGAGTCCGAAGCGTATAGCATTCCGTTGTTGTCAGCGTTGCGCAAAGAGGGAATCGCTGTGGAGCTATACCCTACCGCCGCGAAACTTAAGAAGCAGATGAGTTATGCCGATGCAAAGCGTATTCCGTTTGTCCTTCTTGTAGGGACGGAAGAGATGGAGTCCGGAGAATTGACACTAAAGAATATGGAGTCTGGAGAACAGATGAAAGTAAAATTGTCAGTACTTATCGAATTGATGAGGGACTGAGAGGCAAAAAATCTACATTTTGTCGATATAAATTATTAGATTTGTAATCGGTTAAGTAAGAAAAAGACTTTATAGAATGAGTTCAACACCTATAACAAAAGAAACATATCTCGAGTGGTACAGATCTATGCTACTCATGCGTAAATTTGAAGAGAAGGCAGGACAATTGTACGGACAGCAAAAAATCCGTGGTTTTTGTCATTTGTATATCGGACAGGAAGCTGTAGTGGCTGGTACAATATCGGCAACTAGACAGGAAGATACTGTTATTACTTCTTATCGTGATCACGCCCATGCTTTGGCTAAGGGAGTTTCTGCAGACGCTTGTATGGCAGAATTATACGGTAAGAGCACAGGTTGCTCTAAAGGAAAAGGAGGCTCTATGCACTTTTTCTCTAAAGAGCACGGTATGATGGGAGGACACGGAATCGTCGGTGGACAAATACCATTGGGTGCTGGATTAGCTTTCGCAGAAAAATACCTTGGTAAAGATAATGTGAATGTTTGTTTCATGGGGGATGGTGCTGTGCGTCAAGGTGCATTGAATGAGACATTCAATATGGCGATGCTTTGGAAATTGCCTGTAATCTTTGTTTGTGAGAACAATGGTTATGCAATGGGTACATCTGTAAAGCGTACAACTAACATGGAGGATATCTATAAAATTGGTTTGGGCTTTGATATGCCTAGTATGCCAGTGGATGGTATGGATCCTGTAGCAGTCCATAATGCAATGGATGAAGCGGTGCAACGTGCACGTACAGGTGAAGGCCCTACATTTTTAGAAATCCGTACTTACCGTTATAAAGGACACTCTATGTCTGATCCTGCGAAATATCGTACGAAAGAAGAGCTCGAAGAATATAAAGGAAAAGATCCGTTATTGACTACTAAGCACGCTATCGTTGAAAATGCGTATGCGGATGATGCTTGGTTTGCGCAAGTAGATGCGGAGATCAAGAAGATCGTAGAAGACTCGGTAAAATTTGCGGAAGATTCTCCTTATCCTACAGTAGACGAATTGTACAAAGATATTTACGTACAAGAGGACTATCCATTTGTAATGGATTAGTAGGAAGTTGTTTTGTTTGAATTGTTTAAGATATAATTTACTATAATAGATGGCTGAAGTAGTAAAAATGCCGAAAATGAGCGATACCATGACTGAAGGGGTAATCGCAAAATGGCACAAAAAAGTTGGCGATAAAGTAAATGCTGGAGATCTCGTTGCAGAGATTGAGACGGATAAGGCAACGATGGACTTTGAGTCCTACCAAGAAGGAACATTGCTTTATATCGGACCAAAAGAAGGCGAAGCTGTTGCTGTGGATGCTGTAATTGCGGTGTTGGGTGAAGAAGGTGAAGATTACAAAGCTCTATTGGATGGTGCTGCTTCCGCTCCTGAAACAAAAGAAGAAGAGGCTGTAAAAGAAGTGGCGGAAGCTACTAGCCAAGAGTCTTCGACCAGTTCGGTGACTGCCGAGGAATTAGGCTGTACGGTTATCACGATGCCGTTATTGAGTGATACAATGACGGAAGGTGTAATCGCACAATGGAATTTTAAAGTCGGAGATACCATAAAATCAGATGATGCTATTGCAGATGTAGAGACTGATAAAGCGACAATGGAGGTGACTGCTTATGCAGAAGGTACATTGTTGTATGTTGGTTTGGAAGCAGGACAAGCTGCTAAGGTAAATGATATTATAGCGATTGTAGGCCCAGCTGGTACTGATGTGACACCATTGTTAAATCAAAAACCAACGGCTGCTAAGTCGGAGGCTAAGGCTGAAGTTGCTGTTTCAAATGAGGCTCCTGCTGCTGTTTCAACAGGCGCAGTTGCATCAGCAAATGATGACTCTAGAGTAAAAGCTTCTCCTTTGGCACGTAAGATTGCGAAGGATAAAGGAATTAACCTGAATGAGGTAAAAGGATCGGCAGACGGTGGACGTATCGTGAAGAAAGATGTAGAGAACTTTGTTCCTGCAGCTAAGTCTACAGCGGCAGTTGCTGCGGCTCCAACGGAAGCCAAAGCAATCGCATTGCCACAGTTTGTAGGAGAAGAGAGATATACGGAAGTGAACGTATCACAGATGCGTAAAACTATCGCTCGTCGTTTGTCAGAGTCGTTGTTTACAGCTCCACATTTTTACTTGACTGTAAGTATCGATATGGATAATGCGATGGCTGCTCGTGCGCAAATTAACGAAGTCGCTCCTGTTAAGGTTTCTTTTAACGATATGATCATCAAAGCTGCAGCAGCAGCGTTGAAACAACACCCTGCAGTGAATTCTTCGTGGCAAGGGGATAAAGTGAGATTTAATGAGCATACTAATATCGGTGTAGCAATAGCGGTAGAAGATGGCTTATTGGTTCCTGTTGTTCGTTTTGCGGATGGCAAAACATTGGCCCATATCGCTGCTGAAGTGAAGGATTTTGCAGGTAAGGCAAAAGCTAAAAAGCTTCAGCCTTCTGATTGGGAAGGTTCTACTTTCACAGTTTCTAACTTAGGTATGTTTGGTATTGACGAATTTACGTCTATTATCAATTCCCCTGATGGCGCTATCTTGTCGGTAGGTGCTATCCAACAGATTCCTGTTGTTAAAAATGGAGCTGTTGTCCCTGGAAATGTGATGAAACTAACATTAGGTTGTGATCACCGTGTAGTGGATGGAGCGAGTGGAGCTCAGTTCTTACAGACACTAAAAGGATTGCTAGAAGCGCCAATTCGTTTGTTGGCGTAGTTAAAAATATAGACAGGTCATTACGGACTTGGCTGAAGAAGGTATCTTTTTAGATACCTTCTTTTTTTTTTCTTTTTTTTGTTTGCTTTTTTCAATCGCTTATTGGGTTTTACTGCTTATTTACCTATATTTAATTTTGTGTTAATAAATGAAATGCCCGTGAGATTTTTTCTATCTAAGCTACTAAACTTTCTATTTTTAATTGCTCTTTTTTCGTGTTCCAGTGCAGAGCAAAAACAACAGGAGATCCAAAAAAAACAATCAGAACTCGATAGTATCGCCTTGCTTTATGATCCGCATCAGGCTGATCAGAATATAGATGCTTTTATGAAAAAACTTCATAGTGTGTCGGGATTCAATGGTAACGTTCTGGTAGCAAAGAAGGGAAAGATTTTGTATCAAAATTCGTTCGGTTGGGCAGATTATTTGCATAAGGATAGTCTGAAGATAACATCCAAGTTTGAATTGGCTTCCGTTTCGAAACCGATGACTGGGCTGGCGGTGCTGCAGTTGGTCGGAGCCGGCAAATTGAAATTGGATCAATTGGTCAGTGATTTCTTTCCGGGGTTTCCATATGAGGGGGTTACTGTCAGGCAGTTGTTGACCCATCGCTCGGGATTGCCTAATTATGTGTACTTTGTTGATAAAATATGGCCAGATCGGAAAAAAGGGATGTCTAATATGGATGCTATTAATCTGATGATTGAACATAAGCCTGCACGCTATGGACAGCCAGATGGTAGATTTCATTATAATAACTCAAACTATATGGTGTTGGGGGCTATTGTTGAAAAGGTGTCTGGACAGGATTTTGCAACGTATATGGATGAGCATGTTTTTAAACCTGCTGGTATGAAAAATACTGCCGCGCTATCGCGGGTCAAGTATGATAAGATCCCTACTGATGTGATAGGACATGATAGAGTATGGAGACGGTCTGTTGTACAGGATTATCTTGATGGTCCTCTAGGAGATAAGGGTATCTATAGTACGGTACAGGATATGTACTTGTTGGATCTGGCGCTTAAGGAAGGTAGACTGTTGGATACGGCGCTCCTGGATTCGGCATATGTGCCACGTTCGGATGCTAAAAGGGGTGTGTTTAGTTACGGTTATGGGTGGCGTACATTTTCTACGGCTGGGAACCAAATTGTTTACCATACGGGCTGGTGGCATGGATTCAAGAATCTGTATGTGCGCGATTTGACCAACGATATAACCATTGTGTTGTTGTCCAATATGGTAAATGGAAGTTTAAATAGTCTGGATGAGTTGTATAAGATTTTAGAAATGCCTATTTTGAGGCAGAATGCTTATGATGCAAACGGTGGTTTTGTAGAACACTAAATATATAGACACACATATTATGAAAAAAACCTTGATTTTAGGTGCTAGCACTAATTCTGCCAGATATTCTTATCTCGTAGCCAATAAGCTTGTGAGAAAGGGGTATCCAATAGTGAATGTCGGGCGTAAAAATGGAGAAGTCGCAGGAGTAGCGATTGAACCCGCAGAGGTTGTGCATACGGATATCGATACAATCACAATGTATGTGGGACCCAAAAATCAAGAGCCTTATTATGATTATATCCTGGCAACAAACCCACATCGCGTGATTTTTAATCCTGGTTCTGAAAATCCAGAATTAGCGGAAAAATTGAATGAGCGTGGCATAGAGGTTGTCGAGGCTTGTACGTTGGTAATGTTAAATACAGGACAGTACTAATCGCTTTAGAGGAGTAAAGGTATAGCGCATAGCTTAATTCGTTAAGCTATGCTTTTTTGTATATAAAAAAGGCCCAGTTTACACCGGGCCTCTGTGGTTAAAGGGTATTTGTTGTTAAAACTTGTAAGTGACTCCAGCTCCTAGAACCTGTTTTACTTGTAGTCTAGCTCCTGTTCCAGTCTGTACGTTGTTCTCGAAGATTGGGATTTTTGTATTGTCATCATAGATCAACTGTACTCCCGCATTGACATTGACGAACTTATTGACCTTCATAAAAAGATTGGCAGTATAGTCGACATCCACGTTTTGTGGTTTCTCTTTGTAATTTGAGTATAGTTTTAAGATGTTTTCGAAAGAGATGTTTTCCATAAGATTGATCTTATAGTAAGCGTCTAATGAAGCGCCAAATTCGAAGCGTGATTTTTTTCCTTTTTCAAGACCGTAAGATTCTTCGTCTATATCTTTGTTGGTAACGAAGACAAAGCGTGCTGCGGCAGGCGACACGTTTATTCTAAAATTGTCAGACTCCTTGAACGCAATACCGGGACCGAAGGTCAAATACGCTGGAGCAAAGCCTGCAGATAATAATTTGTCGGTACCGTCAGCATTATACTTATACCCTTTGGCAAATTGGGTGTTGAAATTTGTGAAGAAAGTGTATAATAACTTTTCAGTCATTTTGCGTCCCACGAGGGAAGTGTAAACAAAGCGGTCATCATTCTTTCTCCAATCGGTTTCTTTTTGGAAGGTTTGACCATAAGCAGCTAGTACCTTGTTGTCCCAACTCCAATTGTCTTTTTTGTAGTTGAAATCATAATTTAAAATTAAGTTACCAGCGAAAGAGTTTATTCCCCCCGCAGCCCAATTCGAAAACGTGCTCTGATTGATTAAAAAGGTGTTTTCTCCTTTGATAGTCCATCTTTTGTCGTTGTCGGTTTGTGCAACAACAGAGCCTAGTCCCAATAGGAATAATGTCGTGGATAGTAAAAATGTTTTTTTCATAAGTTTGACTTTTTAATTAATAACAAATATAGCACGATTTTAATCTTATTTTATCATCATTCGATGAATAATTGAAATTTGTCGGTATATTCTTTGTTGTTGGAAAAAAAATAATGCATTAACTATTTGATAGTTATAAAAAACTTTTTACCTTTGCAGTCCCTTATTGGGAAAAGTATGTCTTGAGCGAAGCCCTACTGCTTCGATGGACTTTAATTAATTTATATAAAAAAATGTCAGGAATTATTGGTAAAAAAGTAGGAATGACCAGCCTGTTCAACGCTGATGGGAAGAATATCCCATGTACAGTAATCGAGGCTGGGCCGTGCGTGGTAACGCATATACGTACGGTAGAGAAGGACGGTTATTCGGCAGTTCAGCTTGGCTATGATGATGCTAAGGAAAAGAACACGACCGCTCCTTTAAAAGGACACTTTGCAAAAGCAGGAGTGACTCCTAAGCGTAAACTAGTTGAATTCAAAACTTTCGAGGATGAGAAAGGACTAGGAGACATCGTTGATGTAACTTTATTTGAAGAAGGAGAGTACGTAGATGTAGTCGGAACTTCTAAAGGTAAAGGTTTTCAAGGTGTAATGAAGCGTCATGGCTTTGGTGGTGTAGGTGGTGCGACTCACGGTCAGCACAACAGACTACGCGCGCCGGGTTCAATTGGTGCCGCTTCTTGGCCTTCCCGGGTATTCAAAGGAATGCGCATGGCAGGTCGTACAGGTGGAGACAGAGTGAAAGTTCAGAACTTACAAGTTTTGAAAGTTTACGCTGAGCAAAACCTAATCGTTGTTAGTGGTTCCATCCCTGGAGCTAAAGGTTCTTATGTAATCGTAGACAAATAGTAGAGATGGAAGTTA
>JAITLW010000021.1 GCA_031277715.1 Sphingobacterium sp. | reverse complement strand
CAAACTTTACTTTTTCGTCTTTAAAACTAAATGTAACAGCATATTTCCAGTAATAAAGCAAGCTACCAGGACTTATCCTCTTAGGCATGGTTTCTCCATAGATATGAATAGAGGTACCTCCTACTGTGTCAATATTTCTCTTCTTGGCATCGATAAGAATACTTTTATTTATTGTTGAAAGCGCCTCATTAAATAATTGCCTTTTCTCTTTGCCAGCATTATCAAATACAACGAAACTTTTAGTAGTATCGGATGGATCTCTGAATCCAGCAGGCGTTAAGACCATTTGTGCTTTCGTAGACGATGCAAACAGCAGGATAGCAACTAATAGATAGACATATCTTTTCAAGTCACTAATATAGGCAAATTGACAGATAAAGAGAATAGTTGTAGGCAGTACAGATAAATGAAAGGCCTTAGAAAAACAAGGTTATTAAAAAGCACTCGCCCAATTGAAGGGTTTCAATGTTTGAAGTGCTTAAAGAAGCTCGCTGGTACTGGGATTGAGGTTCAGGTAACACTTCAAAAGGCGATAGGATCCGGCTAAACCGTCATCAAACGGCTTTGTTGTTTGACCAATATGTTAAGACCATTGGAAAATATATCAATACTGTATTCAATGAGGGGGAATCGGAAGAAAAAGTGGTTGTCGCAAAATTTGCGACAACCACTCAATATGGTGCAATAAAAGATAAATAGATTAGTTGGATATTGATTTCACTTCAGCGCCAAGGCTTTTCAAAAGCAGACTGATAGGAAGTTTAGACGCATTTTTTACTTGTATAAATTCGTCCGCAGCCATAGGCACAACATAGTAGCTATTTTCGTGCGTCTTTAAAACTATGGTATAATTATTCGCACTTCCAACTTTAAAAGTTACATCATAATAACCCAGATAGGATACCGACAAATTTGAGTTTAAAAATGTTTCGAAAGTTGCAATGCCATCCAAATCTGTTGTAACCCCCTGAGATGGCACTAACGATCTGTGGACATAGGCTCCCGGCATAGGGGTGTCGCCCTCATCGATTACATAAACTTTAACGGTTTTTAATGTACCTTGTCCAAGAACAATATTTGTCATGGCGCCAATACATAGTAGTAACATGAGGATAATTTTGGCTTTCTTCATTTTATGAATATTAAATCAATAATTTGTTTGTTAACCATCAAGTTAGGAATTTATTTGTTTTTATCAATAACTTTCATCAGTATATAAAACATGCAAATTATAAGAATCGTCCAATTATTTTCTCTTTCTATTACGTAATACTAAGGTAGCCATCCCTCCTAGCAGTAAAGGCACTACTCCTAAGAATAGAACTTTTTGCCAATTAATGCTTGACCGATTGGCTTTGATAGTTATGTCAGGGGCTTTCTCTTTCGGACCACTAACGGGAAATTTGCCGTCTGAAAACGATTTGAAGATGCGCATCGCAAAAGATGAATTGACGGAAGTGATATTAAAACGGCTCATCTCTGCATTACTCAAAAAATCGGCATCACCTGCTACTATAATCTTCTGCTTATGGTTTCCTACGGCTCGCTCTAGTTGAATGGCGCTAGCTATTCCGACGCGGGAATCAACGCGCTCATCAAAATGCACCTTCTCTTTGGCCAAATCAAAGGGGCCGACTTTATTCCAGGTTGTAGAGCTGTCGGTCTCCAATAGCGGTGTGTATCTAAAGGTACTATCCTGATTAATTCTTTCGATCCCCATAGCTTTATTCATTACAACTAGGGCACCATCGTAAAATTTAAAACCTTCTTCTTTAGCCTGCTGTGTAAACTCTACACGCAACAGATCTGCATCAAAGTTTTCACTTTCCTGCAGTAAGGTGCCCGGAACAAATTGTAAGCCAAGCTTATGGGCGATAGGCTGTAAAAAGGATATACCCGTCGGCTCGGCCATCAATAACAGATTGCCACCACGATCGATGTATTGATATATGGCATCAAGCTCTTGGTTACTGAAAGCTTTTTGAGGATCTGCAATGATAAGTCCGACTCCGTGAAAGTCTAATAGTTTCTCATTGGTGATCTTTTCAACGATAAAGCCTTGATTAATGACCGAGCCACGAACGTTATTACCGTTAAGAAATAAGCTATAGGATGACTCCATATGATTGTCTATGGATCGCTCCTCATGCCCTACCAATAATCCTATCTTGCCTGGCCCATCTAAAAGACGTAAAAGTGCCGCTGAAATCTCTGATTCCCCTGGATACTGCAACATATCATCGTACATTCGTAATGGCGTGCTCTGCCCTTTGTAATGAAAATATCTTACAAAGGAATTGGACTCTTTGGCTATCTCTGGATATTGTTTCATCTGCTCTGGTGTCAGTAATCTCTTAAAACCGAATCCTAAAGCTTCTGCTGACTTCTGAGCCTTGCTGAGGATAGTCTCATTAGAATCTAACATCAGGTGAGGTACACTATCGTAATAGGCGATGTATTCCATCTGGAGCTGGGGGATGAACCTCTGGTATCCTTCGAATCTTCCTTTGTCTGACGTACGGTTCTTGGGTGCACCATAACCTGCTTTATGATCTAATACATTGACAAAGCTTACCAGTTTTATCGGATCGGTAATACGTGCTGATATAGCCTGTGCGGCAGGCGATATGGTGACGTCTTTGATCTGTGTGGTGTCGTAGTAAAAATTAAACCTAGGTAATGAACTGACGTAACCTATACCGGATAATACTAGAGCTAAACCTACATATTGAAGAGTTTTCTTGAATAGACTGAGTCCTGCCCGTTCCTGAACAATACGAAGTATGGTTATACCTAGAAAGAACGCGATGATCAAAAGAAAGTAAAACAGATCTCTTGTAGTCAGCAGGCCATTAACTATACCTTCGGCACGACCTCCTATAGATAGCCATTGGGTAACCTCCCGCAATCCATCGTACCCCGCACCCAGTACCGGCGCATAATTCAAAAATGCCAGTAATGTCAATGTGCTGATAGCGGCGACTATCTGATATGCCGTAAGGCTAGACATAAACAATCCGATTGCGGCATAGGTACATATTAATAAAAATAGCCCAAATAGGCCTGAAAGGACAAACTTGAGGTCCATGTGAGCTATGGAGTAATAAGCTGAAAAGGCATACAGGCTTAATAATGCTACGATTAAAAGAGCATAAGCTACTATGGAAAGGTACTTGCCCAGCACGATCTGGCTAGCGGTGACAGGAGATGACTGCAGTAGTTTGATAGACCCACTCGTGTACTCCCGGCTGAAAACACTCATGGTCAACAAGGGAATGTAAAGATATAGGTATTCTATCAGGCTAGAGAGCATGCCGTATTCTCCGGCAAAGAGAACACGTGTCACAACGGCCAGTGGACGCTCTAGCTGTTGGTATGTCTCCTGGGTATAAAGGTTGTCTGTGTAATTGAGCCCGCACTGGACGAATAAGATAACCATTATAATCCAAGCAATGGGTGAATAAAATAAGACACTTAGCTCTAAACGTGCAATTCGAATAATCTTCTGCATATTAATCCCTCTCTTTTGAACTAGCGGATAACTGAGCAAACACACCATCCAGTGAGCTCTTTTCTAAATATATCTCCAAAAGCCCCCAGCTCTGTTGTGAACTTAATGCAATAAGTTTTTCAGTGACTTCGCTGCTGTCGGTAAAAAACAACCTAAACCGACCAGTCTCTAACTCTTCTACTTGACTGATATAGGCTAATTCGCTAAGACGATCGATATCTGGAGGGGTTTTAAGAGCGATAATGAGGGAGTTTGGCTCTATATAGTTATTAAACGCCTGCATACTGTCAGAGAATACTACTCTGCCATGTTCAATCATGATGATACGGTCGCAAGTGGCCTGAACTTCGGATAGTATGTGTGTAGACAAGATAACGGAGCGTTCCTCGCCGATTTCCTTGATCAACTTGCGAACTTCTAATATCTGATTGGGATCGAGACCATTAGTAGGCTCATCAAGAACTACCAATTTGGGATTGTGAATAATAGCTTGAGCAATACCTACCCGCTGTTGGTAACCACCGGATAGATTGCTTAAGAGACGGTCACTGAAGTGACTGATGCCACACTTGTTCTTAGCAATCTCTAAGGCTTCAGGTATCTGCGATTTTGGAATGTCACGAAGGTAGGCACAGTGTGTCAGGTATTCATCCACGGTCAGCTCAAAGTGTAAGGGTGCCTTCTGCGGCAAGAAACCAATGAGTCGTTTTGCTTGTACGGGATGCTGCCGGATATTAATACCATCGACGAGAACAGCCCCGACTGTCTGATTGATAACACCGCAAAGTATATTCATTGTGGTGGATTTGCCGGCTCCATTGGAACCTAGAAGCCCAAGAATCCCCTTTTCTGTAACTTCAAAATTAATATCTCTAATAGCCCAATCTCTGGAATAACGGTGGGAAAGGTTCTTTATGCTTGCTATATTTCTACTCATAGTATTATTTTCTTTTTCTTCGTATTAATAAAAATCCTCCTAACAATGTAATCACCCCAGGAAGTAAGCCAATCCAAGTGTATTTTATCATTTTCAAGGTATCTGATTCAACGAGAATCCTGTTGTCTATAGATTCGGGACGTGTGGTATCTACAGGAAACTCTCCTCCTGTAAACCATTTGAATAAGCTGATGGTAAACTCACTGTTTACTGTTCGTAGATTATACCTGGACAGCTCGGAGTTGCTCATAAAATCGGCATCAGCCATTAACATAATCTTTTGTTTTCTGCCAAGGACATCACGGGTTAGCTTGGCGCCTAGAACGTAGGCTATCCCATCCGACTGATTACCACTTGTATCGACTGATACCTGCCCTTTCCATACATGCTGGGTATCGCTTATTAGAATAGGATCGACATGAAATCCTTTTAATGCACTATCGATGTGGATGGCTCCAGTGCCGGCCATGGAAATAATGGATTTGCTGTTCTTGGCAAAGCCAGCGCTGAGAGCGCCTGGTGTGACTCTAGCCGCCAACACGGTAGGTTCGACATCTTTTGACTTTTGATAGAGCTGAAAACTATCAAAATGGACAGGTAGGTCTTCTAGGAGTGGATTGATGAGGGCTTGTTTACCAGGCTCGCTTGCAATTAACAAATTGCCTCCTCTTTGAATGTACCGTAAAATGGCCTCTCTCTCTCGGTTGCTATAGGAGCTGTAAGGATCGGCGATAACTAGGACGGTCAGGTTCTGTGCCAGGCCGTCTATCTGACTAGGTGTGAGAACCTTTATATCAAAGCCATTGTTAACTAGCGCTGTTCTAGACTGTATATCGCTCGTAATCTTCTGATAATCTTTATCTCCTATCTTAAAAATACTCCGCTCATCATGCCCCTCTAGGAAACCAACTAAAGGAACTGTACTGTATAAACGCTTAAGGGCTGAGGTAATTTCACTTTCTTTGGGGTATCCTGTTGCGTCCAAAAACATCCGGAGCGCTACGCTGTCTTGACCATGATGTATATAACGCACATAAGCATTCTGTTCGGGAGCTAGGTTAACTAGTTTTTTTATTTCTTCCGGAGAGCGTACTTCACTAAACTCTACGCCATGAGCAAGTGCGGCCTTCTGCGCCTTTTCTACTAAATTGATACTACTGTCTGCATATCTAGGAACGTAATCATAATAATAGATGTAGTCCATCTGCATGTTCGGTATATAGCGCGTATACTGGTCAAATTGCTTTAGGTCAAATTTACGCCATTTAGGGGTTCCTAATCGGCCATGTGGATGTAGTATATTGACGTAATTCTTAACAAGAATCGGTTGGTCAAGATGCGCTATAACATCCTTGCTATTGTCTGTCAAAGTATTGGCCTGAAATCGGCTGAGATCCCAAAAGTACCAGTTCGTAGGCATTGAAGTGATATATCCCACTAGAAGTACACTTGTGATAAATCCAATATAACGTAGGCTGCGCTGTAGCTCTGTACGTACGATACGTCCGTCATTAAGGCGCATAATCGTCAGCCCTAAAAAGAGAGTGACGACCAAAAGGAAATAAAAGGTATTTTGACTGGAGATCATGCCATTAACAAAATGATCTGTACGCCCCTGTAAAGATAACCAATAGGTAATCTCACGAACAAACTCGTTTCCTTTGCCTATCTCGCCGATAAAGTTGAGACCCGCAAATATGGCCAGTGTACTAATAGCGGCGACAACCTGATAAGAGGTAAGACTGGACATAAATAGACCTATAGCCGCATAGGCTCCTATCAATAAAAATATACCAACTATACCTGCTGTAATAATGCCCCAATCAAAATTGTCAATTAGTAAACTGGCAGTAATGGCTATCCCAAGTAGAACAAGGATAAAATAAACTGAGAATCCTATAAGGGCCAAATACTTGCCCAATACAATCTGAAAATTGGTGACAGGTGATGACTGTAGCAACTTGATGGACCCATTGCTCAGCTCCCGACTGATAATCCCCATCGTCAGTAAAGGGATATAGAGATAGGTATATTTCAGGACGGACTGAAAAAAACCTTTATAACCTGAAAAGACATCTGCCGTAATGGATTTTAAAACGCTATCCAGTTGCTGACTACTCTCTCTTTCTTGTAAAAGATCCATAATGTTAATACCACATTGGACCATAAAAATGATCATCACGACCCAGGCTGCCGGTGAATAGAACAATATGCTCAATTCTAATCGTGTGATGCGAAGTATCTTCCTCATAAGGTGTGTTTAATTAAGTGCTACCCCTACTACCTAAGGATAGCACTATTCATAATATTAGAGTTGTGTGGTAGTTAATAAAATCTTTCCAAACCCGCCATAGGTCTTGATATTCGCTTGATCGATATTGGCTACTCCTTCGTTTATCAAGGGAAGAATATGGACTTTGCCTTCTGCCCCATTATACGTAGATAAGATCAACTGCTTTCCATTCCGTGCAAAGTAATTACGGTTTTGTTTCGGGTAATCCGCCTGATAGTAGGCACTTAATGATGTAATATCTTCGCCCGATGCAGCGGCATATCGCACACCGAAAATTGGTGTAGAGGTGGAATATACGACTCCATAGATTTTAGTCTTTGTTGCGTATAGTAACACCTGCTGATTGTCCAAGATCACAAAACTGATTGCTTGATCAATTTCGGGAGCATTGGAAAGATCAACGAATTGCTTTGGTTTAGATGGTATGACTACGTAATCATCGGAATCGTAACCTCCACCGTCTAATATATAAATTCCAAATTTCTGTGTGGTCCGATCTTTTAAAATATGTATAAAGTCTCCATTCGTGTTGACTCCTGCCGCTATATTCTGCTTGTTAGCAATATTGTTCGGATCAAAAGGGGATGCGGCAGATGGTACGGTACGCATTACTCTATCCCCAAAACTAGCTAAAGAAGGTTGATAGATAAACTTACCTAAGTCTTCGCTGTAAAAACACAAAACAATATTTGGATAATCGTAACGGGCATTAAGGGCTATGGTATTGGGAATCTTGAATGTATTGCTTTGTGGTAATCCGAATTTTGAGATCTCCAGCCAGCTGGCATATAATCTGTTATCTCTAACGAACACATCGTTTTGAACCACACCACCGATATAAGATGGTCCATACGATGCTTGGGAGGCATAGAAAAATGCTTCGTCTTTTTTATCTAAGCTATAATCTAGGGTTTTAACACTGAACATGGAAGTGGGGGTTCCACCTAATAGGATGTTGTTTCCTGCAAAGCGCGTGTACACCATGTTGTTCACTAGCCCCTCTAATGTAGTGTTGTTGACTGATGAATAGACTTTGTACCTTATTTTCTCATCTGTATAATCTGGTGTTACTAGTGGAGACATGATATGACTGATATCTGTGTTCTTTCCGTCATAGGTCTCTAAAACAACGACTCCCTCTCCTACGGCATTACGAACAATCAATGGCCAATCTTGTATATGCTCTAGTCCGTTCTTGTTATCGTATATTTTTAGGAGAATCTGATAGGGATAGTTTAAGCGTGTAGGAACAAATCGTACGTTATAAGTTAATTTTTTCTCTTTTCCGATACTGACATATTCGGCAGAGAATGGTTCTAAGTTGATAAACCATTCATAGGACAGCTGCTGCTCGACACCTTCCTTGTCGATGATCTTGGGTTCGAGAACTAGATCATCGAACTGGAATACGCTTAATGTAGATTGATTGGTCGTGTCAACAGATACTTCAGGTAGTTTATTTAAATCTAAAGTACTTATATCGTTTTTACAACCTACAAAAAGAAAAAACAATAACGCAAACAGTACTGTACCGCTTTTTATAATTTTACTTTTCATAATAGTGTTTTCTAATTTGGTTTGTTAATATTTAGGAACAATAGCCAATCCTTTTGATGCTCCATCGTCATGTAGGAGCCTATCTTCGGGATGTGCAGCATTCCATGCACGGATATAGTCTCCAAACTTTCTTCCTAAAACTTCCGCTCCCGCCTGCCCGAATAATCGATATTCCGTGGCTGTGAAATTCGTTAAGCCTGTGGTTTCCACAAAAATACGATAGGCCCTGGTGCTCCCCGCGGTGGAGAAAAACGTTCTGAAGTATGTCCCCCAAGTCGGCATTATGGCCTGATTACTCCAGGCTACTTGATAATACTGACGCTCGGCAATACCTCGACTGAATTCGTCATTGGGTTTGACTCGTAGGTATAAATTCAATACTTTGTCATTAAGCTCTGTCGTCTTATTCACTTTTAAGATTAAAGTGTCCTTTACATTACCGGCATGTATTATACCTGTTTCAATCTGGTAATCGGAGGGCTTGGCATCAGTAATTGTATCTGTAACGACTTCTACCTCAAAACGACGGTCTCTATCTTCTGGAAAACCATTGATGATTACAGGTATTTTTACTGTACCTACAGCTTCGGATTTTCCTAGAAAAGAAAACATCTGTTTGCTGTCAGAAACTTGAAAATAATTAAATGTTATAGCAGCCTTTTCATCAAAGAGGATAGGTTCTGATTTCTTACACCCAAAGAAGAGCATGGAAAAAACCATATATGCCAAAAAGCTTTTCATTGATTTGTTCATAATCTATTCTATTAAAAATTTTACCACGCCTGAACTCTATTGCCAAATTCTATTTCCGATTTAGGAAATGGAAGCATATAGATTTTGTCGTCCGCTGTAACAGCTGTTGAATAGTTTGGCAGGGGTGTTACGCCTTTACGTTTATAATAAAAAAATAATTGTCCTTCACTGACGTATTCTTTACGATACTCTTTCTGGAGTTCTTTTTCGAAATCTTCTAAGGTTAAACTCATAGGTAGAGGTTCTGCAATCCGTCTGCTCGCTCTGACGGCTTGTACTAAAGAAATAGCTTTAGTGAGATTGTTCTTACTATAATATTCGGCCGCGATGTAGTACATCTCTGGAAGTTTCATTAACGGAATAGTATTGTAATCTGTATGATTGCCATTTAGTTGCCTTAACTTTACAGAAATCATTCCCATGGTTTCTGAAGAAAGCAAAGTGTTGAAACGTACATCACTCGGTCCAATTGATGGATCTGAAGCCTCGTATACATCTTCAGCTAGAGATACAGGGATTCGAAGTGCATTATATTCTGTATTTGAACTCCCCTCCAACAACGGATTTACAATGGAAGCGAGTTTTGTTACTTTCAATCCAAAAACATGCTCAGAAAGAATGGTTTTGTTGATTGAGAGATTGACATTATCTCTAAGTAGCTGTAGGTTGGAATCTGCAATTACTTCTTCTGCACTTTCTGCTGCTTGCCTTAATTTATCCCCTGTCCCTTGCCATGCCAAAACACGAGCCTGTAAAGCTTTGACTGCATAATAGTTCATTCTATTATTACGCTTGCTATAAAATCCGTCTCTGTTGATATCGGCAAATGCACTATTGCTAAGTGAAGTGTTTTTCTTGATGGGATCATAGACCAACAGGCTTAAAGCTTCATTGATATCTTTCTCCATTAGCTCAAATGTCTTTAAGTAAGTTTCCTGAGGGACGTAATCCTTAGAGTAAGTTCTAGAATATGGAATAGCCATAACGTCTGCCAATGAACTTCGATTAGCATAATCGGAATGCCCGAATACCCGCATTAGATCGAAATGAAGAAAAGCGCGTAAGCCAAGTAACTCTCCTTTTATAATCTGTTTTTCTCCCTCGCTCCATTGCAATTTGCTTTTGTCTAAGTGCTCAATCGCGTTATTGATATTGGCTATAGCAAAGTAAAATTTATTCCACATTGATTGGATCTGGGCCTCACTACGAACATTACTGTAATCGAACCGCTGCATGTTATAATACAATGCCAAATTGGCAAATGTGGTATACTGCTGTGCTAACATATCAATCATATTATAGGTCATATCTTTGCCATAAAGACTCTGCTCTCCCATCGCCAAGTAAACTCCTGTCAATGCGTCACGATAACCGTCCGTGGAGGCAAATTGGTCTTCTGCTTTGATCTGATCAGTGGCTGTGACATCAAACCACTTCTCGCAGGACTGCATGGTCAAAATACATACGATCAACAAGCTAAATATTTTAAATTGTCTTTTCATAATATTAAAAGGTTGCGGTTAATGAAAATGAAACGGTCCGGGAGAATGGATAACTCAATCCCCGCTCGATCTCAATGGACGAAAATTTGGCTACATCGTTCATGTTAAATGCTGCACGAAGTCGCTGCAATTTGGCTTTCTGCAGCCAAGATTGACTATAGAAATCATAATATATGTTTATTGCGGCTATATCAAGCTCATTACGATCCTATACAAAACGTGTAGTAGCACGTGTTAATTCCTGGGCTGGAGTTGTCGACCCGTTTTCATTTTGTATATTGTATTCTCCCAGTCTTTTGTACAATGCGGACTGACCAGGCTCAAGCCATCTACCAGTAAGCACACGCTTGTCAACATTGTAAATCATGTCTACGTTTTCTACACGATCGACCAAAGTCTGATTGTAAAGCTGTCCCCCGCCAAGGTATCGTGCGGTGACAGAAAGTCCTATACCATTATACTCGGCCTGAAGTCCAAACGTACCCTGATACTTAGGTCGGGCAATCCCTGCAACAATCATATCTGAAGCGTTCCAAAGATAGGTGGTACTATGGTCTTGGCGAATGTAAATCTCATTGCCTGTCGCTGGATCAATACCAAGTGAGGGAACTGCCCAAATAGCATCCATGGCCATACCATCCTGGTATTTTTTGATTGGCTTATTCTTCCCGCGATCGGAAGCTATGGCGTCCATCCGGTCATTATAAGCTTTCATCGAGTTTGATAATTCAACGATCTTGTTGGTGTTGGTTTCGATGCCAAACTGTAAACTAACAAAGTTACGACCACGCTGCCATGCAGCATAATTAAGATAAAGCTCGAGTCCTGTGTTTTTTATCTTGCCCAAGTTGTCTTTTACTAAATCAAATCCCGTAGAGTTAGGGATCGTAACGTCGGCTAATAGATTTTTTGTAAAACGCTGATAATAGTCTGCTCGGAGACCTATTGGACCTACTTTTAAATCTAACCCTCCATTGTAATCAAAGGATGACTCCCACTGTAATCCTGGATTGACCATGTTCATTAATTGTGAACCCGGAAATCCATTGTAGTAAGCACTTAAGGCGTATTTATAGGTTGCTATTGAAGCATTGGTATTGAAATTTTGGTTACCGGTAGCTCCCAATGAACCTCTGACCCTAAATTGATTGACAATATTTAGGGTCCTAATCCACTGCTCATTGTGGAGATTCCATCCCAAACCAGCACTCCAGAAGGAAGCCCAACGCTTATCTGCTCCAAACTGTGAAGAAGCATTGGTCCGGTAGGTAAAATCTGAGATAAAGCGATCGTCCCACATATAAGATACAGCGGCTAAAAATCCCATATCTCGGCTAATACCATTGAGACCGGCAGGACGTGTATCTAGAGCATAATTGCGAGCGAATATTATATCCTGTAAACGATCACTAGGAAATCCTTCTGCAAAATAAACGCGTTCAACATAATTCCGTTCACTAATGTTGTATCCTAAGTTTGCGAATAGATAATTCTTAGCAATCTGCTTGCTATAGTTAATATTTAAATCTCCCGACAGATAGGTGCTTTTGCCATGGTTGACTTGATATGAACCTTTTCTGTCAATATCACTATCGAAGTAGGAGTCAAATTTGGTATGTTTTGCCGAATAAAATTCGTCGGCATCAGATGACTTGGTGTCGATACCAATCCGTGCCGTAGACCGAAGCCCCTCTATAGGCATCCACTCAAGGTATAGATTGTTGGTAAAGTTATTATAACTCTGCTCATTCTTGTTGTTCAATGTCGAATTATATAATGGATTTGTAATCTTAAACTGATTTACGACATTGAAGTCCTCCGCGTAGAAAGGGATTGTTCCATCGAGGTTTTCTGCTCTCCAATAGGGATTCATCCTAGTGTATTCCGAAAACTGTCCATAAGGCGACTCTTTGGATTTATTGGCTGTAAATGATGTAATATTTCGGAAAAGGAACTTGTTAATTCTATAAGATGCTGATATATTTCCTCCTACATTCTGTCTTCCAGAGCCTTTCATGGCTCCCTGTACATCATTGTATGTAAAATCGGTCATCACGCGTAAGTCCTCCGAGCCCAACTCCACATTTAAGGAATGTCGCTGCCCAATACCATTGCGTAACGGCTTTGCAAGCCAATAGGTGTCTAGACCTTCTTGGACTAGTTTTTTGCGAGAATTATACAATTGTGTTAAGCCTACGTACTGCGTAGATGG
>JAITLW010000428.1 GCA_031277715.1 Sphingobacterium sp. | reverse complement strand
GCTTTGACGTTTTTTTAAACCGTCATTGCTCTCCCCTACGTCATTTCGACCGTAGTGGAGAAATCTAAAGAAATGGTTACAAAAATGTATTAATCTTTAGGTCCTTCTCTGTAATATCTTCAGTGATTTCTACTCCGGCGATGCCGGTACGTTCTTTATATGTAAGCGCTGTGCATACCAGGATGACCGATAGGATATCGGTAGCCCGTAGTCTTTTCTGTTTTTAAGGTTCATTCTCATCGTTTACCTGGTTATATGATGAACGAGCGAAAATGCAAAAGGCAGGGTTATCTGTCTCCTACCTAACTCCGGGGACTAGCACCCCCACACGGTATTCAACAGGGCCCTGCCTAAAGACTGCGTAAATATACACAATATCTTTAGACGTGGGTTAAACCTGTTGCCTCGTGTGATAAAGTTTGCTAGTCTTTGAAGTTAGAGGCTCGTTCAACTCACGCTCCGCTTACGCAGAGGTAGTTAACTATTTTATGACCAATCCTAGATTGGCTATACAAATATACAAATGCAATCACTAACAACCAAGCTTTGGTGGTTTATTTTTTTTAAGGCATGGAAGAAATATTGAAATCAAATCCTATGTATAGGATTGAATACGAATTAATCGAAAGAATAAAAGAGCTTCGTATTGAAAAAGGGTTGTCTCAAGAAAAGCTAAGTGAGGATATGGGATTATTTAGAACTTTTGTTTCAAATTGTGAGTCAATTAAAGAAGACCAAAAATATAACCTACGCCACATAGGCATCCTTAAAAGAGTATTTGGATTAAAAAGTTTAGACGACTTCTTCCCTAATGGTATCCCTGCGGATGAGCAGATTATTATCCGCTATAAAAAGGAACCCAAGAAGAAAGCAGATGGTACCGACTCCAAGCTATTCGAGACCGTAGTCGTAGACATCATACTAGCCGAAGAAGAGACTAAAGCTGCTAGTAATAAACGGAAGAAGGGGTAAATAGTTGGTAATAACTTATGAAGAATGAAAATCTAAAACTGATTCTGATTGCTTTTGGAATAACAGCTTGTGTCTGTGTTTTAATAAATCTAGGGAATAATGTTATTCCTGAAAGACTAAAATTTGATGTCAACATTTGGGGGACAGTGAACTCTTGGTTGGTATATGGTCTGACCGTAGTAACGGCTGTGTTTCTCTATAAAACCTTAAGAAGCCAACAAGAGGTGCAAAAGATGCAATTGGACATCAAAGAAATTGAAACTCATAAATTCAGAAATAACCTACGACCGAATCTTTTAGTAAAATCTGAAGAATTTGACAATAAAAGTTCAATAATATCCTTCAGCTTAGACATACAGAACAATAGTCTAAAACAACCTCGATTTGTATCACCATATCACTTAAAATTCAGTTCGCATATATCGGTCGAAAAACATTTACTGGATAACGGATTCTTATACATCATCAATGATTATATATCTCCAGCAGATAATAGAACAATAAATATTGAAATTGACTTTGATCCATTAACATGGAGAGATTATGAATATCTAGGAGAACAATATAAAGGCTTCTTTGGCGCTTTCTTTATCATGAATTATTCGGACACAAAGAATTTCATGTACGAAAACCTCATAGGAATAGTATTAAACCCAATACAAAACACGGTTAAGGTATCTTTAGGAGACGCAAATTTTGTATAATCTCTATATTAGGAATATAACCTAAAAATGAAGAAATAGTAAAAAATAATCAATTAAATCTAACAAACAATAACCAGAAAAATGGGGTAGAAAATATTGAGACCTATGCTAAAGCGAATAGATCTCTGAAAAATATATAAATAAACCATTGAGAAAATGGTTTAGATTTTCAAAGAAAACCAATTATTTAATTAAAATGGGGAAAGCAAAAAAGAAATATATACCACCGAAAAAGCATAATCCTGTAGTACTACAAAGGAAATTAGAAGATTTGCGTTTGGAACTGGGCCGCCAAGCAAAAAACATTGATACCATCTCTAAGTCTTATGACGTGCATATCACGATGTTGAGCAATTATGCAAGACATGATATCAAAAACTCTGTACAGAGTATCGATACCATACTAAGTACTAATCAGTTGGAGGAGTTAACAGGTGAACATCTAAACTCGCTAAAGCTCAACGTAAAAATCATACGAGAAACACTGGATAACTTCACGAAATTAGTTCCTTTTAGTAAAGAGGGAAAATTTGAATTTCAAGATTTAATGCATGCTATAGAGCTGATAAACAGAGAGACATTTTATATCAATAAGATTCAGTTCATCAAAGAAATCCCTGAAGGTAACTTCACCTTAAATCTATCATTTCAGTCTGTTCTTCAAATGATAAACAATATTATTATCAATGCAGTAAAAGCTTTCGAAAACGTTATTGAACAAAAACGTCTCAAATTTGTTGTTACTTATGATACGGAACATTTTTATTTAAAGATTTACGATAATGCATCAAAAATCATATATTCAGATATTAATTCTATATTTGAATATGGTGTATCGTCTTCTGGAGGCTCAGGCATCGGTTTACATCATGCAAAATATCTTTGTAACTTATATGAAGGCGACATACAAATATTTGAGTTAGAGAATGACGAAAATTTTACTAAGTATTTTTTAATAAATTTACCTTTAATCGATTCAAATTAATGAAAAGAAGTGTTTTAATCATAGATGACGAAAAAGATCAGGCTATAGGCCTAGCTAAGGCATTAGGTAAATTAATCCCCTCTACTAATTTTGATTATACATATGAAGAAAATGATATAATAGAATCTATCGAAAACAAATACTTTTCCCTTGCAATTGTAGACCTAAGAATGGATAAGTTTAGTATAAACGGTATATCCATAATTAAAAAGATTTTTGAAGTCAATCCATTTGCTAAAGTTATTATTGTATCTGCCTTTACTGGAGAGTACTTTACCCAAATCAAGGACTTATTAACAACGGGAAAAATAGTAGATGTAATAGAAAAAACTGATTTTGACGCCTTTTCTACTAAGTTATCTTTAGTTGTAGAAGAATATCATAAGTTACTTTTTGATAACCCATCAGAAATTAATGCGGCTCTTCTTGAATTTTACAGTCAGGCGAAAAACGAAATTGATAGCTTCAAAAAAGGCGAAAAATTTGAACATTTTGTAAGCTTACTCTTTCAGTCAATCGGTTTTAGCAGCGTAAACAAAAGAGTAAAAGACAAATCTCTAAATGAAGTCGATCTGATAATCAGGAATGATATAGAAGATCGGTTCATAAATAAATTTGGCAAATATATTCTTATAGAATGCAAGAATAAGCCAGAAGAGAAAGTAGATAAAAACACATTTATTGTTTTTAATAGTAAATTGAAACATACTAATGGTCTGGCAGAGCTAGGTATAATTGCCACAACAGGGTATATAACTCGGAATACATATCTTGAGGCAATAAGAGAGTCCAGTGAAGTTAGAAAAATAATTTTTTTATCTAACCCTGAATTCTTAAACCTAATCTCCTCGTCCAATAAATTGGAAGATTTTAAAAATATCATTGACAGCCAAGTAAAAGACAATTAAGAATTGTCTATCAACGACAACTATCACGTGGCTCCCCCCGCTGGCGCCACGATCTTCTAGTGGTGCCCTGTAAATCATTATACGTTACAAAAAGGTACCCAAGACGGCACCAGCTCCAAGCTCTTCGAAACGGTAATCGTCGACATCGTACTGGTTGAAGATGAACTCCGCCATTTAGCGGACTCTGATAAGCACAACCAAGGCCGTTAGTAACAAACGGAAGTAGGGGTAGAATACATAGAAGTCAAATTATATAATTAGGGAGCTAACAACATAGCCCCCTAAAAAAAATTAAACATATACAAATAAACAACTTAATCAGTTATCATCTCTAATAACAAGCATCTGTTTTTCCACCCCATCTACTACACGCTTTTCTATAGTCGCGTTAAAGGGGGTAGAATCATTCAGAAGTTGCAAAATGTACTCATACAGCTTCTCCGATTTATCAACAGGAAAAATGACGTCGTAGCTATAGAGGTTATCAGTATCCCATTGATCTAATAGAAGCTGTCTTTCAGGATTTCGGCTATCAATTCCCGTTTGATTAAAATCAAGATCTCCGGGGTTCTTTAGATCCATAATGACGTCTAAAGTCTCGTTAAAATAAACGCCCTTTTTACGAAGTAACTCACCTACGATATCAGTATACAGCGTTCTAAGCGGCCAATTAATCATACACTTGCGGTACACCTGTCCGCTATTCTCTCCTTTAATTCTTTGTGTGATGTATTCGGGGCGTAATCCCCTTACAAAAATCGAATATTGTTGAAGTCTGCTATTTATTATGTTATCAGATAATAGAAACGCACAACTATCTTCCATTTTTTTTGTTCTAGGTAAAAGTGTCGTGGCTGGTGATGAAACCATACGCTCAATATTAGCTTGTGTCAGCTGCCGCGGTGTCGTAATGGCGCTCACACGCCCCCCCTTAGATATCCAAACGAAATGGGGCAAATAACTGTGTGAAAAGTACTTTTTTAGAATCTGATCGTCAACGATCGAAAATATATTTAGCGAATCGGTTATATGATTATTCTTTATAAAAGAACTTATTTTTTCTGATGGTTCATAGGATACAGGCAAAAACAAGACTCCCTGATTATCGTGCTGTAATTTATGAGTTCTGGGCATGTTTGCAATACATGAACCACACCAAGTAGCCCAAAAATCCAAAATAATAAGTTTATTATTTCTAAAATGATTTAAGGTCACTGTATCCTGCTTGTCAGGAGAGTTGACGATACGAAGACGAGCGTTCAATAAGGCCTCGGGGATAGTATCTCCAACTTCTAGAGGTTTAATTATATCCAAATTTTGCGCGGTTAAATTAGAGTAAAATAAACTGGAGACAAGTATTGTAAGTAAATATTTCATGTCCATTGATTTTTATGAATCTTGTTTATAATTTTATCTTGGATTTTGTGGCATCCCGGAGATTTCAATGATATCCTCTGGGATAGGTAATGCATACCGTAGGTCATTAGGATGTAATAAATATTCCTTACCGTCTAAAGTGCGCCTCAACGTTATTTCCCTTCCCTCTTTATTTAGCCTCTTTAGATCAAGCCATCTCAATCCTCTAAACAATAATCCTTTGCGACGTTCCAGGAGTATTATATCCAAAGCCTGTGCCTCGTTATCCGCAATCAAGGGACTGAATTTGCCCGACTTCCACCTTGTAACTAGAAGCTCGTTCAAGACAGCCATTGCTTCCTTATGACGTTTCGCTCTTGCCAGACACTCTGCTTTAATCAGCATTTGCTCATCCGTAGCTAAACCGAAAAACAAACTTGCGCTTCCTGAATATCGGCCTTTAAACCCGTGCGAGCCATCGGAATTATTTGTAAAAAATAACGTCCGGCGAAGGTCGTCTGTTTCATATTGTTCGTATAACTCGTCCACGATACGTGCCCGTGAAAGATTTAGAATCTGACCAGTCGATGCCCCACCAAATAAAATAACCTCATTATTGAAATTTAAAAACGGATAGGTAGCATTGCTTCCTACAAGTGAATTGTAATCCATCAGATTGTTATACAACTGTAGACAAGAATCTGCGTAGAGAGCTGCATCAGAATATTTTCTCATCGAGAGATATACTCTTGCAAGTAGTCCGTAGGCCGCCGGCCGAGAGGGGCGTATTCTGCTGACAGGAACAATAGGCAGCAAGGGAATTGACTTTTTTAGATCGAAAATTATCTGATCATACGTATCTTGCATGCTTGATCTAATGGACAGCTCGTTAAAATTGGTATTCTGTCGTAACGGAAGTCCCATATCTTTTGAAGCAGTAGCTTGGTCATAGGCTGAACACCATATTGCACTTGCTCCAAAAACATTTTTTGCTCTAAAGAATAGAGCTTGTCCTTTAATATCATCATATTGATCTGGCTGATTTGCCATACGCTCCACTTTTTGCAATCCTTCAAGGGCAGTATTACAATAATATACCGCTGTTGAGAATGCTCTCCAATCTGTTGAGTACTTTTCAAACAAATAATCCCTTTCCCATAAATATGCTCGACGATGAGGCTCGGAAGATAATGATTTCCAATCAGCTTGTGTAAGATAAAAGTCTCCTGCACTGATCTCACCAGTATTGGGATCCCAAGCAAGGGAACCGTCGTTATCCAATAAAGCCTGAAAATCTTTTAGAGTCGACGGAATGGCCAAACTTTTATCTGGCTTCTCTGATAAATATTTGTCACAACTAAAAAAAACGGATAACAGAAGTAAAATTATCGTATAACTATTAAATATATTTCTAGTTTTCATTGTTAAGTATTTTAAAATATAGTTTTGATACCGAACGAAAAAGTGGTCGATGGTTGTACCGTCCTTTTACTATAACTGTAATCCGGATCTAAATCCGCCTCATTCGCCCGCCATAATAGTCCCAAATTATTGGCTACGAAAAAGACCCTTAAGCTTGCGACAGGAAGTTTCTGAAAGTTTGCCCTATTCAATTGATAAGCAAAATTTACATATTGAAGTCTGACATGGTCTCCGTTTAGGACAAAAGGTTCTGCGAATGCGTAAAATGCTTCGGATTGTGTTGATGCAGGATAAGTTAATGCAGGAATATTAGTCTTTGTTTCGTCACCAGGTTGCATCCATCTTTCTGCATAATCAGAATTCCCCTGCCAACTCGCATACAAGGAACTGTAGAGTATGGTTGGCTTTCTAAAGTAGTAATTGAGCTTATACTGAATACGGACTGTAGCGGAAAAACCCTTCCAAGAAAAGGTATTACCCACAGAGCCGAATAAAGTAGGTATTGCCGAACCGTGGTATATCAAATCATTTATTGTGGTATTAAGACCTGTAATATCGGTATACACGGAGCTAACTTGCCCGTTTACATACCCTCTCGGTGCCCCTGTCTGAGGATCCAAGCCTGCCCATTTATAGGATAATACGGAATAAGCAGGTTTACCTTCTACCCCAGTAAGTGTTGGTATAGACAGCATAAAACTGCTACCTCTATCGGAAACGAGATAACGTTTAGCTATTTCGTCTCTATTTATACTAAAATTAAACTCGGTTCTCCACTTAAATTGCCTATCGATATTTAAACTGTTCAAAAGGATATCCCAACCCCAGCCTTTCATTTCAGCTGCATTTTTAACAATAGTGGTACCAACTCCACCCGTATAATCAACAGGTACGCTGGTAAAAAGATCTGTAGATTTTTTATAATAATATTCTATAGCTCCGCTTACTCGATTTCCTTTCGACCCAAAATCCAATCCCAAGTTAAGCATAGCTGTTGTTTCCCATTTTAATTCTGGATTTGCATATTTATCAAAACTTGCCCACGGCGATTGTGTATATATGGAATTGCCTCGATATCTTATCGTTGTCAGTGCTGCTAAGGATGGATGTATATTGCCACTTTTACCATAGGTAATTCTTGCCTTTAGATAAGGGAGAGCAGTTCTTAGAAAGGTATTTGCGTATAGGGCTTCGTCTGAAATTTTCCAGCTCACACCCGAGGACCAAAGTGGATTCCATCTGTCATTGGTTTTAAAGCCGAAAAGATTTGACGCATCTCTACGGGCACTGGCGGAAATTGTGTATTTTTCATTGAATGTATACGCCATATTCATGTAAGTGGATACAAAGCGGTTAGCTTTTTCACTTGCTGATGCCGTATTCTCAATAAACAAATTGGCTCCTGTAATTAAATGGGGATAAGTTGTCGTATAATCAACAACACCCGAACTCAGGGTGTTATCGTCGAACCCGTAACTACGCGTACTGTGTCCAGCAGAAAGGGATTGTCTAATCTCGCCTCCAAGAACCCCTGTAATCAGATGACGTCCGAACGTTTTATCCCAAGACAGTTGTCCTCTGACATTATGAGAGACCATTATATTATCATTATAATCAAGTATGCCACCTTGAGGAATCTTACGTACTACATTTCCCTGAGCGTCAAATTGGGTAAACTCGTTTACCTTATTACGGGCGAAATAGCTATTACTATTTCTGTAATTTCTATATTCGTCTCCCTGTCTTTCGTATTGGTATAGTATATCCGTATGAAACCCTTTTAAGAAAGTGTAATTTACACCAGCACTGACAATTATGTCTGCTATGTCATTACGTTGATCTATGGATCGATAATCGTCTAATGGATAATACCTCCAATCTAATAGTTTACCATTTCCAAGTGTATCTATATAAGGAAATCGCCAATCCTTAGCTATCGATAATGGTTTTCCATGTTCATCGGCTAATCTTGCATAAGGATATAAAAAACCACCTTTTGATGTTATATCGGTTATTCCCTGCTTTCCACTTTTATTACTACTATTTGTAAATGTTATTTTCGAACTCAATTTAAGTGCCTTACTTAATTGTACTGTATTTTGGAACCTTAAATTTATACGGCTATATTTATTTGCTAAATTATCGGAGTTTAAATCACTTCCAATGAAAGCAGTCCACCCTATGATGTCAGATCCTCCGGTCATACCAATGGCATACTGTTGGTTACCCCCTTTTTTATATACATATCTATCAAAATCGTCTCTTACATCATGACCGCGGAGATTTTCGATTTCCCTGTCGATTTTTTCTATTTCGATCGGACTCACATTTGCTCTTTTAATCAGCAGCTCTACAACAGGGGAAAGTACGGGTCTTGTAACAGCATTCATATCATTACTGTAGTATCCTTTTGAAAAAAGCATCTGTTCCACATCTATATAATCAGATGAACTCATACTGGGTGTTGCATACAAGTTTGGTTTATCAATCAAAGTGATATTGGCATCGACATTGATTGTAAGTGGCTGGTTCAATTTGCCTTGCCTAGTTGTGATAACTATAACTCCATTACTGGCCCGTGCACCCCAGATAGATGCGGCAGCGGCATCCTTAAGTACAGTAATACTTTCCACATCATTAGGGTTGATATTGTTTATATCTCCTTCATAGGGAAAATTATCAAGCACCAACAAGGGAGCCTTCATTGCCCCTTGTAGCGTACTGAGACCACGGATGCTCAGCCTGGGGGATGAGCTTGTGCTCCTATCAAACATTAAGCCGTTTACTGTCCCATCTAGCTTACTTATTATATCTGTTGAAATCTGTTCATCAAGCTTTTCTTTCTTTATCCAAGAAAATGATCCTGTCGCTCGTTCTTTGGGAATCTTTTGGTATCCTGTAGAGACTACCTCGGCATACTCAATCTCATTCAAGACTGTTTTTAGTACCACATCAACCACTGGACTATCTGTTGACCTTACTTCTGGTCGATAACCTACCGAACTGAAAAGTATATTATTATCATTAGCCGTTGCCCCAAGGACATACTGTCCATTTCTATCTGTGAGTATGATAGCCCCGCTAGTCATCGCCTTTACGGTTGCTTTTGCAATGGGATTGCCAGTGCTATCTATCACCCGACCAGTTATTACTCTTGCATCCGAACTATTGTGCCCCCCCTTTGGGGTGGTTGCCTTGGGCTTAATAATGATCGTTCGGTCTTTGATTTCATACAGTACAGGTTGCCCTTGTAATAACTGTTTCAAAGCCTGCTCAATAGACACCTCTTTTAGCTGTATAGTCACAGGCTTAGTATCCTTAAGCGCTTCTACCGAAAATGCGGTGGCATATCCGGTCTGTTTGCCTACGTTTTTTAATACGTCTGCGAGCGGTCTGTTCTTGGCCTGTATAGTGACCGTAGTAGTCTGCGTATGGCCAATAATTGGCAAAAGTGCCAGTAAGCTAAGCACCAGTAACCTTAAAAAATAGGTCACAGGCGGTTTGTAATGAATGTTTGCATCCATAATCTGAATTGGTTAGACGGTACAATTCTGTATTTCGTTGTTTCAGAAAATAAAGCGATTATAAACACAATACTCTATAACAATTATGTATGTTTGTACCGTTGGTTTCTTAAATGCTATTTGTCAAAATATTTTTTATGACCGACACTTTGGCCGGAGCCGCGTCAACGGTTCCGGTTTTTTTCTTTCATAGGTATTGTTTGTCGGAGTGTACAATACCACGTTTTTATTTGTCTACTCTACTTACGATAACCCTCCTTCCTTTTGTGGTATATGTGTATTCTGTTATTTCTTTTAAATTGTGGAGTACTACGGATAAGTTCTGGTCTCTGGTAGTGCTTAAGTAAATAACCTGATTGCCCAATTCTGCTGGATAATCAAATTCTACATCATACCATCTTTCCAATTGTCTAAATACTTCCATAAGTGGCAATTCATTAAAGTATAGCGTATTTTTAGTCCAAGCTATCGATTCTTCTGCGTCTACCTCTTTGATCTGTATCTTGCCTCCGTATAGCTTGGCCTGTTGATTTGGACGAAGTAAAGTCATGCTTTTACCGTCTGTGATCCTAACAGATCCCTCTATTAAGGTCGTCTGCTTTTGATTGTCATAAGTGCGGACATTGAAATGTGTACCCAATACTTCGATGGCCTGTCCTTTACTGTTAACTCTAAATGGTTGCCCCTTGACCTTTGCTACTTCTAAATAGGCTTCGCCTTCTATTTCAACATTTCTGCTGTCTCCTCCAAATTTGACAGGGTATCTAATATAGCTGTCGGCATTCAGCCATATCTTTGTACCATCAGACAAAACGACTTGATATTGCCCGCCTCTGGGTGTAGTCAACGTGGCGGTACCTGTCGGTTTCTCGGCAATGGAAACGCCATCGTTATAATTGATATTTTCTCCCATCGAAATCCCTTCTTTTTGATCCGAAAGATTTAAGGTCGTTCCATCTGAAAGGGTCAACGTTGCTCTGTTACTTCCAGCGGAGACTTCCTGTAGGGAATCGCTGGCTGCAAACGTATCCGTACCAGGTAGTACAGTAGTACGAATCTGCAAGAAGTAATATGAGGTAAATGCAAGCAATAGAATAGATGCAGCAGTAGCTATCCAATAGATTTTAAATGACGTTTTCGGCTTCGTGTAGACCTCTAAATGCTCTGCAACACGATTTTGAATCCGTGTGATACGTTCTGAGTCTTCCTCGGGTTCGAATTTTGACAGTTGCTTCTGTACAAGTTCTATCAGTAATGCGCTCTCCTCTTCCTGTTCGAGGTATGTAAGAATTTCATCCAGATCTTCTTTGGTATATTGCCCGTCAACATACTTTGTAAAAAGGCTTTTGATATGTTCGTTCTTTTCCACTGCAGCGTATTTTGAACTAAATACGATCGAAAGCAAAAAAGCAATGCACAAAAAAAGAAATTAATTTGAAAATATAGAAATCAGGATAAGAGTAAGTAGTTGTGGGTTGCGGATCACTAATTTTTTCAAGGCTTTATTTGCCCGTAAAATATGGGAATTGACAGTCGCCTCGGATATACCTAATAGCTGACTTACCTCATTATAGCTAAGCCCCTCAATCTTGCAAAGCCGGTATACTTCTTTTTGTTTGGCAGGTAGGCGGTCAATGAGTTGATTCAAAAGATCTTCATTTTCCTTCTTATATAAGCCAGCTTCGATGGGTTCATAACCTGATTCTATAACAGGGTAAAAATATGCTCTCATCTTACGGTCGTGAACCGCCCGTTTGAAGAGATCTTTTGTTTTATTGGCCGATATCCTAATCAGATACCCCAATGCTGATCGCTCGGAGTCTATAGAATGCCGGTGTTCCCAAAGTGCAATAAATGTTTCTTGTAGGATCTCTTCGGCAAGGTTGTCATTTTTCAGGATTTTTAAAAGATTAGAAATAAGCGGGCGGCTGTATATTGAGTATAGCTCGCTAAAAGCAGCTTTACTTCCTGCTTTTAGCTGACGTAACAGCTCCTTCTCATTGATGTTTAAGATCTTTTCCATTTGGTTATCAAGGTAAAGAACCGTAATACTTTTGATATTTCAAAAATCTAGTACGATTTCTGAATGGATTTCACTGGTTATGCTTGGTTTATAATCGGTTTTCTACCATCCATTCTAGAAATAAGAAAATACCGACCTCGGCAGATATTGACCAACCATACCTGTGCGAAGCATTTTAGTTGATAGCCAATAAGATCTGTGCTATCTTTAAGCTACGAAACAACAAGATAAAACGATTCTTCGGGCCTATGCAGCTAGTTTGCCTCCTCGGAGGTCGAATTACAGACCAATAGGGTGATGCCAGTTATTAAGAGCAGCCTCCTATCACTTTTGTCGCCATTCCGACGGAAGTGGAGGAACCCCGAAGGGCTCATCAGAGATAATCTATCAACTAAGGCACATTAATAGCCCTACTCTGTAATATCTTCAGTAATTTCTACTCCGGCGATGTCGGTACGTTCTTAATATGTAAGCGTTGAGTATACCAGGATGACCGATAGGATATCGGAAGCCGCTTGTTTTTGTGTTTTTAAAGTTAATTTTCATCGTTTATCTGGTTATATGATGAACGAGCGAAAATGCAAAAGGCGGGCTATATGTCTCCTACTTCTTTTCGGGGACTAGCAGCCCTAACACCCTATTCAACAAGGCCCTGCCTAAAGACTGCGTAAATATATGCAATATCTTTGTACGTGGGTCGAACCTGTTGCCTCGTGTTAATTTAAAGTTTGCTAGTCTTTAAAAAGAGAGGCTCGTCCAACTCACGCTCCGCTTCCGCAGAGGTAGTTAACTATTTTATGACCAATCCTAGATTGGCTATACAAATATATAAACACAACAACAAGCAACCAGTCTTTGGTGGTTTAAATTTTTATTGACATGAAAGAATTATTGAAATCAAATCCTATGTATCGGATTGAATACGAACTAATTGAAACAATAAAAGAAATTCGTATTGAAAAAGGGTGGTCTCAAGAAAAGTTGAGTGAGGATATGGGCTTATTTAGGACATTTGTTTCAAATTGTGAGGCAATTAAAGAAGACCAAAAATATAATCTACGCCACCTAGGCATCCTTAAAGGAGTCTTTGGTTTAAAAAGTTTAGACGACTTCTTCCCTAACGGCATCCCTGCGGACGAGCAGATTATAATTCGCTATAAAAAAGTGCCTAAGAAAAAAGTAGATGGCACCGATTCCAAGCTATTCGACACAGTAGTGGTAGACATCGTACTGGCCCAAGAAGAGACTAAAGCCGCTAGTAATAAAATGAAGAAAAATTTAGGTGTTCAATATTTACATATAAACACTTTGTTATTCATAAATTAGAGAAACAAACTTTACTTCATAGAAATATGTGGAGGAAATATTGGATTTTTCTTTATCCCATTAGCAAACTTTTTATGAAGTTTTATTTTTGTATAGATTTATTTTTAAAAATATCCTTAAAAACGACTTAATCATACCATCAACTTCATTTACGATACCCAATTTGTTCTATAAATCCTTGAAGTAAAATTATTTCATAATCAATCACCTCTTGATCTTTCAAACCTATAAGCTTATTAATACTTCCACTATGCAAATAGTAATAACTCAATAAGACATTATTAACCAAAAATTTAGATTTAACAATCAGAAACCGTACAATTAATTCATTTTTACTTACCGAACTGGAATCTATGTCAAATTCATTTGCTATTAACTCATATAATATACGTATCTCATTCCACAACAAAATGCGATAGATTTCATTTTTACTTCTGAAATACTGGTATATCTTAGATCTGGAACAACCTACCAGGTACTGAAGTTCACTAAATGAAAAACCAATTTTTCCATTACGAATCAGTAAATATTTGGTTTTATTAATCACAGATAAAACAAAGTCTGCTTCTTTTGACATCACAAAATTCACTAATTTAACGAGTATACTCTGAAAAACTCAAAAACTTAAAACTGAAACCTGCATTTCTCATGAGCATAATTACTAAAATATCTACTCGTTCTGCAACAAAAAAATGCATTTGAAACGAGGAGTCTTCCATCTCTATCGCAATCAATTTAATATTCGGAATATTCTCTTTTAGGACCTCTAAAACCTTTTTTTTATCCAAAATGGCCTTTTTACATACGCTAAAATTCAGTACATATTTCTTCATAAATTAATTAGTAACATTTTTTCTAGCGGATCTTCTATTAGTAGTAAATGTAACTCCTTCCTATGTTCAAAACTTTCTACAATCTGAATGCTAGAATAAAAACTATTTCCAGGTAGGAATTAAGACTTTATAAAATTTTCTAGATCTCGTTTTTTAGTCAAGATGAAGAAAGGCATTAGTTCTAAAATCTATTATTTATACTTTATCTTCCTTTAGCACGCTTAAAATTGGCTTCATTTATATTATGCATTGTTTTAGCATCAATCACATTAGAATAAGCCTGTTGCCAAAGTACCTGAGCCTCTTGTACGTCCTTTGCCACAATAGTTCCGGCTTCAAACCTGTCTTGAGCCAATTTAAGATTTTCAGCAGCTTGATTTAATGATAGTTCAGCGAGCTCTATCTGTTTTGCGGATTGTCCTAAAGATAGCCATGCCTGCTGTATCTCCAAATCAATAAACTCTTTGGCTTCTTCTAATTGAAGCTTAACTGCTTGAGTTTTTATGTCATGCTCCTTGACCTTTTTGGCATTTCTGCCCCAATCAAAAATAGGTATTGACACATTCAAAACACCCAGATAAGTAGCAAAAGTATTGTTACCCGTAGTAAAATCAACATTTTTTCCTGCTGAGAAACTCCCCATACCCAATAATCCAACTGTTGGTAATAATTCGCTTTTAATCATTTTACGTTCAATTCCATGAGCTTCAATCGCCTTTTCCAGTAGTCGAAGTTCTGGTCTTGTTATCAACTCTTGATGATGTCCTACGTTGTCAGATGTTGTGTATATTCCAATCAGATTATCTGAGACATCGTAATCAGTATTTCCGCTTTGCCCTATAAGTTGAGCTAGTACAAGTTTGGACAGGACAACGCCATCTTTGGCTTTACGAATATTCAAAGTGGCTTCATTACGAGCTACGCTAAGCCGGAGAAGATCATTTTTATAACTTAATCCAGCATCATAGGCATTGACCAAATCAGCATAAAATGCCGAGACTAATTGTTCAAACTTCTCCGCCAATATGACTTTTTGCTTGAGTTGTACGACTGTCCAATAGGCTTTTTCCACAGCCAAAGAAACATCAGAATCAGTCAATTCCTTCTGTTCTTGTGCGATCTCTACAGCTTTGCTCAATAGTTTATTTCCCAATGTAATCTTACCTCCTGTATAAATAGGCTGAATGATACTGACGCTAGCCCCGCCCACTACCTCTGGAAAAATAGTATTTAATGGTTTCCCTATGTAAGCTCCCATTACAGAGCCTTGAATATCGGGAAGAGCGTTTAATCGCCCGCCTTGAGCAGCTGTATTTGATGCATCAATATTCAGTTGTGCCACTTTTACCTTTTTATTATGAGAAATTGCCGATTGAACACATTCTTCTAAGGTAAATACTACAGGGGTCTGTGCTTGTAGTTTTGTTGTTAATAAACTGCAGCATAAGGCTGCCATTAGTATATACTTCATTTCTTTTATTTGTTATTGCACCTCAAGGGAGAATTACTATATTTTTAATGATGAGATGGTTTGTATTGTATTTCAATATCTAGATCCGCTGTCTCTTCTTCTGTATTCTTTGAAGCTCTAACGAAGAAGCTGTATAATACAGGTACTACAAAAAGTGTCAATATCATAGATACAATCAAACCAAACGCCAATACGCTTCCAAGCGGTGCCCACATTGGCGAACCTCCCAAAATCATTGGAACTACTCCAACTGCTGCCGCTGCTGATGTTAGAAATATGGGTCTCATTCTTCGTTTGGCAGAAGCTAATGCAGCAGATTTAATAGAGTAACCATGATCTCTTACCAGCTCATCAGCATAGTCTACGAGGATAATACCATTACGTACCACAATTCCAATCAAACTTATTATACCCATGAAAGCAGTCATACCCATAGGATTGTTAGTGAGATATAGCCCCATAAATGCTCCTAATAAGCTCAGTGGAAAAGTAGAGAGAACAATCAGTGTTTTTCCCAGTGTTTTAAACTGAAAGAGTAAGGTTAAAAAAATCAACACCAAACTTAATCCTAAAGCCAGAGCCATCCCCGGTGCATTTTCAGTTGAACTTTCGGCATCTCCTCCATACTCAATTCGCACACCATCGGGAAGTTTCAACTGCTCTATCTTTGGCTGTGCTTCTTTTAAGATAACCGAAGCCCGTTTTCCCATTTGTGTTTCAGCTAAAATGGTTAATGTACGTAAGCCATTTTTATGAACAATTTCGCCTGTGTGCCATGTCGGAGTTAAATCTACAAGTTCCTTTAAGAGTACATGTCCTCCATAAAGTGTATTAATACTTAAATTGCCTACATCCGAAAACCCATTTCGGTTTTGCTGGTCAAAACGTAGGAATACATCCACAGGCTTGTCGCCCTCCCACATCTGGGTAACAGAAAATCCAGTAAGCCCTGCTCCAAGTGTTTGTGTCACTAGTTGCATAGGTACGCCCAAACGATTAGCCACGTCCTCTTTAGGTTGTAAATTAAGAGCTAGAAAATCCTCCTGATAATCTGTCCGTATCCAGTTTGGGCCTTCCAGCTCAGCTAGAATATCCATAATCTGCCTGCCAACTAATTTTTGATCGGCTAAATTTTCTCCTACTACCCGTATAGCAATTGGTGCCCCTTCCTGCATGCTTAATTGGCGAAGGTTAATAGCCACTCCTGGAGCAAACTCCTTAAATTTAGGCAGGTATTCTTTCACCAACTCATTAACGGCATCTGAACTTTCAGTTGTAATGAATAGCTGAGCGTAGTTTGTTCTAGGGATTTCGGGGGCATAAGCAAAATTAAAACGAGGGGAACTCATGCCTACAAAACTCGAAATTTCCAATACCCTTTTATCTTTTCTAAATTCTGCCTCGACTAATTTTGTGATCTTATCGGTTTCTTCTAGTGATGTGCCCGATGGCATCCAAACTTCAGCATTAAACTGCTTGGTTTCACTCATCGGAAAAAACTCCTCCTCTACATTTCCGGCTAAAGATAATCCCAAGGCAACTCCTAATGCTCCAAGAGCAATTGTGGTTTTAGGCCATCTAAAAGCTGCCTCAATAGCTTTATTAAAACCTTGTTGAAGATAATCAAGCATGCTTTTCTTACGCACTTTACGCGTATCCATCGTATGCTTCAATCCTTTTTTTATAAAGATGTAACACATCAGTGGCGTTAATAACAATGCAATTAGCATGGAGACAATCAAAGCCACCGCTACGGTGACTGGTAGCGTAGCGACAAAATCTTTGGAAATACCATGCATAAATACAGCCAACGGAGCAAAGGCAAAAATAATAGCCATTGTCGCTGTTAAAATGGGCAATGATAGTTGTTGTGCTGCCTGCCACGCTCCAGTCCATGGTGTAATACCTTCGTCCAGTTTCTCTATGTAATTATCAACAACTACAATAGCATTATCTACTACCATTCCCAAAACGATTATGAGTGCAGCAAGCGAAACCTGGTGTAATTCTACACCCATCAAATTGATAATTCCAAAAGTGATTAAGATAGAAATAGGTGCCGCCACCGAAGCTACTGTAGCTACACGAAGAGGCAACAAAAGCATAACAACAACCACAACAGCCAGAATAGCCAAAACAAACTCCTTCATAAAGTGTGAAATACTATCTTTTACCACTTCGGGCTGACTCACAATCGTCTTTATCTTTATATCATCAGGAAAACCCAATTGTATTTCTGCTAGTTTGCTTTCTATTTCTTTACCAAAAGCCACAATATTATTTCCGGGTTGCATTTCTATTGCAACCACCAAGGTTTTGTCATCACCTATGCGAACATAGGAACTCTGCTCTTCGTAACGTCTTTCTACGGTAGCTACATCTTTTAAACGCACAACTGTTCCTTCCGGACTTGTGTAAACAAGTTGATTGGCTATGTCAGCTTCGCTTCTAAACTGACTCTCTGTAAAGACTGGGATATTCGTTCCATCTGTTTTCAATTCTCCCGAATAGCCAACAAGATTTTGTGCTTGTAAAACCTGTATAATCTGACCGATGTCGAAACCATATTGTTGTAGTTTTTTATTGTCGACAGATACATAAACCTGTTGTTTCTGTAAACCACTTCTATTAAGTCGAGATACAGATTTGATGAGCTTCAGATTATCTTCCAATTTATCCAGATACGATTCCAGTTCTGCGTAGGATCTGGTGGGAGAAGAAAGTGTTATAATTTGAGCTGTAACTTCTCCAAAATTAGCATCTACGATAGGACCTATCACTCCATTAGGTAAAACTTGCGGCATGTTAACATTAAGTCCATGCTGTAATGTGCTCCAAAACTTTTTTCTATCTTTAATGCGGGCATGGACATGAACTGTGATAAAGGTCTGCCCATTCTTGGTCTGAGACTTAGTTTTTTCTTTATCAACTTCTTCAAAAGAAAAAAGATACTGCTCTATTTTGTTTGTTACCTGTTTTTCTGTTTGCAGCTCGTCTGCTCCAGGATAAAAAGCCATTACCATGGCAATAGGCATGTCTAGTTTGGGATTCTCCGCTCGTGGCATATTTAAAAGAGAGTAAACACCCAGGACCATGAATAACACTATAGTAACAATAGCTACTTGTTTGTACTTCATGGCAGCTTCTATGAAATTTATTTTTCTTTTTTTCATAATATATTTGAAATCAATTAGGCAAAGACCTTCCTACTTTCGCTGCTATAGCAAGAAAGCACATTGACTTTGAGTCATTTTTAATAGGTTGAAGACTAATTCAACCTTTCTTAAAGATTTTGAGAGTGTATTTAGAAGCTTATAGAACTTCCGTCTTTTAATTTGGATTGGCCATTAACGACCAATCGGTCTCCCTGCTGTAACCCTTGTTTTATTACTACACTATTGTTTCCTGTAATTGAGCCTATTTCCACTCTTTTGCGTATGGCCTTATTTTTATCTGTTACCAAAAAAACGTATGAAACATTATCTTCTCCTTTGATAATAGCGCTTGCAGGAATACGTATGACCTGATCTGATTTACCTGTCTGCACGGAGGTTTGGGTTAACATACCAGGCAAGAGTTGTCCTGAATTAATAAGCCTGATTTTGACATCATATGTTTTAGAAACAGGGTCTGCCTGCGGAATAATAATAGACACTTTTCCATTAAAAGAAGCTTCTAATGTTGGGATGTAAACAGTCGCATCCATTCCTTTTTTTATAATTCCTACTTCACTTTCAGGTACAGTAACTTTAGCATACAGATAGTCCGTTTTAACGATGTTAAACGCAGGCATACCCGGAGCGGCAGTACTACCTTGTTCTACCATTTTCTGAGTAACAATTCCGTCCATGGGTGAGAGTAATTTACTGTCTTTGATATGCTTGGCATTGATGGCTTTATTTGCTTTTGCCTGTGCCAGCTTAGTTTTGATATCGATATAGTCTTTTTCAGGAAGACTTCCCTTGGAATAAAGACCATTTAATCTGGTAAACATATCCTCTGCCTGTTCTAATGCAGCCTGGGCTATCTCATGAGCATGGATATACTCTGTAGCATCGATACTTGCCAATAACTGCCCTTTCTTTACGAATGCTCCCTCTTGTATAGCAACATTATTAATAACTCCGGGCACTGCAAACCCAATTGTCACTTTGTTATCGGGCTCTAATGTGCCTGAATACTGTAATACGCCAGGTTGATCTGAAATTGTTATTGTTTCTGTGGCTACTTTTATCGATTGCTGAACATTTTCCTTTTTCTCCTCTGTTCTGCATCCAGTCAGTGCAAGTATTAAGATTACTACCCCTGCAGCTTTCCATTTGAATATTCCCATGTATTTCTTTGCTTTATATTTTTTACTATTTTAATCACTGATAGATTAGCATTTTAACCACCAGTCACAAACTTGATGCAAAGTTCACGTGTTATTAGAATATTTTCTTGCCCAAAATGAGATAAAACATGTCCGTTTCACGGTTTAGGTATTATTAAAAATATTCGAATTAAGAAATTTGACAACTTTTTTAGCGGAGAATTTATGTAACAAAGAATAAGGCAAAATGAGAGAAAACGTATCTGATATCTATAACTATAATAGATGAGTTCTTTTTATATAAGATATTTAGGACTTTGAACCAATAATCCTGCGGTATTCCTGTGGAGAATTTCCTGTCATACGCTTGAAGAATTTTGAAAAGAAAGAAGGACTGCTATAATTAAGATCGTACGCTATTTTTGATATACTTTGATAAGGATCAGCTAAAATACGTTTTGCTTCAGTAATATTCGCTTCATCAATGACAATACCTGCGGTTTTACCAGTTACTTCTTTCACGGTTTCAGATAAATACTTTGCCGTTACAAAAAGCTTATCGGCATAATAATCAACTCTACGTTCGGAGAGACATTCTTGATCAACCAGTTTAAGAAACTTTAAGACCAAATCTTCCTTCCGACCGAATTCCAAAGAACTTACGGCTTGATGTCTTGAATTGAAATTTGCGATATCATATAAAAAAGTAAGAAAAACATTGCCTAATATTTCCTTTCCGAATAAATGAGATGACATTTTTGACCCCCGCTTTTTCAATTCTGCAAGGTTATCCATAAAAACCAGTCGCTCTTCCTTATCCAATATCCATGATTCGGCGGGTTTAGAGAGATAATATTCCATTACCTCTACCAAATTAACGGTAGCACTTAAATCTTTAAAAAAATCAGCCGTAAAAGTTATTAGAATTAAACGACTGTCGCTATCGCAACTAATTACTTGCTTAAAATGCCCTGGCAAAAAAAACAGCAATTGATCCTGAATACCTAATACATCCTTTTGGTTAACACGTAGATTAATATGTCCATGATCTATAAATAGAATTACAAAAAAATCAGATTGCACTGATTCATCAAACAAAGTATATTCTTCTAATGATATACGTTGTAAATCAATATTCGAAATAGAAAAATCATTAAGATAAACATCATTTCTTTTAGGATTCTTAAAAGCTAATAACATCTCATGCTTTAAATAATGTTTTCTTTTCATAAAATTTAATCAATATTTTAAAAATGAATATAAACTATATTTGACAATGCAGAAAACATTTATTTTTAAAACTATTTAAAAAATGATTCGAAAGATCCCCTTTCTATTAGTCTAATAATACCCTAGAACAGCACCAACTCCAAGCTCTTCGAAACTGTAGTCGTCGATATCATCCTCGCCGAGGAAGAGACCAAGGCCGCCAGCAATAAAAGGAAGAAGGAGTAATAGAAACTATAAAACCATGGAATTCGACAAACTAGTTAATAGCATACAAGCTACACACGAGGAACTACAGCTTTCCGCTGTAAAAGCAGTAAACCAATCACTCACTCTGCGTAACTGGTTGATCGGGCTATACATTGTCGAGTTCGAGCAGAAGGTAGTTTATGGACGGGAATAGTAATGATCTACATACTCCGTCGGTGTCTCTCCCATTAGCTTTCTAAATGCCCGATTAAAACTTGACACAGAACCAAAACCGCAGCTATAGGCAATATCAGATAGCTTCGTATTCTTATTAGCCAACATGAGCTCACAAGCTTTCACTATGCGTACACGCAGCAAAAAATCAAGAAAAGTCATACGCGTCTCTTTCTTAAACTCACGACAAAAGGCTTCTGGGGATAAGCAGGCTATATCGGCTACGCTATCTAAGTTTAATTTTTTATCATAATTGTCCGTAATGTATTGACAACTATCATGAATACGTACTGATACATTTGGTCTTGTTACAATTGTCTCTTCATTAGTTAGTAATTTCTCATCAGACTTAGACGTAACTTTTTCATGTAAAAACTGTAAAAAATGGTCTAACTGCTTCATACTATTAATCAAGAATGTGGTTATAATTGCTGATGAAAGCAAACAGATTGACAAATAGCTTCGTCAATCCGTTTTGAATTTGGTGTCCGTATAGTTACGGTATGATGTAGTTAATAGTTACTGTTGATTGCTCTTCTACTGGAGGTAAACAGAGCTGATCATTACAGGTTTGATAACCTATTTGGATATTAATAGGATAAGACTTCCCTGATATTAACCCCTGCTTTTCTCCCGCAGACTGAATGACCCTAAACCTCTGTTGAAATACAAGGCTACCTTTGTATACCTCGAGTCCAGCTTTTATCTGTGATGTAGGTTTGACCAAATCGCCAACCGTCTCGAAGCCCTCGGGCAATTGAACCTTGATCTGTGTAGGTGAAAAGCCAGTTTTCAGATTGGCCGCATTGTCTACATAAGTATACCAACCATCTGCAACGGTTAATTTAACTTCTAAAACCCCTTCTTTATATTTCTGCATCGCAGCTGGAGCCTTGATCTCATACTGTACCGGCCCCTCTTGTGCACTTTTAACCTCTTTTTGGTTGACTATCCGTATTTCAGGCTCTGCCTTAATGCCAGTTATTGGGACTGCCTTGACCGGATTCTTCTTCCCCAACATGACATAGACATAGCCTCTATGCCGAAGGCTCAGATACTTTTCATCGTCCAAATTCCCTAAATAGTAACGGCGCATATTTGCATCC
>JAITLW010000406.1 GCA_031277715.1 Sphingobacterium sp. | reverse complement strand
ACCTTACGATTCGCGAGAAGCATAAAGTCTTCGATGAGCTTATGAGCGTCTTTTCTTACCTTCGTATATACGCCAAGAGGTTTTCCTTTTTCGTCCAATAAGAATTTCACTTCTTCGCTTTCAAAGCTTATCGCTCCATTTTTAAATTTGCGATCACGAAGGATATAGGCAAGTTCATTCAGTTTGAGTATTTCTGTGGCATGATCTCCACTCTTGTTCTCAATAATTTCCTGTGCTTCTTCGTAGCTGAATCTTCGATTCGAGTGAATAATCGTCCGACCATACCATTCTTCCACTACATTCGCTTTCTCGTCCATTTCAAAGACTGCAGAGAAACACAGTTTGTCCTCATTGGGACGCAATGAACATAGGTTGTTCGAAAGACGCTCCGGTAGCATAGGGATTACCCGATCCACCAGGTATACCGACGTAGCCCGTTCAAATGCTTCCTTGTCCAGAATACTATCTGGAGTAACGTAGTGAGACACATCGGCGATGTGTACGCCTATCTCGTAGTTGCCGTTCTCCAAGATCTTGAAAGATATGGCATCGTCAAAATCCTTCGCATCAGCGGGGTCTATCGTAAAAGTCAGTGTGTCTCTGAAATCTTTACGTTTAGCAATCTCTTCACGGGTAATTTCTTCCGGTATAGCATTCGCTGCTTCATCCACTTCTTTAGGAAAGTGCAACGGGAATCCATAGTCTGCAAGAATCGCGTTCATCTCGGTATTATTCTCCCCTTTCTTGCCTAGCACAGACTTGACTTTACCGATTGGGTTTTTCGCATTCTTAGGCCATTCGATAATCGCTACGACCACCTTTTCACCATTTTTAGCACCATTAAGCTTATCTAAGGGGATAAAGATATCGTGCTGCATTTTCCGGTCATCCGGGAGGAAAAACGCATAGCTCTGTGAAATATCTATTGTCCCCGTAAAATCGGTCTTAGCACGTTGTAATATCTCGACGACTTCACCTTCTCTTTTACGTCCCTTTTTCCGTTCGTAGACGTGTACTTTTACGATATCTTCATGTAGCGCCTGCCGTACTTTCCGGGGAGCAACAAAGATGTCATTCTCAAATTCATCATTTGGTACGATATAGGCGGAACCATCAGCAGTCATATCTACTTTTCCGATGATATAAACCTGTAGTTGTCTAAGTTTGAATTTGCCCCTTTCAGGTTGTGCAAACTGACCACTTTTTGAAGAATCATTCAGTATGTCTGCGATGGCTACTTTGGAATCACTGTCAGTGATATTGAGCTTTGCCGCGACTTGTTTATAGTTTAGAAGTGGGTTGCCTGATTTCTCAAAGACATCAACAATAAGTTGTGTCAGCACTTCTTTGTAAGGGTTTTCTTTTCTTGACTTCATTTATATTTTTATTCTTCATTTGCCAGATGCCACCCCCTTTTAGTTAGGTTCATCTGTATTCTTTATTTATCAATACCTGTCCTTCTTCTTTTGAGGAGCGGCTCATAGTCCATTTGTTGGAATGGGGCCTCCTCTCAGGGGGTATTTGTTTTAATTTTTTTATGACCGCCAATCAAAGCACGGTACACATTGTTTGTGAAACCTACATAAATTCACCTTTACACCTTATATAATCGCATCGTAATATAAAAGCGAATTTTGTAGCTCTCTTCATTCTATAGAGGAAATATACAAAAATGATGCTGAACTTGCTGTAGAAGGGGAAATAAATATTTTTTAATCGTTTTATGGTGTATAGCGCGATTTTTTCGGCTGCAAAAGTCGAGCTCCATCGGAGGGAATGGAGGCTTATTGGGCAAACAAAAAGCCTCTGCTTAACAACTAGAAGTAGATTTAAGGAAAGAAAACGGTGGTATCGTCAGCCTGTTTTTTTATTCAGCACTATTACACTGATCGCATAGACCTACTGCATTGATTGCAATAGAATGGAGTGAGAAATTGTTTGGTATATTGATCTTCGGTACACTGACTTCGTCTAGACAGTATACGCTATTACATACCGAACAGATAAAATGTATATGTTGGTCATGGTGGTGATGGGCACTACATTTGGTTGAGCAGATTGCATAGGTTGCCGTCCCGTTCAAATCAAATACCTTGTGCAGAATACCCTTTTCTTCAAAGCTTCCGAGTATCCTATAGAGCGTCACTCTATCAATATCTTTGCCTACGATTTTCTCTAATTCGGGTTGAGACAAAGCCGATGTCTTTTCTGAAATAATCTCTAAAACACGCAGACGCGGTTGCGTTATTTTAAGTTTATTCTTCCTTAAAAGGTCTGAAAATTCTTCGTTGACAATTACCTCTTTTATCTGCTTGTTTTCTGTGCTCATTCTTGTCAAATTAAAGTGTCATCTTGATGGACGTAATGCTGCTCTGAAAGAGGGCAGGCGGTTCGTCTCCTCAAGATGACATTTATATAAGGCTCTCTTCTTTTTTATTTACCTGCTGCTTTAGCGTGATCCGCTAAAAACTGTGCAAGACCACTGTCTGTCAATGGGTGTTTTAAAAGTGCAGTAATAGCGGACAAAGGTCCTGTCATTACATCAGCACCGATTTTAGCACAACCCAAAATATGTGCACTATGACGTACTGAAGCCGCAAGAATCTGCGTTGCGAATCCGTAGTTGTCATAGATTAATCTGATTTCTTCTATTAAGCTTAAGCCGTCTACCGAAATATCATCAAGACGTCCAATAAATGGAGATACATAAGTTGCTCCAGCTTTAGCTGCTAATAAGGCCTGTCCAGCTGAAAATACTAGTGTACAGTTTGTTTTTATTCCTTTTTTACTAAAATATTTGATAGCCTTCACACCGTCTTTAATCATAGGCACTTTTACAACAATTTTACTGTCTAAAGCGGCCAATAATTCACCTTCTTTGATCATTCCCTCGTAATCTGTCGAGATTACCTCTGCACTGACATCACCATCTACGATTTCGCAAATCGCTTTATAGTGGTTGATAACGTTTTCATCGCCACTGATTCCCTCTTTGGCCATTAGGCTAGGGTTGGTAGTTACGCCGTCTAATACGCCGAGGTCCTGTGCTTCTTTAATCTGTGCCAAGTTGGCGGTGTCTATAAAAAATTTCATGTTTTGATTGATTGTTGTTTACAAATTATTACGAGGTTCTAAAAACTATCTCTAGTGTTAGCTGTTACAAAGGTAGTTAATTCTTTAGAGTTTTTTGAACAGACTACGTTTTCTGAAGGTCATAATGTAAGACAGATTAGCTTTCGGTCCATCTATTTAAGTATATTGCCTATATGGATATTTTCAGGTCGCTTCATTACCCCAATTTTAGGCTACACACCATTGGACAGTCCATCTCGCTTCTCGGAACCTGGATGCAGCGTATTGCTATTAGCTGGTTGGTTTATAAGCTTACCGATTCTGTTTTTTGGTTGGGGTTTGTATCTTTCGTTTCCCTGTCTCCTTCGTTACTGTTTTCCCCTTTTATTGGAAGTTTCGTAGACGGACGTTCTAAATATAAGCTTGTTGTTATCACGCAAATACTCTTGATGATACAAGCTGCGATATTGACCTTGGCCGTGTATTCCGGTTGGGTGTCCGTGTATTGGCTCTGCGTCCTTGGTTTCGCTCAAGGAGTCATTAATGCCTTTGATGTGGTCTCCCGTCAGGCGCTATTGGTTTCCTTGGTGGACAACAAAAAGGATCTACCCAATGCGATAGCACTCAATTCATCCGTGTTTAACGCAGCACGGATGGTCGGTCCCGCTATTGGTGGATTTCTCTTAAGCACCTATGGCGAGTTAGTCTGCTTTTTTATTAACTTTTTGAGCTTTATCCCCGTACTCTTTACCTTGTCACAGATGAAAGTGAATGAGTTACAGGTCACAAAAACGAAGCAGTTTTCTAATTGGCAGGGGATGAAGGATGGATTTGATTACCTAAGACGTTCTCCACATATTGCCTCCTTGATTGTTATCATGGCCTGTTCCAGTCTTTTTGTGATCCCCTATACTTCGTTGTTACCTGCTGTAGCCAAAGATTTGTTTAATGGAGATGAGCGTACCTTTTCTTGGTTCGAGAGTGCGGCAGGATTGGGAGCGATGATTGGCGCCATTAATATGGCCCGTTTGAAAACAGGCGAAAACCTACGCTATCGTGTGCTGTTTTCAGCCCTGATAATGGGGATTTCCCTATTGCTATTGGCTTATGCACATTACTTGCTGTCCGCACTGCTCTTTACAGTAGCGGTCTCTTTTGCGATGATGATGCAAAATTCCAGTATCAATACGTATATACAGACCCACGCAATGCCTGCCTATAGAGCCCGGATCATGTCTTATTACGTTATGGCATTCCAGGGAATATTTCCAATTGGAAGTCTTATTATTGGTGCCGTTGCTGAAGGAATAGGTATTAAACACACCCTCTATGTGATGGGAGCTATCGGAGTACTGATTGCAATAGGTTTTTATACCTATCTACGACAGCATATACACCGACGGCTGTTTAAATTTCCCCTTCCTCTATCCAGAGCCCGTCGTTCTTGATAATATCAATCAGCTCGTCCAGCGCGTTTGCTGAGCTAACATTCTTTTTGACGACCTCTTTACCCCGATACAGTGTAATCTTGTCCGGTCCAGCACCTACATAACCATAATCGGCATCAGCCATTTCACCTGGACCGTTTACGATACAGCCCATAATGCCTATTTTGAGTCCTTTGAGGTGATTTGTTCTGCTACGGATCATCTGCGTAGTCTCCTGCAGATCAAACAGGGTACGGCCACAGCTAGGGCAGGATATGTATTCGGTTTTAGAGATTCG
>JAITLW010000370.1 GCA_031277715.1 Sphingobacterium sp. | reverse complement strand
ATGTGGATCCATGAGAGCTTCACCAATTATTCTGAAGCCTTATTTATCGACTATTTTTACGGCAAAAAAGCCAGCCAAGATTACGTCCATGGTAACCGTAGTGGCATACGAAATGACACTCCGCTACAGGGCCCATACCACGTCAACAAAGAAGGCTCGGGAGACATGTATCTTAAGGGTGGTGTCCTACACAATATGCTGAGGACCATCTTGGAGGATGATGAGAAATGGCGTTCAATACTAAGGGGATTAAATAAAAAATTCTATCATTCAGGCGTAGACTACCTCGACATTGTAGATTTTATCTGCGAAGAGTCTGGCTTCAACCTACGTCCACTCTTTGCGCAATATGTGCAAAGCACAACAATCCCCACACTAGAAATTCAAACTACGGAAGATGGCACCCTACAGGGACGATGGATTAGCGATATACCTAACTTCCAAATGCCAGTACACCTGGGTGTGAAGGGACAAAAAAAGGTTCGAATTGAACTCAACAACACATTTACAAAAATAGAGATACCTGACTTACAAAAAGATAATTTAGAAATTGACACACATAATTATTATATCGGTACATTGATACAATAAGTGACCTGTTTTTAGCGTTTTTACAGGATAGATTCTGACCAAAAATTAACGTGATTTTATTTGACATTTTTGTAGAGTTAGGTTATCATAATAGATTTTTTTTCATTAGGTTTGCATTATATTAAAAACAGAATTAGGACTTACTAAATGGGGTTATTCAATTGGTTTACGCAAGAAGTTGCGATTGACTTGGGTACGGCAAATACCTTAATAATACACAATGATAAAGTAGTAGTGGACGAGCCTTCGATCGTGGCATTTGATCGGACGACCAACAAAGTTATTGCCATTGGCAGGCAGGCTATGCAGATGGAAGGCAAAACCCATGACAACATAAAAACAGTCAGACCGCTTAGGGATGGTGTAATAGCAGACTTTACGGCTGCCGAGCACTTGATTCGAGGAATGGTCAAATTGGTTACCAATGGCAAATCTTGGTTCTTTCCTTCTTTGCGTATGGTCGTATGTATTCCTTCCGGTATTACCGAAGTGGAAAAACGCGCGGTTCGTGATTCGGCGGAAATTGCAGGAGCAAAAGAAGTATATCTTATACACGAGCCAATGGCAGCTGCCGTAGGTATCGGAATTGATGTCGAAGAGCCTGTTGGAAACATGATTATCGATATCGGTGGTGGTACAACGGAGATTGCCGTTATAGCATTATCAGGAATTGTATGTGACCAATCGATCCGCGTAGGTGGAGACAATTTTGACTCGGACATCGTACAGTACATCCGTCGCCAGCACAATATTATGATTGGAGACCGTACAGCGGAGAAAATTAAAATCGAAGTTGGTGCTGCCCTACCTGAACTTACAGATCCACCAGCAGACTTTGCTGTACAAGGACGTGATTTAATGACAGGTATACCGAAGCAAATCACCGTATCCTATACAGAGATTGCGCATTGTCTAGACAAATCTATTTCAAAGATTGAGGAAGCTATACTAAAAGCATTAGAAATCACCCCTCCAGAGTTATCTGCAGACATCTACCAAACTGGTATATATCTAACAGGTGGAGGAGCTCTACTAAGAGGTCTAGATAAAAGATTACAAGCGAAGACTAAATTACCTATACATGTAGCTGAAGACCCTCTACGCGCTGTTGTAAGAGGCACAGGTATCGCTCTTAAAAACATCGGACGTTTCAAGTTTTTGATGCAGTAAGGTAAATAAAGATAAAATTACAATTACTTCTGCGCGATATAGGAAAGTTGAACTTCTTCTATATCGCGTATTTTTTAGATAACTAAACAAATCTCTACGGAAAAACATGAAAAACCTATGGCTCTTTTTGGTAAGATATAACGCCTTCTTTTGGTTTGTACTTTTTTTCGTGTTTTCTATTTTCCTTGTCGTTCAGAATAACAACTATCAACGATCTGCATTCGTCAACTCCTCCAATGTCGTTGTCGGATCATTCTATGAAAACGTCAATTCGTGGAAAGAGTATTTGTCTTTACGTATCATCAACGAACAACTAGCAGAGGAGAACGCTCTTTTGCGCAAAAAACTACAAAACTATACCAGTGCCGACTCTCTAAGCGACAGCGTTGCTTATTTGACGGATCAGATAGACAAGTCCCGTTATGATTTCGTTGTCGCTTCCGTTGTAAATAACAGTATAAACCAGAAGAGTAACTTTATCACAATTGATAAAGGGGCTGCCGATGGTGTAGAACAGGATATGGGAGTGATTACCTCTAATGGTGTCGTAGGTACGGTCTTGAATGTATCCCAACATTTCAGTACAATCAAATCATTGCTTCATCCTGACACGAAAATTTCGGTGAGTCTGGACAGTACAAACACAGCATTCGGGTCACTCGTCTGGGGGAACAATACAGATTCGCGTTATGCCATGGTACGAGATATACCAAATCATGTCAAAGTTTACGTCGGTGCACCTGTTTTCACATCAGGATATTCTACAAAATTCCCAAAAGGAATAAAAATAGGACATATCGTGCAAACTGACCTAGCGTCGGGAGAAAGCTTCAAGGATATTAGGGTATTGTTGACTACAAACTTCATCAATCTCAACCACGTCTATATCGTAAAAGATAAAATGGCTACGGAAAAACTAGAGTTGGAACAACATAATAAAGATAATGGCTAGGATATTTATTTTCAATATCATTCGTTTTGTAATATTGATCATACTGCAGGTTGCCGTATTCAAAAACATTGGGTACTACAACATTGCAGCATTATTCCCGTACATTCTGATTATCTTATTACTACCTACAGGTATTCCTAATTTTTTGCTTTTCTTACTAGCATTCCTCACAGGCCTTACTGTAGATGCTTTTTATGACAGTATGGGGGTACATGCTTCAGCCTGTGTGGCCTTAGCATGGTTTCGTATATTCTTCCACAAAATTACTTTAGATATGGAAGAGCAGAGTTCTTTCCAAACGCCGACATGGGGTAATATGGGATTCAAATGGTTCAGTGCTTACCTATTACTAGGCACACTGGTCCATCATCTGGTTCTGTTTTTTACAGAAATTTTCTCCTTCCAAAATATCCTATACACACTTGCGAGTATATTTTTCAGTAGTTTATTCACTGTAGCAGTCATTCTAATCATCAGCTTGATTACCTACAATCGTAAATCGAGATTAGCCAATTAGAATGATATGAACAATAATTTTTTCGAGCGCAGATACATTATTCAAGGTATATTCTTAGCAATTGCTATAATTATTGTCGCCCGTCTGTTCTATCTTCAAATTATAGATGAATCTTATCTCCTATCTGCAAATAATAACGTATTAAGAAAGAGTGTCGTATACCCTGCTAGAGGGGTAGTCTTAGATAGGAATGGAAAAGTTTTGGTTCAGAATGAACCTGTATATGACCTCCTGGTTATTCCCCGTGAGGTAAAAGATATCGATACACTGCTATTGTGCCGACTGCTTGAAATTGACAAAGAAGGCTTTATATCCCGAATGAATAAAGCACGGGCTTTCTCACCTTATAGAGCCTCAACGTTTGAAGGGATGATGAGTGCTGAGACATTTGCTGTGCTCCAAGAGCATTTAGATAAATTTAGAGGCTTCCAGACCCAACCTCGTACTGTTCGCCAATATCCCGACAGCGCTGCTGCACAATTCTTAGGTTATATTCAAGAGGTAAATGAAAAAGATATTGAACGTTCAAACAACTTTTACAAACGCGGTGACTATATAGGAGCCTCAGGTGTTGAACGTTCTTACGAAGAGCTTCTCCGTGGACAACGTGGTGTACGCAATCAAATGGTCGATGTATTTGGACGTGCGCAAGGTTCATTCATGGATGGCAAGTTCGATACGCTAGCGGTATCCGGCGATGGTTTAATATCCTCTCTAGATAAAGATTTACAACTTCTCGCAGAGAAGCTGATGAAGAATAAATTGGGATCCGTTGTGGCAATAGAGCCTTCGACCGGAGAGATATTGACCTATGTCAGTAGCCCAAGCTATAATCCTAATTTAATGGTTGGTAGGCAACGTGGGAACAACTACATGAAGTTGCTATTAGACCCGCACAAACCTATGTTTAACAGACCTATTCAGGCTTCATATCCTCCAGGTTCCGTTTTCAAGGTTGTTGCAGCTCTCACCGCACTACAAGCGGGGGTCATTACTCCCCAAACTATTTTCAATTGCCCAGGCGGATACCGTTACGGTAATGGTAGAATAATGCGTTGTACACACGTTGATGGTCCTACTGATCTGATTAAATCCATACAGCGATCGTGCAATACCTACTATGGCTATGTCTATGCGCGCATGATCGATTCTAGAGGCATGTCTGGACCTAAGGCTTATGAACTTTGGCGCGAGGGACTTAATCAATTTGGCTTAGGCCATCCTCTAGGTATTGACTTACCTGGAGAAAAAGGAGGAAACGTCTATCCTGCAAGCTACTATACAAAACGCTTTGGTAGTGAAAAATGGGGTTCCAGCTACAGTATATCTCAGTCAATTGGACAGGGAGAACTAGGGATCACCCCACTACAAATGGCGAATATAATGGCCATCGTCGCCAATCGTGGTTTCTATTACCGTCCACACCTTATTAAAGGAATCGGTGAGAAAAAAATTATCAAAGAGGAATTCACCGAAAAAATATGGGCTGGTGTAGATGCACAGCACTACGAATCAGTTGTTGAAGGGATGAGCCGTGCGGTCAATGCAGGTGGAACCGGTGCTTCTGTACGTATCAATGGTATAGAAATGTGTGGTAAGACAGGAACTGTACAAAATCCACATGGCGAAAACCACGCAGTTTTCTTTGCGTTCGCACCTCGTGTCAACC
>JAITLW010000344.1 GCA_031277715.1 Sphingobacterium sp. | reverse complement strand
TATCTGATAATATTTAATAGTATTACTTCATTAAAGCTTTAACAGCTTTTCCATCCGTTAATTCCTCTGAAGCACGATTTACAATCCGATCCTCTGTCGTAATAGCTCCAAACACCTCTACAAGATTTTCATGCGAAATACCCAAACGAACCGGCACGCGTTCTGTCTTTCCATCCCCACCTATCCGTATCACAAACACACCGGACTGCGCATTGACAACGGCTTCTTTAGGTACAAAAATAGTCTGCTGTGCTCTTTTTAAAGACAGTTGTACATCAGCAAAATCACCGCCAATCAGACTTTTATCACCATTAGGTACCTCAAACTCCAAACTCAACGAGCGTGTTGTAGGATCTATAAATTTAGCATTTCGCTTCAATTTAGTTGTAAACGTTCGATTAGGAATGCTCAACACCTGAAATTCGGCAACAGTACTGTCCGACACCGCTTGTCCATGAACCTCAGGCACCACAACCTTCAGCTTAAGCTTGTCGTTGGCTACCAGATTGAACATAGGAACCCCACTATCACCTAACAACGCTCCTGTCGAAAAATTACGCTGTGTAATAACGCCAGAAAAAGGCGCCCGGATCAATAAATAATCCTCCATATACTTCGATTTTTGATAAGCACCTCCTGCTTCCACCACCGCGGCACTATCCCGTAGCATATCACCATAAGCGCGTTCCAGTTCCAATGCCGATATTGCGCCTTTCTTGCGTCCATCAACATCATTCAAACGCTTGTACCGTAATTTGCTGACCTCATAATTAGCCACTAACTGATGCTGTTTTGCTCGATCAGCCGTACTCTGCACATCCATCTCAGGGGCCTCCATCCGTGCGAGTAGCTGTCCCTTTTGTACATAATCCCCCACGTCAACGTTAATCTGCCGTACGAAACCTTTTACCTTTGAAAACAAAGCAACCGACTCCTGAGGTTGTAGCTCCCCTGTCAATTTAATGCGGTATTGTGGTTGTAACGATTGAGGATTAGAAACTGCTAATTCCAGCACTTCTCCTTTCTTCTCTGTTTGCCCTTGCTTATCATTACCTTGTTGCTTACAGCCAACAAATACAATGAAAACTAACAAAAAACTATATCTTATCATCTTTTTAATTATTATAAAACTTACTATTTACATCATCAGGATCTAGAGAAGGTTCCAAATAAGTAGCCTTCTTCATCAGTAGTGAGAAAATAAGAGGAATCATCAATAAAATCACTAAAGTAGAGCTAATCAAACCTCCAATTACCGCTTGGCCAAGAGGTGCAATCTGCTCGCCCCCGTCTCCCATACCCAGTGCCATCGGAATCATTCCTGCGACCATAGCCACTGCTGTCATCAGAATAGGACGCAGACGGGATTTGGCGGCAACTATTGCTGCAAAACGCGCCGAAATGAAGTATTTCTTACGATTCTCTTCAGCTTGATTCACCAAAAGTACCGCATTCGAGACCGATACCCCAATAGACATAATAATTCCCATGTAAGACTGCAGGTTCAACGTACTTCCAAATATCCAAATGAAAAAAGAGCTACCTGCAATCACAGCCGGAACCACCGATAGAATAACCAGACTGACCCGTACCGATTGATAGTAAGCACTCATCATAAAGAAAATAACTACAATCGCAATCGAAAGCCCCACCAGTAGCCCAGACAAAGTCTCTTCCAACAACGTCAACGTTCCTTCCTTCCAAACCCGCATCCCTTTCGGAACTTCTCCTATTTCGCTAAGCGCCTTATCGACTGCCTTATTCGCTGTACCCAGATCAGTATGATGAAGGTCTGCCAAAATCGTAACGTAGCGATTCGGTCCCCTGCGGTTCACCTGTCCCGCTACAGTACTGTGTGTAATAGTAGCCACATCCTCCAATATAGGATAACTCTTCCCTTTCTGTAAAGGCATAGCACGCAAGTCTTCAACAGCTTGTATCAGGTTTTCGGGTACTTGCACCTGTACCTGAAACACCAGACCCGACTTTGGGTCTACCCAGAGGTTCTTGTCGGTAAATCGAGTCGAAGATGTAGTCGCAGAGATATTACGCGACACCTCTTGAACGGTCAAACCATACTGAGCAAGACGCTTACGATCCAGCTTAATATCAATAACCGGATAATGCAAAGGTTCCGCAATCTGTACGTCCCTCAAAAAGTCATAGCTAGATAATTTAGAAACCAGCTTTTTAGCGTAAGATTCTGCGGCCATTAGTTGTGGTGCACTGACCTTCACCTCTACAGGCGTCATTGATCCCTGACCTATGATCTTATCCATCAACTCCATTGGTTCAAAATTGATAGTCACCGACGGGAAATTTTCGCCAATCCGTTCGCGGATTTGCTCTTTCAGCACATCATTTTTCAAACCGATGAGTTTCTTGTCCAGAGACAATTGCAACACCCCCTCTCCTGTCGTACTATTAAATAGAAAGATAGGGTTTATCGGGTTAGCAGAAGGGTGCATACCGACAAAGGCAGAACTTATCTTTACACTATTTTCAGGTAGCATCGCTGTGATCGATTCCCCGATTTTACGAACAGTTTCTTCCGTATGCTCAAGACGTGTACCTTCGGGAAGCCGTATACGCAACTGAAAGTCGCCACCTTCAGAACGCGGTAAGATATCCGTTCCCAATAGGGAAAACATAATAAATATTGCCCCAAAACTCACCACCAGATAACCAATCGTAGGTACCATTGAACGACGCACTAGACGACGCACCAAATAGGCATACTTCACATTCACACGCTCCATAAATGAACGCTTCCGACGAACAAACTGCCCGTGTACCTTAGACTTCATAATCCAATTGGCCATAATAGGCACAAAAGTCTGCGAAGCAATAAAGGAAGCTATCATTGCAAACGCAACAGCAAGGGACAATGGCATGAACATATCTCTAGGGATACCACTCATCATAAATGCGGGAGTAAGCACTGCCAGGATACTTAATAAAATCAACAACTTCGGTGCTGAAATCTCTAAAAGAGCATCCAGAATTGCTCGGGGTTTAGACTTACCCAATTCCATATGCTGATGAATATTCTCAATAGTAACCGTAGCCTCATCGACTAGAATACCAATCGAAAGAGCCAAACCACTCAGGGTCATAATATTAACACTCTGCCCAAAGAAATAGAGCGTTATCACGGCTGTGATGATAGCAATTGGAATGGTCAGAACCACAATTAACGCACCTCGGACATCTCCAAGAAAAAGAAAGACCATAAGCCCCGTCAAAAGCGCGCCCAAAGCACCTTCAAAAATCAGATTGGATAATGAACGGGAGATATACACCGATTGGTCAAAAGCATAACTAATTTTAACCCCTTCAGGCAATAGATTCTCCAGCATAGGTAACGATTTCTTAAGGTTATCTACCGCGGTCAATGTCGATGCATCAGGCTTCTTTATAATAGGGAGATAAACAGATCGCTTCCCATTGATTAAGGCATAGCCTACTGTTTGATCCGCGGCATCCATCACCGTAGCCACATCTCCAACTAACAATGTTCGATCAGCAATTGTCTTTATTGGAGTCTGCAAGAACTCTTCAACACCATCCGCAATAGAATTGACCGGTGCCATAAGATTCTTATCCCCCAATCGCACATTACCTGCAGGCGAGGGAACTGAATTTTTAGTAATCGCCAACGTGACCTCTTCTGGACTCAAGCCAGCGGCCTTCATCTTCTGAGGATCAATATTCACCACCAAACTACGCATATTACCTCCAAATGGAGCTGGAGCGGTAATACCGGGTATATTGACAAACATAGGCCTTACCTTAGTAATCGCCATAGTCTGAAGTTCCGTAACGGAATGTTTTTCACTATCAAAAACCAACTGTCCTACAGGGAGAGAGCTCCCGTCAAACCGAACCACCATCGGTGGCACTGCACCTGGAGGCAAAAAACCCATAGCACGCGATACCTGCATACTCAGCTCCGCAGAAGCTTGGGACATATCCGTACCCGGATAAAAAGTCAACTTCATCAGAGAAAGACCTTGGATACTTTTAAAATCCAATTCTTTGACGCCATTGACAAAAAGTAAAACCTTCTGGAACTCATTAGCCATAAAACCATCCATATAGGCTGGCGAAAGTCCCCCGTAGGGCATCGCTATATACATAGCAGGCGACTCAATCTCTGGAAAGATATCCACCTTAATCTTTTGAATAACCGGCCACGAAAAATAAGCAATCGCTATGATGACCATAATGAATGCAATAGGCTTCCGAAGCGCTGTTCTAATAATATTCATACGTGTATTATTATTTAAAAATGTTGGATAATGGGACTAATATTCGCCTCAAGAAAAGCTCGCTTTAAAGCAATATTCCAATAATTATAATACTGTAAAAGGTTTTGCTTTTCATTCTGGAGTAAGATAGCCTGCACCTGTAAAAGCTCTGCCAAATTAATAAGCCCACCTTCATAACGTACCTTATACATCTCATAAGCCTCGGAAGCCTGCTGTTTACTACGGTCAGACTCCGCAAGACCGACTGCTGTCTGCCGCTCTTGGGTCGATAGATCCAGTAAACGCTGTTCCAATTCATTGTCCAACAATCGGTATTCATCCTCTACTTTATGCTTCTTCGCCTCGAAAATCTTACGA
>JAITLW010000313.1 GCA_031277715.1 Sphingobacterium sp. | reverse complement strand
TGTTGACATCGTATTTGGACTCATCAATTGCTTTGACAATGATGGCATCATCTTTACAGGACTGTAAAGCGAGCACGGATATTATGGTGAATATCCCCCAAAGAAGAAGCTGTTTTTTAATTAAATATTTCATATCTATCTATAATTAATCGTCCATTATTTTGCAGGTAATGTCACTGGCGTCCATTTAATCGCTTTTTTGGCGGTGAGGTCATTGCCATTGGCGGTATGGTCTTTGATTGTGCTGCCATTGCCTTCATTGCATTTCCAATAGGCAACCAGTCCGCTGGCGGTAGGACTCACTTCATAGGGATTGGTGGCGATTTCGTCTATGGTGCGTTCAGTATTCCAGATGCGGCACTCGGAAATGTCGCCCGCTAAGAAACGGGAATCTTCGTAAGATCTGCCGATGTAGAAGCCGTCTTTGCCATTGATACCGAAGTTTACGGTGGACAAAGCGGTATTGGCTTCAGACTGTAGTTTGCCATTTATATAGATACGGATTTTTTTGTCTTTACCATTGAAGGCTACGGCGACATGGACCCATTGATTGGTCGGTAATCCTTTGGTAGCGGCATCAGCTCCAGGCATATTCCCAGCGGATGTAGCGACTTGGATCTGATTGGGGGGAAAGTTTGCATCGCCTAGACGAATGAGGAAATTGCTCTCGATACCCATGACGGTGCTGATCATACGGTCATAATTGCGTACCCGGATCAAGGCTTCCAGTGTAAACTGGGATAGATTGTTGACCGGGGCTGGCGTTTTCCATTGATCAATATGGAGATAGTTGTCTTCAATATCTGCGACAACATCAATCAAAGCACCTCCTTTGATGGTGTAGAATACCGTTTTCTGGCTTTCTAATAAGGGAAGATTGCCTCCCGTAAGGGAGACGGGGAGTACAAAAATCTTATCTCTATCCAAGGTGTTGATTTTGTCAAATAGGACTGTAACGGGGGTAGATTCTACGGCACCCTGAGTTATTTGTGCTTTGGTATTGGAGAGTGTATAAAAGTCAGTCGGTAGTATCTCTACTTTTTCATTGTATATCTTGGCATACTCATCCAGTTTTGACGGATCTATACCCAGATTGATTTCTATGGGAGCAGACTCAGGGCTGGCCATCGCTACTTTAATATCAAATTGTGCTGTCGTAACGGATGGCTTGTTGATAATTCGTTCGAGTTTCCCGGTAGAAATATACGCTTTGTTGTCAAAGTTTTCTTCACTCTTACAGGAGATAAGTAGGGTCAATAACGCTACCATGAACCCTAAGGAATATAAATGTTTCTTTTTCATGGTGTCTTATTTTGTTTTTATGGCTGGATTGGTGATTTGAATGGCCTGCCTGCTGTACTGATAGCTTTTCAATACATTGAAGTAGTCATAGGATAAGTTTTTAAAACCTACGCCTTGGATCTGCAAGCCGTTTTGCAGGGATGCAGCCCATTGTGCGGTAGCAATAGCAGCACGCGAACCATCTTGGAAATAACCGAGTTTGGCTTCGTCGGCTTTATAAGAGGTCATGCTGGCGGTGACTACAAATTTGTCCGTAGGTATATTGTTGGCGATAGCGGATAATAAAGCATAGCTCAATCCGCCACGGTCTATCGAATTTTCGGTCGGTAGGATAATATACTTTGCCTGTTGCAGGATGTTCCTGTTTATTAGGTATTGTGGACTTCCCTTAAAGAAGACCGCCTTGCTTCTGTTCTTTTCAAACCAGGGACGTAAAAGACCAAAAAAGAGGTTCTCTTCAGCTTCGAGCTGGGCTATCTCTGTCGTGTTCAGATGGGTTAGTTCTTTACCTTGGTATGAGACGATTAGTCCCTGATACGGGAAGCGATCTGTAGTATTCAAAATGGAGTTTATGGTGTCTTTAGCAAAATCGTCGAAGACTAAGTTTTTATCCTCCTTTTTGATGAAATCGGTTTTGATGGCATTGAAGTCAATCTCATAAATAACTTTGGTTCCCTTTTTTTCGAAGAGCTCTGTCATCTCGGTGATCTCTCTGTCTGCTAGCGAGAGCGGATGGTCTAAAACAATGAAATCTAGACTATCGGGAACCTTGGCGATATGCTCACCCTGACTAGTAGGTTGTTTTTTACTGTTGTTAAACCAGCCTATGTTTATTTTATGGGGCATGTTTTTATAGGCCCGAAGGTCCTCTAAATATTTGGCATAAAGTGCCGGATTCTGTTGTTCTAGATCTGGGTTAGCTATGTCTATAGGCTTGACCTCGGTCCATTCTTTACAAGCAGTGGCGTTGGCCAGTATTGCTCCAAGCAATAGGGCCATGCAATATTTCTTTATGTTGAAAATTGTTGAATTCATAATTTGGATCTTACTTTTTAACCCACCAGAGATCAGTCCCCATATTGTCGGCACCTTTCAATAAATTATTGACAGCATCATTGACATTTGCAGTGTTTTCTGTGTATTCTTCCTGTGGATAAGGAAGCCTTCTGGCCATCCGTTTACTGTCTACCCGTCCGCCACTATTATTGACCATGACTTCCATCAGCTTTGGATATCCTGTTCGGCGGTATTCTGTCCAGGCTTCTATTCCGAGTGGAAAGTTGGCAATCCATTTTTGGGTAATGATGCGTTCTAGTTTTTGGGCGGCTGTTCCGCTCTCTTGCCATTTGATGGTAATGGTGCTGGGTACTCCGGCATAAGAGAATGCGCCTAGAGGATCTACATAGGCAGCGGGTCTGTTGCTGCTATTGTTTAAGTAATCATCTGCGCCAGAGACTGTCCATTGTTCAAAGGATAAGCGTATGCCTTGATTGTAAAGGGATTCTGCTGTAGCACCACTCATGTTCCAGCCTTTTAATGCACCTTCGGCTTGAAGGAAAGCTGTTTCTGCAGCATTAAACCACAAAAGTTTATCGCTCTCGGCAACATTCATATTAGTGTATTGTTTGGGCGTATTACCGGAAGGAATCTGTATTCCGGAGCGAAGTCCGTAATAGCCGTTTGTGACTGTCCCCGTAAAGGTAGAGGGAGTAAAATATTTGGCGCGACGGGGATCGGCATATCCGTTCATGTAAGAAGTGATGTCTGCAGAGACACGGGAGTCTCCGTTATTATATTCATACATAATAACACGGAATGGATTTTTGTTTATCGGTTTTATAAAGGCATTATCAGTATTACTGCGTATTACCCCGATTTCGTGGTTTACAGCTTCTTCTGCTTTTTGTCTGCCCTTTGTTGGATCTACATCCGAAATATGGATAGCTAGGCGTAGCTTTAAGGAATTGGCGAGCTTGATCCATTGTAATACATTACCGCCGTAGACCAAATCAGCTTTGCTCGAGAAGTTTTGTGTTTTACGCTCCGTAAGGACTTTGATAGCAGCATCCAATTGAGTGAACATCAAATCGTATACTTGTTCTTGGGAGTCATAAGGAGCTTCTAGGGCGCCGTTTTCTCCCACTTTGGAATAAGGAATGGGACCATATATATCAGTGACTCTAGAGGCAGCCATTACTTTGATAATGTCGGCAACAGCATGTATAGATTCATCTTTGGATACTTGTTTGATGGTTTTGGTCTGTACAAATAATTTGGGCAGTACATCATTGAAAGGCACCCGTGCCCAACCATTTTCTGGATTGTAGGTTGCGAAGTTTTTGCCGTTGAAGCCGTTGTTAGAATCGGCTAAATAGCCTCCCATGGAACCTCCTAATAAGCATTCGATAAATTGGCTGGCATTGACATCCAGTGGGACGACCCAGGCTTGTAAGCCAATCATGGCGGATGACAGCATGTAAGCATCACGTTCGACTTCTTCGGAAGTCGCTCCTGCAGGATCTGTATTGTATTTGTCGAAGTTTTTGGTACAGGACAGCTGTGTCGCGGACGATAGCATGGCTCCCCAAAATAGAATCTTATATAGTTTCATGATGAGTTTAAAATTTAAGACGAACATTAAAACCTAGATTACGTGTGTTCGGTGTCATAAAGTAATCTATACCCTGATAATAATTGCCTGTAGAAGCGGTAGACTCTGGATCAAATGGAGCTTTGTTGTATATCATCCAAAGGTTACGTCCCACAAAGTTGATGCTGAGCGCGGCTTTGTTTCCCAGGACTGATTTTGGAAAGGTATAGCCAACAGTTGCCTCTTGTAATCGTACATTGGTAGCGCTATAGGTGTAGAATTGTGGAATGCCGGAGTTGAGTCCTACGACGTTGTAATATGCTTCGGCATCGACACGATCTGTACCGTTTACGATAACACCTCCGTTGTCACGAGCCTGAGCAGAAGCTTCGGACACTCCGTAGTAATCCATGTAGGCCTGTGTCGCGGAGTAGACGACACCACCGAAGCGCGCGGCGATGGTGAAGTCGGCCATCCAGTTTTTGTATTGAAAGCCATTTCTCCATGCCATATTGGACTTAGGAAATATACTGCCTAGTAAAATATCGCCTACTTTATTATTGTTGATCACTTTTCCGTCGGGAGTGACATAGATCTGCCCATTATCGTCTCGAAGTAAATCGGACAAAGAGTATAGATCACCCAATGTACCACCTTCTTTCAGTATGAATTTGGCCTGTGATAGTCCACCTACATCCAAACGGTTTTTGTTGATGACGGCACCGGTCTCAGGATGTACGTAGTCCCGTACCAATTCTTTAATTTCATTCCTGTTGACTGTTAATGTATAGTTGGAATTCCATTGAAAATCATCCCATTTCTTTTCATAACCCAAGCCGACTTCGATCCCTCTATTGACGACTTTTCCGGTCTGTACGTAGAGTCGGTTGTATCCTGATGATACAGAGAGCTGTGGGTTAAAGGTCTGATTAAGCGTAGTGGCATGATAGAGTGTTAGGTCTAGATTAAAACCATTTAGGAATCGGGCATTGAAACCTACCTCTGCCGAATTGGTACGTTCGGGTTTTAAATCGCTTATCGGGTAGTGGGAGAGTCCTTTGTACTGCTGAGTAGCTTCGTCCCATTCGTATACCGGATTTGCTAAAAACTCGGGAAAAGGGCGACCTACAGAGGCATAGGATGATCTAACCTTTAGGTACTGGAATATATTGGACATATCCACAATCTGTGATAAAACAGCTGTAGCACCTATAGAAGGGTAAAAGAACGAAGATTGTGTGGATTTTGGCCCTGCTAGATTGGAATGCCAGTCATTACGGCCAGTGGCAGTCACAAAATAGGTGTTTTTATAGCCCATTTCGACACTGGCAAAGATAGATTGGGATTCTCTGCTTCTGTCGGTCATTGGCATTTTCTTTCTGGTGTCAATCTGGGTAATATCAAATTTGTTGGTCAGACCGCTTTCTAGAATTGGACCTCTGAGCGGTAGTGAACTTGTTTTGTCATGCAGGATTATTGCTCCAACATTGGCCTGTAAGGTAAAGTCATTAAAAGACTTGTTGATGTTGGCCATGATATCACCGTAGTATTGATTCGATTTTTGTTCATCAAGACCAAAGAAACCATTCTTGGAGCCTTCGGTAATGGTGGTATTGGTACTGGCATATAGCTTTTCGGTGAAGCGTCCAGCTGTATTGTCCATCCGTCCCCGCGCTGATAAACTTAACCAGTCATTGATTTGGTAGTTTAAGTTTACATTGATCATATAGCGGTCTTTCTTAGTCTCGCGCAGATTACGATAGTTGATCCAATAGGGGTTTTGACCGGAAATCTCATTCAATCCCTGAGGCCAGTACTGTTCATAGATCTTACGGGATACATTGTATCTTTCGTACATACGTATAGCCTCCCAGTCATCGCCTCGTGGAAATAGGTAGGCCGTGGTCAAGGGATTGGAGTATATTCCTTGGTTGGTCATGTTCAGATCCCGTTGTTTGATGTAGTTAAGGCCAGCATCCAGCGTGAGTTTGTCGTCCAAGAACTTGGAGGTATTGCGAAAGGTAAAATTGTACCTGTCGTATTTGTTATTGGGAATGATGCCATCGGAATTGACAGCACCTGCAGAAACATAGGTCTGGTTTTTGTCAGTTCCGGTAGAAAAAGAAATCCCCTCTGTGGTGGCTATTCCTGTACGAAAGTAATCTCTCGAGGGTGAATAATTGTAATTATTAACATCAGTAAGCCGCTGTCCCCAGCTTTTGTCATTTACATTCGAAGCTAGACCAGAGCCAGTACCATACCTGTTCTGGAAAGAAGGCATTACGAATGCATTGTGAAATTGGGTGTTTTGGGTAAAGCTAAATGATGTTTTGCCGGACACACCTTTGCGTGTATTGATGACGATGGCACCATTGGCCGCATCTGAACCGTACAGAGCTGCGGCTGCAGCGCCTGTCAATACGGACATGGACTCGATGTCTTCAGGATTAAGATCTGCAATGCCTTCTGATGTACCTGTTGAAGCAAACTCGGATCCTTCTTTGGATTTTTTATTGAACATGGGTATACCATCGATAACATAAAGAACATTGTTGTCTTGCTCAATGGTTTTCGCACCGCGCATGACGACCTTTGCAGCTCCACCGATACCACCTGAACTGCTATTAATAGTGACACCGGCAATTTTGCCACTAAGGGAATTGATCATATTGGCATCTCTGACCTGGGTAAGGTCTTCGCCTTTTACTTGTTGTACATTATAACTGAGCGCTTTCTCTGACCGTTTGATACCTAAGGCAGTGACAACGATCTCATCAATCGAGGATTCCTCTTCAAGTAGTCGAATTTGGATTTCTTTGTCGAGGTTTTCGACAGGTACTTCTTGGGAGATATAGCCTACATAACGTATCGAAAGTATATCACCGACTTTGGCGTCGGAAACCG
>JAITLW010000261.1 GCA_031277715.1 Sphingobacterium sp. | reverse complement strand
CCTGTGGCAAAGTTCCAATTGCCAAACAACGAAGACTTAGGACCACTTACCGTAGTGGCATTGGCAAAAACAACAAATCCTAATAGCCCATTTGCTGTGATATCCCGACGATATTCTCCCTCCAAATAATAAAGCGATTTTCCTCTGTACCTGCTTAATGGAAGGCCTCGACCAGAACTGTTATAGGGATCCCAGCTCAAATTTGGCAAATCAAGATACGGGGTCTTAGAATTGAATACAGTCCAAAAGAAATTGCGGAAGGCCAACATGTTCTGTTTATTGAGATCATCGGTTAACCTATAGTATTTCCGAACTTCCATATACAGGGAACTCCAATTGGCAGAACTCCCCATAAAAGTGGGGTTGACACGAAATTGAAGATTAGCATAATTACCATCCAGTGTGTTTATGGAGTTCGAGCGGGTATCAAAAATCAAGTTCAAGCTAAGCCCGGAGGAGACACTAGACCCGGCTTCAGAAGTTCCCCAAGAATAACCGGTAAAATCAGCCAACGATTGGTCACTCTTACTCCGAATATTGACACGGTAGTCCAAATCGTACCCCATCCCCATAAAAAAGCCCCCACGGATGCGCTTCAATACATGTTGATAAAACCGTATATAAGTATAATCTAGATTGATCTTCTCACTTTGGCCATGTTCCGTACCCAGCCCCCAGGTCTCATGCGGATACTTAAGCAATCTAATATCGCCATCGATTACCCATTTATTCTCTTTAAGCCACACATAAGAGCGAATAGGAAAGCCAAAGCGCTTACCAAAATTAGTGTAAGGGGTAAATGTCACACGAGATAGATACGTATCATTCCGATCTCCAAGATAGAAACCCGCTGTAGTTGATGTGATTAAAGCGGTACCACCACCAGGTACACTTGTAGAAAAAGGCAAAAATGAAAAATACATCTTCTTTCCTGTACTCTTCTTCCCCTCGGGCGGTCTGATATCTAGTATCTCTCTACCTATATCAATCAAATCCCGCTGTCGGCTAGTATCGGACTCGAAGGAAGTTTTCTCAATTTCATTGACTAGACTCTGTGCCGAACAGACTGTCGAAAATAAAAAAGTAAACGGCAAAAACAAAAACAGGCACTTACTCATGTAATAACGATATAGCAACACTAAACTAAGATACACTAACCATACCAAAGACAATCCAAAAAATATACAGTTTTTAAAAAAATGATAAATATGAACAGCTTTACATCTACTTTGATCTATTCCGAATTATCGTATTTTTCTTAATTTAGTTCTTATAAAAAATATATCATGGGATTTTTAGATAAACTGTTTGGGAAAAACAACACCAAAAATACAGAGGCGCCAATTACAACGACTGAAGTACAAACATCTTTTCCAACACAAGAAGGATTGTTGGAACAGTATGGCGGAATTGCGCTCGAAAAACAGCTTGACTTTGGAGAACTAATCGGTGATAATAATTGGAATGTAGATATGACTGCTGGAACCATAAGCTTTGGTGATACACTGCGATTCCCACTACAGGTACTGGGCACATTCTCCCATTCTTCAGAAACATGGCTATGGGCCTGGGCAAATCAACAATCAGACCTTCCCGATGCTATCCAGCAAAATGCCCTACAGCTAAAAAAATATGGAGAAAATAACGGAATTGATCTCCTAAGAAATTCAAAATTTGATTTTTCAACAAATGAGTTACACCTTATGGGAATTATAGCAACAGGTCTATGTCATGCAGATGCCTATTACATAGCAGACTATGGACAAGGAGCTATGCTATTGACCGTAACAGACTCCCGTATTAAAGAAGTGCGCAATGATACACATGATAGAGTACGATTTGTCTTTCCTCAGTTAATCAGTCAATTTGAGATGAACCACCAAAATGCACTGGTATCCTATCTCCGCATAAAAGGATACACTATACAGGAAACTAAAACAAGTTTGATGGCAACAAAAGACAATGATACCATCCAGGCAGAATTTGATGAGCTGTCCAGATTAACCAATCTCAAGGGTTAAACAAATCTCCAGATTTAGGACTTATGAACTTCGAGATTAAAGATATCGCTACACTAGAAAAGGTAATTTTAACAGATACAGTTCCTGTTCAAAATTTCCCAAAATCGTTGGTTTTCCCTTTTTCAGATTGGTACAGGAGTATAGTAACATCGATTAAAACCATGGCTATTGCAGGAGATAGTATACTATACAATGCGCCAGAAGCAGTTAATGAGTCTAAAGAGTTTAATACGACGACACTCTGGTGCTTCGCTGGAAGTGGAACTGGAGACCGATGGTTATTTGATGAAGATGAAATGGTATTCTACTATGACCATGATTTCGATGAAGGTTTTATTCCCCTTTACATTACGCTGAAGCAATGGTTACAAATGTCTTTTCTCTTCCGCCAACTAGAAGATTATATAGATAGTGGACAAAAAACAACAGCTACCTTAATCACGAGCTTCAAAAACACACTAAAGAAAATACATCCTGATTTGGAAGAGAACTATCCCTACCTGATCAGCTAAACTATGTAAGAAACTTATAAAACACAAAAGCCGTATTTATTTGATACGGCTTTTGTTGTGTAAGGAGAATAACCTTTATTTACCCAATCTAGTCAAAATCGTTTCCATCTCAGCCATTACCTTATTGATTTTAGCAATGGTTAGATCGAACGGCTCAGAGGTGTTCATATCTACTCCGGCATCTACCAAAAGATCTACAGGATATTTGGTACTACCGGATGAAAGGAAGTTAAGATATTTCTTACGATCCTCATCTGTACCGCGTAATACTTTTTCTGAAAGTGCTGTTGACGCAGTGAAAGAGGTTGCGTACTGATATACGTAAAAGTTATAGTAGAAATGTGGAATATAAGACCATTCTGATTTTACATTATCATCGACGATACAAACATTCTTATCATGTCCATAATAACGGCGCGTTAATTCCAAATACATCTTATCAAAGTCTTCACCTGTTAAAGCTTCCCCTTTGGCAACACGATCATGAATCATAGATTCAAACTCTGCAAATTGGGTCTGACGGAATAAAGTTCCTTTGGCTCCTTCAAGATAATTTCCTAAAATAGCCAACCTTACTTTGTCGTCTTTGATCTGCTTTAACATATAATCATTCAACAGTTCTTCATTCAACGTAGAAGCCACTTCGGCGACGAAAATAGAATAATCAGCATTGGCAAAATGTTGCTTCTTATTGGTCAGATAACTATGCATGGTATGCCCCAACTCGTGGGTCAATGTAGACATATCATTATACTTGCCATTATAGTTCATCAGGATGTAAGGGTGCACATCATAGGCCGACCCATTGGAATATGCTCCAGAACGCTTACCTTCATTAGGATACATATCAATCCAACGCTCACTGAAGGCTTTATTCGAAACATCGACATAGTCTTTCCCTAGAGGTTTCAAGGATTTTAAAATATTATCCACAGCCTCGTCTACCGTATAAGCCAAATCTACCTGCTCCACTAAAGGTGCATATAGGTCATAGTAATGCAGTGTATCAATCCCCATCATACGCTTACGAAGATTAAGGTAACGGTGAAAAGTATTCAGGTTTCCATTCACATTCTTCACGAGATTATGATAAACCGCAGTCGGAATATTACCATCATCTAGGGCGCGCTCCAAGGTACTGTTATAGTTGCGTGCCTTGGTAGCAAACAGTCCTGCATTAATATTACCATATAGCTGTGCGCCGAAAGTACGTTGAAACTCGTTCAATTTATTGAAATACGCATCAAATACTTTGCTACGGATAGCTCTATCATCGCTGGCTCTGTATAATGCAAAATTTGCAGAATTAAGTGTTATCGTTTTTCCATTCAGCTCAATTTCTGGATACGGAAATTCTGCATTAGAAAACGTGCTGAAAATATTGGCTGCATTGCCTGACATCAATGACGAGTAAGCCATTATCTTTTCAACTTCTTCGGAACCACGATGCGCGCGCTTACGCAGTAGATCCATAAGATAAAACTTGTACGTTGCCAATCCTTTCTCTGCTGCGAAAAAAGTATTTAATTTGCTCTCTTCTAAAGTCAACAACTCTGGCTCCATATAAGATACCAAGGCGCCATACTCCGCAAAAAGTTGCTGCAACTCTTGCTTCATTCCTGCATATTTAGTCACGCGGGTATCCTGATCGGATTTCATCGATGCATATGAGGACAATCGGACCATTTCTTTGGCCAATCCGCTGTTCAGCTCCAAAGCCTCCAAAAGCGTAGCTGCGGACTGAGTGAGCTTTCCCTTATACGAGGCTGCTTGTTTCATTTGTTGCTGCACGCGCTCCTTCTCTACTTTCCAACTTTCATCTGTGGAATATAGATCGGTCAGATTCCATTTATATTTTGCGGGGACTTCATCGCGAACTTTCATCTGGCTAACGGCTATTGAAGTTGAAAATAACATCACAGCGGTCATTAATTGTGTTTTTTTACGCATAATTTATGATTATATAAAATGCTCCTAATTTACGAAAAATCTATTCGACTTTATTAAATCAGATGAGCGGGGCTGTACTGATTGCTTTTTACAGGTTTCTATCTTCACCGGCTAACGAAAACTTTATCGCCTTTTGCGGATACTCTTCAATACTCTTACCGCTGGTATTGCTTACTATTTTTTTTATACTCACTTTGTCTCCCAACTTAAAACTTGATTCGGTGAGCTTGTAATCTAATAAGTAAGGACCGCAATAATAGTTTCCTTTTTCATCCCGTTCAACTATTCCTTGATATAGTCCTCTCTTTGTTTCTCTAGCCATATTCTATCTTGTTAGATTGCAAAGATAGGGAGATTAAAAATATTTTTCTGCTATTATAACATGCACTTGATACGTACATGATTTTGAATCGCTTAAGAAACGTTTAGATGCTGTATTTCCTATAGTGTTCGACATCAGCCAACAACTGCTTCAGTATATCTGCTGTTGATCGCTCACTAAACTGAGGCAATGACTGTCCCGTCCATAGATTCAAAAAATTTACGTTTTCATTACGCTTTGCTACAGCACGAAGCACTCCCGTAATTTTATTTTGATAGGGATAGGGAAGAATGTAACCACTATCGTCTATTGCTTCTGTAAACGTATTTTTTATCCCCCTTGCATATCTACCGGAGAAACTCTTCGTAAGAATAACATCTTCTTCTCTAGCACTGATCAATCGTTGTTTCTCAAAATATTTCAGGGAGCTTTCAGCAGAAGCACATAATAAGCTTCCGATCTGAAAACCTTTTGCTCCCAAAACCTGAGCAGCTAATACTGTCCTTCCGTTGGATATCCCTCCAGCATAGATCAAAGGTACATCTACCGTATCATACACCTGCGATAATAGCGAAAATCCTCCAATCTGTGGAATCTCCTCATCAACAAAGCTACCTCTATGCCCTCCGGCTTCGATCCCCTGCACACAAATAAGATCAATACCAGACTTTTCTAAAATCATGGCCTCCTGCACGCTAGTACATGTACCAATCAATATACACCCCACAGCTTTGAGACGTGCAATGCTGGTTTCATCTAAGTTTCCAAAAGTGAAACTGACAATCTTGCAGTTCTCTTCAATAATAACGTCAACTAGGCTATGATATTCATTGATCTTGAACGCGGATAGTTCGGGGATAACAACATCAATACTATGCTGCGCTGCAAAAGTCTCTAAAAATGCTTTGACCTCTCCATACTTTTTTACTAATTCGGGGGTAACTTCTGGTATGCGATGCACAAATAGATTTACCGCAAAAGGCTTATCGGTGAGCTTCTTTGTCGCCCGAATCACCTGTACCGCTGCATCCGCATCGATATCAGCCAGCGCTAATGAACCCAAACAACCTGCTTGTGTTGCTGCCACTGCCATATCGACGGTAGAAACCCCAAACATCGGTGCTTGTATTAATGGATATTGTATTCCTAGTAAATGTGTAAATTCCTTATCCCAATGCATATGTAAAAAATTACTTGTCGCCCGCTAGAGGTGTTCCTACAAAAATAACACTATTTCGCTCAAGCTTTCTTCCTTCCCAAAAAACATTTTTAACCGTATCTTGCATAATGGCAAAAGATTTATTCCAACATATCAATCAATTTGTAAAAGTCGAAGAAGAGGAATTTATAGAGATGATTCCCTATTTTGAACAGGAAGTCTTCCATAAAAAAGACCTTGTGATGCATCTAGGTGAACACCATCCTAAAGAATATTTTGTCATAACAGGTTGTCTTCATATGTACTTTATAGATCCACAGGGAATAGAACATACGGTTCAATTTGGTTTACAAAAGTGGTGGATAGCAGACTACCTTGCCTTACAAAAAAAACAACCTACCGAATTTTATATACAAGCAGTAGAAAACACGCAATTATACAGCATCACCACAACAAAAAGAGAAAAACTACTAGCCACTTTTCCTAAAATGGAGTCTTACTTCCGAACGGTATATCAGATAGCTTACGGTGCCTATCAAACTCGCATGAAATACATCTTAAGCTACAGTAAGGAAGATATATATCTTCAGTTCAAAGATGCCTTCCCAGACTTTGTAAACAGTGTTCCGCAATACCTCATCGCGAGTTACCTCGGACTTTCGGCCGAGTATGTCAGTAAATTGAGACGTAAAATCACTTCTTGAACCTGTTCAAGTTTTTAAACGTGTCATTACTGTACCTTTGGTATATCAAAAAAATATTAGATCATGGCACAACGATTAAACTACAGTTCTTTCATTCCTGCAACCTATGGCAAACTAATAGAACTAGATACCCTAGCAGGCAATTCATCATTAGACAATCTTCTTATACATTTGGTGCGTTTGCGGGCATCCCAGATAAATGGGTGCTTATTCTGTGTTGATATCCATGCTAAACAAGCTGTCCGCGATGGTGAAAATCGCCTTCGTTTACTACATCTCACAGGCTGGCAAGAGTCTGACCTATTTTCAGTAAAAGAGAAAGCGGCCCTGTTATGGACAGAAGCTCTGACGCGCCTTAGCCCAGAAAGCACAAACGACAACCTATACCAATCTGTAAAAGCACATTTCTCTGATGCAGAGATGGCTCAATTGACGATGATTATTACTCTTATCAATGCGTTGAATCGCTTTGGGGTAGGATTCCGTGCGCAACCTGGCACATTGGATAAAGTATTGGGATTGGATAGCATAACGCTATAAAAGAAAATTAAAGATAAAATAATACACCAAAAATACTAATAATATTAGTATTTTTGGCATTATGGAAAGACTCGAAGAAAAACTAAAAATTCTTGCTGATGCCGCAAAATATGATGTGAGTTGCAGTTCATCGGGATCCAAAAGGAAAAATACAGGAGGGATAGGTGATGCCTCCCATTCAGGGATTTGTCACACCTACACAGAAGATGGGCGATGTGTATCCCTTCTAAAGATACTTTTGACCAATCATTGTATCTATGACTGCGCTTTCTGTGTCAGTAGACGTTCAAACGATATTCAACGGGCAGCCTTTACTGTCGAAGAAGTTGTACAACTAACAATGAACTTCTATCGACGCAATTACATCGAAGGGCTGTTCTTGAGTTCCGGTATATTCAAAAATGCTGATTACACTATGGAAAGGCTACTCCGTATTGCCAAAAAGCTTCGCACCGAAGAGCGCTATAATGGATATATACATCTCAAGACTATCCCCGGAGCAAGCGAAGAACTCATACAACAAGCTGGACTATATGTAGACAGGATGAGTATTAATTTGGAGCTTCCTACGGACGAAGGATTAAAACTCGTAGCCCCAGAAAAAGACCACGATTCAGTTAGAAAACCATTGGCTTTTGTCAACGACAAATTAAAACAATATAAAGACGAGAAAAAGAGTCTCAAACATATCCCTTCTTTTGTTCCTGCAGGACAAAGCACGCAGATGGTAATTGGTGCGACTCCTGAAAATGACTACCAAATTATGCAAGTAGTCGATGATTTCTATACCAACTATAACTTAAAAAGAGTGTACTACTCTGGATATATACCGATTGCGAATACAGATAGTCTACTCCCACAAATAGGGACGAAACCTCCCCTTGTTCGAGAAAACAGATTATACCAGACTGATTGGTTAATGCGGTTCTACGGTTTTAAGATTCACGAGATTTTAAATACTGAATTTCAAAACCTTGACCTCGAGATAGACCCTAAATTAAGCTGGGCACTACGTCACCCCCAGTTATTCCCAATCGATATAAACACAGCAGACTACTGGACTATCATACGTATCCCTGGGGTAGGAAGACAATCAGCAATGAAAATAATCCAAGCACGAAAATTTGGAAAACTACGCGAGTATCAGTTAAAGAAAATGGGCATAGCCTACAATCGCGCCCGGCACTTTATGATATGTGCAGACTCCCTGATTACTTTGGGCGATATAAAAATGGAACATGTGCGCAGGCATATTCTACAGGGCACTCCCCGCAACCAGCCTTCAGTAACACAACTATCTTTATTTTAGTATGATCTATAGTTACGACGGCAGCTACCAGGGGCTTCTTACAGCCGTATTCACCGCTTTTGAATACAAGGAGTATAATGTAAAACTAGCCCTAGATTCTGATTTACAAGGCGCATTGTTTGATCAAATCAAGCAGATCAGCTCTGATCCTGCAAAATCAAACCGTGTATATCAAGGATTGTATAAAATACTTCCTCAAAATAAGGCTATGGACTTTTGGAGGGCTTTTCTTTCCGAAGACCCCGAAATACGGCAGACCATCTTCGAATTGATAATACATAGTTTTAAAGACGATATTTCCATCCTTCAAAATTATGGTGACGACAGGGTATTAAGATTCCATCAGGCACTACGAAAAGTCAATCGAGAACGTCATCGCATGAAAGCTTTTGTCAGATTCCAAAAAGATGCCACTGGGATGTACGTCTCCATCGTAGAACCGGACTTTAATGTCTTACCTTTAATCATTTCCTTTTTCAAAAACCGATACGCCGATCAACCGTGGCTAATATATGACAACAAACGCCAATACGGTATACTTTATGACCTGCACACAGTAACCGAAGTGACCATAACCAAAGAACAGTCAAAGGCATTACAACATCCCGGACAGCATATAGAAGTAGATGCGACGGATAGCCTATACACAAAATTATGGCAAAGCTATTTCAAAAGCACAAACATCGAAGCTCGAAAAAATCTAAAACTACACCTACAGCATGTACCCAAAAGGTATTGGAAATACCTACCGGAAAAATTAGATAAAGATTAAAGCAACGGAAGTCTGCACCGACCCTTCTTTTTTTGTAGATTCGCTACTTCAAACTTAAACACTAATTTTTCAAATCTTAACATGAACAATAAAGCTAAAGATATTCTGAGAATAGGTATTGTGGGGTATGGCAACCTCGGAAAAGGCGTAGAAAAAGCAATTAAGCAAAATCCCGATATGGAGCTTATCGCTGTATTTACAAGAAGACCTCCTGCAACACTCAGTTGCGAAGGGCCAGCGGTCGCCATGGATTACATAACAGACTATCAAGACAAAATAGATGTAATGATACTCTGCGGTGGTTCCTCTACAGACCTTCCCGAACAGGTATTGGAAGTTTCTAAATTGTTTAATACTGTTGATAGCTTTGATACACATGCCAAAATCCCGGAATACTTTGACAAAGTAAACGATTGTACCAAAGCATCTAATACGTTGAGCCTTATCTCTACGGGATGGGATCCGGGACTATTTTCCTTAGCAAGACTGATAGGACAAAGCGTACTCCCCGAAGGTGAGGATTATACCTTCTGGGGCAAAGGGTTGAGTCAAGGGCATTCGGATGCTGTAAGAAGAGTAGCCGGTGTCAAAAATGGCGTACAATATACCATACCTATTGATAGTGCGCTGGAAAAGGTCCGTTCGGGAGAAAACCCGATCCTGTCAACCGCAGAAAAACACAAACGTGTATGTTATCTAGTTGCAGAAGAAGGGGCAGATAAAGAAGCTATTGAAAAAACGATAAAAACAATGCCCAATTACTTCGCCGATTACGACACAACGGTCCATTTTATCAGTGAAGAAGAGCTGGCACAAAACCACAATACAATGCCACATGGAGGAATCGTATTCCGTTCTGGCGTATCCGGCAGCGGAGCCAAGCAACGTATTGAATTTAGTTTGACACTGGAAAGCAATCCTGAATTCACAGCCAGTGTATTGGTAGCATGTGCTCGGGCAGTAGGCAAAATGGCTAAACAAGGACAGACCGGCGCCCGTACCGTATTGGATATACCTCTGTCTTATCTATCTCCAAAATCTGAGGAAGAACTACGTCGTACATTACTATAGGTGTAGTATACTCCCCTAATATTATCATTAAGAAAATCGAGACCTATAAGCGTAGTCTCGATTTTCTTAAATTAAGGCTGTTAAAACCGATACCCGACTGATAGTCCCGAACGGATACCTGCCCATGGGCTATTCGACACCTTCACATCGACACCTTCTCCATGCACCTCATACTTCATTTTAACAGATACTGGCAAATCGGATAAAGCATCCTTGATGTCATCCAATTCTTTGCGTATTTGTTCTTGTTCATCTGCTGTAAGCTTCTTCTGTCCACCCAGACTACCTTTTGCAAACCCATATCCCGGACCGATCAACCGCCAATCCAAATTCAAATTATCCGTTAAGCGAAAGTTAAACCCTATCGAAAATCCTGCGGTATAAGCATTCAAACTACCCTTGACAGGTATAGAACCACTTTCCTTAAACGTCTGCCCACCAGCGGTCAATTCAAGGTCATAGTTCAATGGCGCTCTCAGCGAATAGTTTGTATACTTAAGATAAGGAGCAACATAGAATCCACGAAATGGCCCACGCTTAGAAGTATAAAACCGAGCTTCTGGAGTAATAGAAAAATTACCGCTCTTGAAGCCATCCAAAAACTCATTCAAGTCGTCGTTATCAACGATATCCCGCACCGTAGACAAAAAAGGCAACCCCTTGCTGGATCTAAAACTGACAGCTCCCCCCACAGTAATTCGATCCTTGATCATACGTTCGTACTCAAACGCAAATTTTCCACTGATTAATGGAAGCACATTCAATTTGACCATGTTTTTGGGCTCCGAATCGGTTTGCTGACCGAACACTGAAGCCCCAGAAAACAGTATAAAAATACTGCTAATAAAAAGTAAAGATTTTAATTTCATATTATTGCTATTTGGTTGCGCCAAATATAAGTAATACAAAATCATACACAGATACCTATAGTTGGGTATTTATAGAGAAATAATAGGAGACCAAAAGAGTACTTCCGCAAAACGACGTTTAAGGGAATAAGACAAAATAATGGGATTTTAACTGCAAATCGTCATATTGACAATCCCCCTCCTGTTGTACAAAACCTTTTGCTTCAAAACTAGAGATCAAAGGACTTTCCGTATACTCATTAATCCAGATCCCCTCATAAGAACGACATACCTGTATACATTTATTAAGCAGGGAGTTTACAACTTCGTCGTTACGGTATTGCTCCAAAACACCAAAATCAGCAATACGTACTACTCTTTTCCCTTCCAAAACAGCTATTTTTTTGCCCTGCGTCGTTATCCGCGCATAACCTGCAGCAATATCATCGACATAGACGACCAACCATTGATTGGACATACTGTTCAACTCATCAACAAGAACCTTCAAATTAAACTTATCAGAGATATAGATAGCAAGGGCTTCCTTATCCAACAAATTCGTAAACTTCTCTGTTGCTAACTCCTTCGTCAACACGTCCAGAACACGTGTACCTTCGTCCGTGGCAACGGTAAATTTTGTATTTATATTCATCTTCACAAGCATTATATTAAAACCACAAAGCTATGATGCACAGAGCATATAATCGAGTACACAACATAAAAGAAGAAACAGTACAGTTTAACGTAACCGTTCGCCCAACCGTTGTATAGATTCTTTCTTTTGATCCGAAAAGTTATCCGCGAAAACCATCCTAAAGCAGGTATCAAAACTGCGGGAGAAAGAAAATGTAAATCCAGGCGTAAACCGGATAGCCACTTCTTCACAATGTTTATAAAAGGCTTCCATATCTGTATGCAGGGGCAACTGTACCCATAGGTTGTAGCCTCCACGAGGAGTCTGGACGACAGTTCCTTCTGGGAGATAGGAACTTATCAAGTGGATCGCGGTATAGGCATTACGTGCCAGTTGCATCCGAAACGTACGAAGATGACGGTCATAACTGCTACTACTTAATAAGCGGCTTACCGTCTCCTGATAGATTGGAGATACTGTGCTGCCTAATGCAAAGCGAATCTGTTCAGCACGTTGGGTAAATTTTCCAGCGGCGAGCCAGCCCAGCCGAATACCAGGAGCCAAAGTCTTGGAATAGGAAGAATAGCTCATAACCAACCCACTCTCATCCATGCCTTTGATGGTAGACGGGCGCTTCCCATGAAAATACAGATCGCCACAGATATCGTTTTCAATTAAAGCAATACCATAATATACAATGAGGTCGAGCAGCCTTTTCTTTTGATCATCCGACAGCAACACGCCCGTCGGGTTATGAAAATTAGGAGTTACAACGACCGCTCTAATAGAACTATTGGCACATGCTTTATTAAAAAAATCAATATCAAAACCAACATCTACAAGCGTGGGTATTTCAATAACCTTCAACTTTAACACGCGGATAATCTCAAGAACCGAAAACACGCAAGGAGTTTCAATAGCTACCACGTCTCCTGGTGCACATACCGAAGCCAACGCAATATACAAAGCCTGTAGCCCCCCATCGGTTACCAACAATTCTTCTGGATGGAGAATCGTCTGGTAGGTGGCAGCTCGTTGAGCGATATTCGACTTTAAATCTATAGAACCACTTGCCGGATAATAACGCAACAAATTCGTTCCCTGTTCTCGAATGACCTGTTGCATAGTCCTTAAAAGTAG
>JAITLW010000131.1 GCA_031277715.1 Sphingobacterium sp. | reverse complement strand
ACAGGGATAGAATTTAGTATAAACTCCGTCAATATTAATAAGGAAGACTTCTCGTGGACCAGTTATCTGTCACTTGCTTACAATAAGAATACCATTACCCAGCTGAACAGCCCTATTGCGATATCTACTGGAGAACAATTGATCAGTAAGGAATACGTGACTGACTATCCTGCATTTACTATTTTTGCATACGATTTTGCCGGACTGGATGGCATAGGGGACCCGCAGATCCGTCTGCACGATAATACCGTGATAAAAGATCCGCTGTATGTCACCAAGACAGATGATATACGCTTCATGGGTACCTACCAACCGGTATGGAGCGGAGGCCTGTCCAATGCTTTCCGGTACAAGGATTTTACCCTGTCGGCCAATACTGCTCTTAATTTCGGACATGTAATGCGTCTAGACGGAGCCACTGGCTTTCCGCATCCCAATTTCTTAAAACGTTGGAGACAACCGGGAGACGAAGCCTTTACGGATATTCCGTCTTATGAAGCGAATACGGCAGCGAGCGGAGCGCGACGTAATATCGGGTACTATTCCGCTGGTCACACCAACGTCGTGAGCGCCTCTTATATTAAGCTACGTGATATCACTCTGAGCTACAACCTACCAAAGAGTATCGTACAACAGATACGTACCGAAAATATCAGTTTGAGGGCACAGGTATCCAATATTATGCTATGGAAAGCAAATAGTCAGGGTATCGATCCTGAATTTGGTTATTCGACGCCATTTGGGCAACGTACGGTAACCTTAGGTGCAAATGTTAGGTTTTAACGAGAAAAGCATAAAGAAATGAAAGATAAGATTTTATATAACTGGTTTATACTACTTTTGCTTTTGGTGGGTACCACTGTATCTTCCTGTAAAAAGAGCTTTTTGGAGGTCGAACCTAAAGGCAAGCAGATAGCCGAGACGACAGAGGATTATAACTTACTGTTGAACAATGTGCAGTTCATCAATTTTAATATTGATATGCAGGTGCCTATGGGAGATGAGGTGGCCGCTATAGATCCTTTTTTTTCGGCTGAAAGTCTGAAGACCCAGCGTCTCTTCAAGTGGGAGGCGATGATCTATGAGCCTGGGCAGAACTCCCCGGAAATAATATTATTTATGAATGGTCTTTACGCCTACAATAAGATTATAAACGAGGTGATGGAGTCTAAGGGGGGGAGCGATCAGACGAAGAAATCGATTCGTGCGGAGGCGCTTGTAGGTCGTGCATGGACCTATTTCCAGCTAATCAACTACTTTGGTAAGCCCTATGATAAGGCTACGGCGGCAAGCGATCTAGGCTACCCGATTGTAAAGGAAGCCAATGTTATGGCTGCTAAGTTTGAGCGGGCATCAGTACAGGAAGTCTATGATTTTATCATAGGTGATCTTACAGAGGCCATGCCAGACCTACTGGTACAGCTGACCAGCCGTGTACGGGCTTCAAAGCCTTCTGCTGAAGCAATACTGGGCAAGGTCTACACCTTTATGGGACGGTTTGAGGAAGCCTTGCCTTTGCTGATTTCAAGTAAGGATAATTTTTCAAATGCCGCTATTCCGGTCAATCTATATGATTATAACGAAACTTTTGATGAAGACGGTATCTTCCCTATAGATGAGATGTTTGGGCCTTCCATGCCTGAACCTTTCTACCACGAGGAGACTTTATTGGGCAGACAGTTTATGAACGGTTGGACGTTTTATCAAAGCGAATTGGTAATTACTGAAAACACCGCTGACTTATATGGTGAATCTGATTTACGGAACTATTTTTATTCATCTGAGGATTTCGATGAAGTAGAATATCCTAATGGAATGTTACGTAGGATAGGACCCTGGTATACCTCTTTTGGTGTTACGGTACCAGATATCTATCTGTTGTTGGCCGAGTGTAAAGCGCGATTAGGGGATCTCCCTGGCGCTGTAAGTGATCTCGAAGCGTTCCGTAAACACCGGATGCCTCATGCAGATGCAAAAATCCGTAAAAAGATTGCTTCCGATAAGTTTAATCTCGTCAAGTTTATTTTTGAAGAGCGTATCCGCGAGTTTGCTATGCAGGGCTACCGCTGGTTTGATATGCGCCGACTTTCGGTAGATCCCGATTACAATAGCTTGGTCAACTACGAGCATGTGGTCTACGATGTTGAAGGCGACATTGCACATACTTATGTTCTTAAACCGGAGCGGTTGGTAATGAGGTTGCCACAAAAAATAATAGATGAAAATCCAGGAATGGAAAATAATCCGTAAACAACGGAAGAGTAACAGTAACAGTAACAGTAACAAATAATTGGGATAGCATTAACAAGAATTGTTGCTATCCCAATACTACAAGATTTAAAATGAATTATATGTTTAAACTAGCAAAAACAGCCCTTTTAATCGTAGCCTTATTATTTTTAGGTACTATGGTCTATGCCCAGCAAAAAAATATGCTCCGCGCAGGAGACCCGGCACCAGAGCTGAAATACTCCAAATGGCTCAAAGGTGATCCTATAGAGTCTTATCAGGCGGACCATATCTATATTGTAGAATTTTGGGCGACCTGGTGTAGACCCTGTAGAGCGGCGATGCCACACCTTACTGAACTCCAAAAACAATATACAGGTAAGGCTACTGTTATCGGAGTCAATATTATGGAGAGCAGTGACGACAAGAAACCTTATGATGCCAACTTACCCAAGATCGAAACTTTTGTAAAATCAAACGATGCCAATATGGGCTATTCGGTATTTGCGGACAATAATGAGCAACATATGAAAAAGAATTGGTTTGAAGCGGCCGGTCTCTATGGTATCCCTGCTACGTTCGTTGTGCAGAATAATAAAGTATTATGGATCGGACAACCTGAAGAATTGGATACGGTTTTGTCTGCCATCGCTGACGGTACCTTTGATATGGAGGCGGCTTCGGCATCCTTGGATAAGGATCAGGAGGACTTCGAAGCTTATAATGAGGTTGTAGCTGTCGTAGGTGAAGCTTTTGAAAAAGGAAACCGTGAGGAGGCCTTTAGGGTAATTGAGAAAGATAAAGCCGAAATGCCTAAATATGCAATGAATATTTCCTTTATGAAATTTATCATGATTCTGATGAATATAGGGGAGAAAGAAGCTATTGCATATGGTAAGGAATGGCAACAGGAAAATAGCTACGCCGCAGTCTATATGTTGAATATGGTTGGGGCGGAGGAAGGTTATGCCAAAGAAAGCTACGCCTGGGTCGCCGATAATTTTGAAAAATCGGGAGAGAAGACCAACCCTACTATTTTGAAGCAACTTGCATTCTGCAATGCTAAAATTGGTAATTATACGAAGGCGGTCAAATATCAGGAGGAAGCCATCGTAGCGGCAAAAGAAGCGATAGCTAGCGGAGATACAGCTCACGCAGTGTCCGAAAAAGAATTAAAGACCTATGTCAAGACCCTTGCCGGTTACAAAAAAAAGGCAAAATAATAAACGTACATCAATCAAAGAAAAAGAATGTTAAAGAAAATTAAGTCTGCCGTTGCGCTATTTCTGCTTACGACGGTTGTCGTTCATGCACAGGATGTCAAATTTGTAGGTACAGCACCTAAAAAATACGATGGAAATAAAATTGTACTGTATAACCACAGCACCAGTGATGTTGATTCCGCTTTTATAAAGAACGGTCAGTTTTCGATAAAACTCAAATTTAAAGAACCGACCATATATTATTTTTATAGCGATTACGAATCTAAAGCGCAAGGCGGATATGTGCCGTTTGGTATCCTAGTTGGTGAGCCAGGGACGATTAAGATTAAGGCGGATGTAGAGGATTTTGCTTCCTCCAAAATCAGCGGGTCAAAAGAGAACGATCTGTACAATGCTTTTATAGAGAAGACTAGTAAAGAAGAAGGTAAAATAATGGATCAACTGTACGAAAAGTACAGTAAAGAAATGTTAGAGGATCCAGATCCAGATACCACAGATATACGTTATCAGGAGATGATTGCTGACTATGAAAAGTTAAGTTCAGAAGGAGAGGGACACTCCATAAATAAAATGAAAGAATTTATACTTGCTCATCCAAATTCTTATGCCTCTGTAAATCTTTTGGTGATGTATGGTTCATTTATGAAACCATCCGATGTGGAAGCCTTATTTACGAGCTTGTCTCCTGAGATTAGAAACACCGGTGGTGGAAAGTCGGTGGCTAAAGAAATTGAGGCTCATAATATTACAGCTGTAGGCAAAGTAGCGCCTGATTTTTCGCAACCTGATACGGAAGGAAATATAGTTAAGCTTTCCTCTTTGCGTGGACAATACGTTCTGGTTGATTTCTGGGCTTCTTGGTGTGGCCCTTGTCGGGCTGAAAACCCCAATCTAGTCAAGACCTACAACAAATTTAAAGATAAAGGATTTACGATACTTGGAGTATCCTTGGATCAGGATGGTAAGAAAGACCAATGGCTAAAAGCAATACAAGACGATGGCTTGACTTGGTTGCAGGTATCGGATCTAAACGCATGGAAAAACGAGGCTGCTGTGCTTTATGGTATCAAAGGTATCCCTGCCAATTTCCTGTTGGATAAAGATGGAAAGATCATTGCTAAAAATCTAATGGGAGATGAGTTGGAAAAGAAACTAGCATCGCTACTGGAAAACTAGTTAGATATGTACTGAAAGAGGTTGTTGAAACTTTAGTTCCAACAACCTCTTTTCAAAAATATCCAGTGAATAATAGAGGTTACCTCTATTATTCACTGGATATAGTTTGTAGGTCCTTTGTTTTCTTTGGGTACATTTTAGTAAATAGATATACCGTTAGTACCGCTAGTGGGAAGGAAATTAATGCCGGGTTTTCCAATTGATGCATGGCATTGTTGGCTCCTAATCCATATTTGTCCCACATTGTTGGTGATGTCAAGATAATGGCAAGCGACGAGATGATCCCGACGACTATGGAAGCCGCAATTCCAGTAGAAGATGTTTTTTTCCAGAACAGCAAAAATAGGATAGCTGGTAGATTGGCAGAAGCAGCGATTGCAAAAGCCCATCCAACCAAAAAAGATACATTGATTCCCTGGAAAGCCATTCCTAATAATATTGCAAATACACCGACTATTACAGCAGCTATTTTTCCTACTTTAACCTTTTTGTCGTCATCTAAGTTTTTCTTAAGATACACATCAATAAAATCGTGGGCTATTGCTCCAGAAGATGCTACTATAAGTCCTGCAACAGTACCAAGCACGGTTGCAAATGCCACAGCAGATATAATAGAAAATAAGGCCGCGCCAAAAGCTCTAGCCAGAAGAGGAGCAGCCATATTACTGGATTCCACATCCATCACACCATTTACTCCTGCACCAAGTCCGATAAATAAGGTCAGGATATAGAATCCACCGATAGCAGCTATCGCCAATATCGTTGATTTTCGTGCATCTCTAGGAGTCTTTACCGTGTAGTAACGGATCAGGATATGAGGTAGGGCCGCGGTTCCTAAAAATAGAGCTAGCATGAGTGATACAAAATCCATTTTACTCCATAGGTTCGCGTCACTGCCAATTTTATATTTTAGACCAGGGAGCATAAATTTAGAACCAGAGGTTACCTCAGGATAATAGATAGAGACCTGTTCATTACCATCTGTTAGTTTTACCTGTAAGAATCGTACGATCTCGCTGTCTTTTATGGTGGATAAGAATTCAAATGGACCGAGAGGGCCTGTTTGGGATAGCTCTTGACCGTTTACAATAATCTTGCTTAAGTGGCCTACTTGATAGAACTTTCTACTGTCTTTGGGCTCACCGTTGTATAGTGTCGTGCCATCAGTTCTTTGGGTAATGGTCAGTGTTTCTTTTAATAAATTGTCCTCTTTTTGTATCCATTCAAACCATCTTTCGATACCATTTTGCGCTAGTTTAACAAAAGTCTTATCACCTATTTGCTGTTGTGTGATAACGCTCCAATTTGGAACGGATACGATCTGCTCATTTTTGACTTCAGGCGTCAGCTCCATAAACTTATGGTAGGTATTTCCATTAAAGTCCGGCGGAGTCGATAGCCCGTTTTTTAAGATATATACCGTCAATACGGTGGAGAGAACAATGAGTAGTCCCCCTTTTAAAAACTGAACATAAGTTGTTGATGCCATACCAGCACTCGCGACAATGGCGATTACAATAGCACCGACTAAAATTACGCCAGCCCAGTGTGGCAATCCTAATAGTGGCATCACAAGATCTCCGGCACCCACCATCTGAGGGATAAGGTAAAAAATGGATATAATTAATGTACTTATAGATGCTGTCAGTGTAATTGCTCTTGAATTGAATTTAGCATTTAGGGCATCAGTAAATGTATATTTTCCCAGTCTCTTAAATGGCTCGGCAATAAGGAATAGAGCAACTATCCAGCCTGCTAAAAAGCCAATTGCATATAAAAAGCCATCAAAACCAGCGATAGCAATCATGCCGCATATCCCTAGAAAAGATGCTGCAGAGAGGTAATCTCCAGCGAAAGCGATACCATTTACTGCCCAATGAATCTGTCCGCCCGCGGCATAGTAAGAGGAAGAAGAACTTTTTTTGCGCCCAAAGTAAAATGATAGCCCAAGGACTAGGCCGACGAAAACAAAGAAGAATGCTAAGGCCGTGAAAGAAATATCATATATCATTTGCTGTCTCCTTCCGTTAGATTTTCTGT
>JAITLW010000128.1 GCA_031277715.1 Sphingobacterium sp. | reverse complement strand
CGGATAGGCATAAGATTAATTCCTCTGGAATTTCAGTCGGTGTATTATCTTCAAAGAGTAGGACATGTACCAGATCTCCGGGTTGCTTTTTAATATGCTTTCGAAGCTCGGCTTTTAAAGGTAAAAAGAGTATCCCTTGCCCCATTGACTGCAGATTATAGGCTTTGATGGGGTAATGGTCGACAGAGCCACTGACCCTGACCCAGCCAAAGGGAGCGTTTTTGCTCGGTGCTATTTCCGGAAGTCTGACATAGGTCCACCCGCCTTTGCCTTCAAATTTCTCGATGGTGTACTGTTTGTCCGTTAATAAGGTGCCAGTCATTATAACTCAGTAGCTCTACTCTTTGATCAGGATTATTTTGTTACTCCCATTTTCTACACCTATATCAAGGTGATTACGGTTCTTCAGACTATTTTCCAATAGCGAAAAGTGCTTTGTGAAATCTTTGCTGTCTTTTGTCAACCAGAACGAAGAGGCCATAATGCCAATCTGTACACGATAGGTCGAGTCTCCCTGAGGTTCGAGCTGTTCAATAACTTGGTCTTTATACCAGCTGACGTTTTGGCTTTCCTGTTTGCTCGCACAGGAGAAAACAAATAAAATGGGGACGAGGTAAAATGTCTTTTTGAACATAAATTGCTAAACTAAACTCAAATTTACTGTTTTAATCTATAGCTACAAGGAGGCTGAAGCAGATAGCAACCAAAATTATGATCAAGATTTTAGGCTTATTACAGTGCACTACTTCGGTAATAGGAATGTTGAGCAACTCTTATAGTAGACGCTTATTAAAAATCAGTCTAAATTAATATTATAAAATATGAAACACATACTTTTAGGTGCCGCGTTGACGCTAGCTTCAGCTCTTGTATACGGTCAAGAGAATAGTGCTAATTTTAAAATTGAGCAGATGCAAAAACTGCCTAATGAACTTTACCAATTGGTATATAATCCAACCAATAATCTCGTATATGTCGCTGGACCTAAAAAGGGGTTTGATAAGAATGCGGAGAATTTTGTCTATGTACTGGATGGACAGAGCTTAGCGGTAAAGGATTCTATTGCATTGGGAAAATACCTTCCTTTTGGAATTGCCCTGAATAATAAAACACAGACTCTTTATGTGGGGCATTCTCTACAGGATGCGGTCAGTGCAATTGATTTGAAGAGCAAAAAACAGCAAGTGATATCGAGTGGAAACAAAAAATCGAAGATTCGCGAGATTGCAGTAGATGAGATCCGTAATAAAGTCTATGTCTCTGATCATGGGAATCCTTCTATTTGGGAAATTGATGGTAATAGCAACACCTATGTAGGTGCATTTGAAAAAGAAGGAGCGTACCTGCTGGGTGTGAATGTAGATGCCCAGCGCGGCAAGGTATACGGTACAGATGCTAATACAATGGAGGGGAATATTCTCGTCTATAACAGTGAGTCTGGAAACTTGGAAGGGCAGTTTAAAACATGGTCTTATTGTCCTCTAAATATTGCGTTGGATAAGGCGGGTAATCGCTTATTTGTAAGTCAGTCTAATGATAACAACGTAACGATAGTGGATGGTAATACAGGTGATATCCTACAGAAGGTTTATTTAGGCTATGATTCATCACCTATAGGACTGGTCTATGATGAAAAAAGTAAATTGTTGTATACAGCTAATCGGAATAAGCAGGAGGTAGCGGTTATTAATACAGACAGCTATCAGGTGGTAGAACGTATCGCAACTCAAGGGTTACCGAATACGATTACATTAGACCCTGCATCGGGTGCGATATACGTCACAAATAAGCAAGCCGGAAAGAAAGGCGAGCCTGTAGAAAACGCAAATACCGTTTTGAAAATTAATAGGATTTAGTATTATTTTATTTGTTAGTACAAGAGCGCTGCATCATCGATGGGCGCTCTTTGTTTTTTAATGTCTTATGATATGTGGCACAAACCGGCTTTGATCCGTCGTGATCGGCATATCGGATTCGCGGAAGGAGATTCCACAGGACTCTTGTCCTATAATCCAGCTGCCAATGATGGAAAATCCGGTTTCTTCACGATGTAATGTGGCGAGCTCTTGGTAGATATAGCCTTCATCTCCATATTCACCGGTGGTTGCGTAAATCATCTGCTTGTCGTAGTACATCTCTATGTTGGCACCCTCTCGGGATAGAATAGGCTTTTTAACGAAATGTTTGAGATGCCCAGGTTCCTCAAAATACGATGCCAATAGATAAGGATGATTGGGGTATAACTCCCAAAGGATGGGTAATATCGCCTTGTTGGAGAGCAACATTTTCCATGAGGGTTCAATCCATTGTGTCTTATTTAGATCGTTGATGATGTGTACTCCAAACTCCTCACGTATCATCCACTCCCAAGGATAGAGTTTGAATATAGATTGGATGGGCTCGCCTTCAAGATCCACAAAATTACGACCTGACCAACCAATATCATCAATATAAATCAATTTGGTCTGTAGGCCTGCTTGGATTGCTGTATCGCGTAAATATTCAATATTTGTAAGATCTTCCAATGTTTCCTTGGCGCAGGAAAAGTGAACGATATCCCCATTCAGATAGGGTTTGAGTTCGCCCCAGCTATTAATCAATTGCTCGTGGATACTATTAAATTGATC
>JAITLW010000127.1 GCA_031277715.1 Sphingobacterium sp. | reverse complement strand
ACAAGTTAAAGAGCGGATGAAAGCCAAAATGCAGTTAGGTATTGGTAAGGTTGAGGACAAGAAGTCTAGGGTTATAAATATAAAAAGATTATTACAGGCTGTTGCTGCTGTTGTAATCCTTGTCGGGACCTCTTTATGGCTAAATTATAAGCTAAGTTCAAGTCATATTCAACACCATTTATACATTTCGCATCAGGCCTCAGTAGATTCCACAGAGAATAGATATGTTCGTTTACCGGATAGCAGTGTGGTTATCCTTCGATATGGCAGTAGTTTGGAGATAGTGTCTGACTTTTCAAAAAATACACGCGAGGTTCGGCTTACAGGGGAAGGATATTTTGATATTAACAGAGATCAGTCTAGACCTTTTATTGTTCACGTAGGAGAGGTGAGGACGGTTGTATTGGGTACAGCTTTTACCATTAAGGGGGGCGAAGAAAACTCTGACGTACAAGTAACAGTAAGACATGGCAAAGTTCGTGTAGAAAAACGACAAAAAGTTATTGCCGAATTGACTGCCAATCAGCAGCTTGAAGTTGATGTAAAAACTGAAGTGGTCGAGCAGAAAGAAGTAAGGGCTGAGGTAGCCTCATTATGGACATCAACAGATTTGCAATTTGACGGAAAGTCATTTGGAGAATTGATACATCGTTTGACCAGACGTTATAATACATCAATAACTTTCGATAGCCCTGATTTAGCGAATTGTCCTATAACAGGAAAGTTTACAGGTACTGAAAGTTTAGAAGAGATACTTACTGTATTATGTTCCATACGTCAAGCTAATTTTACAAAACTTGCTGATGGAAGCATTGTAATCACTGGTAAAGGTTGTTAAAATAAACTAATCAAATAAATATAACTAAATGAAGTAAACATGAAGAGAGATATAAAAAACAGCTCATAATTAATAATCAAAATAAAAACTCCCCCGCCGTAGGAAAGCATTGAGGGAGTTAGGGAATCTAAAATTATTGATAACTTTAAATCCATAACAAATAATGCAAAAAATGTTGGTTTTTGCAAATGGGAAAAACTATGTCCACTTCCCATCAAATTTGCATCAAAATATTCGGTTTTTTATGAAAGTGAATTTAATCTGTCTACTCGCAATCGTGCTGACCACCAGTTTTCTGTGCGCAACCGAAAGTTCCGGACAGGGGATAGCTACAAAAAAAATAGCTTTATCATCGAGTAAGGGAACATTGAAAGCTGCACTAAAAGAATTGGAGATTACCTCGGGGCTTACTGTCTTCTATCCAACAGAGATAGTTGATCAGTATAAAGAGATTAGACTAAATATAAAACCACGTACAATAGGTGAAACTTTAGATCTTCTTTTAGCCGGAACCATTTTAGAGTATAAGCAAACTGAAGAGAATATTGTACTTTCTGTAAAGCAGATTAAAAAAGAAGAACAGGAATTACGGATCTCTGGAATAGTACAGGATCCTGATGGCAAACCACTTTCTGGCGTAACAATACTTGTTGAAAGCAAAAATACAGGTTCCTCTTTAAATAACAGCACGGCTACTGATAGACAGGGACATTGGGGCTTAGTGGTATCCAGTGATAATTTATTGATCCGGTTTCAATATCTAGGCTACAAGACTGTGGTAAAGAGTGTAAAAGAAATCCAGAACAGTGGTGTTATAGTTTTGGAGATGTCGCAGGACAATCTGGATGAAGTAGTTGTGATTGGATACGGTACTACTACCAAGCGTTTGAATACCGGTTCTGTAAGCTCTATTACAGCAAAAGACATAGAGAAACAAACTGTTGCTAACCCCATACATGCGCTGGCTGGTCGGATAGCAGGCGTAGAGATGGTACAGAATAATGGTTTGCCAGGCAGTAATTCTACTGTCCGCATTCGTGGCGTCAATAATTTAGGATCGTATGGACTTTCAGGAGGTTTACCTTTGTTTATCGTGGATGGAACCCCTTTTACTAACTTTAATACAACACAACCTGTTAATGATAATCTCAATAATAATGGTCTTACCGGAGCGAATGGCGGACTTAGCGTATTCAGCTCAATAAATCCCGCAGATATAGAGCGTATTGATGTGCTTAAAGATGCCGATGCAACAGCGATTTATGGTGCGAGAGGTGCAAATGGCGTTATCTTGATAACGACAAAAAAAGGCAAGAGTGGCAAATCTCAATTTAACGTAAATCTGCAGCAGGGAGCGGCAAAAGTAGGCCGATTTGTAGATATGCTGAATACACAGCAGTATCTAGAAATGCGAAAAGAAGCTTTCGTAAATGATGGGGTAACGCCTACAACATCTAATGCGCCAGATTTATTGTTATGGGACCAGAATGGTTATACAGACTGGCAGAAGGAATTTATTGGTGGAACAGCCAATATTACAGATGCGCAATTGAATTATCAGGGAGGTAACGATCGGTTTAGATTTTTTACTTCAGGAGCTTACCGTAATGATGGAACAGTCTTTAAAGGCGATATGGGTAATACACGGCTATCAGGCCGAATGTCTGTCAGTACCAATTCTGCTGATAAGCGGTTTTCTTCTACATTTAGTGTAAACTATACCAATGAAAACACAGACCTTATCACCACAGATGTAGCAAACGTCCTAACATTACCGCCCAACTATCCATTATATAAAGATGATGGACAGTTGTATTGGATTGATGGCATGACCAACCCAATGTCCAATCTGCTAAAGACTTATGATAGCAGTATGGCCAATTTTATCGCTACAGGCGATTTAAAATATCGGATAATAACTGGGCTTAACTTAAAGCTGAACGTAGGCTATACACGTAATAATTTGGAACAAGTCACCAAAAACCCTTTGCCTTCACAAAATCCATTCAATAAGACATCGCACTCGGCGAGCTTCGCAAACATAAAAGCTACTAATTATATCGCTGAACCGCAATTGGAGTACACCTTTAAAAAAGGTAAAGGGGCATTTTTGGCTTTGGTTGGAGGTACTTTTCAACAGAACATCAGTGATGGTACCCGGTTGAACGGGACGAATTATACCTATGAAGCCCAATTAAGCAATATTTCTGCTGCTGGAGATCTAACAGCTTCAAATGCATATAGTGAGTATAAATACGCTTCCTTGTTTGGAAAGGTAAATTATGATTATGCAAATAAATATATTGTAAATGGAACTTTTAGACGGGATGCTTCCTCTCGATTCGGTCCGAATCGACAGTTTGCTAATTTTGCAGCCTTAGGAGCCGCCTGGATTTTCACAGAGGAGGGTTTTCTTAAAGAAAACCTCGATGTGTTGAGTTTTGGTAAGTTGAGAGCGAGTTACGGTACTACAGGAAACGATCAGCTGCCTAATTATTCGTACATGTCCCTGTACCGCAATAGCCCTATCTATCAAAAATTAGCAACACTATCCATGTCCGGGATTGCTAATCCTGATTTGGAGTGGGAGACCACAAAAAAGATGGAGTTTGGTATAGACTTAGGTTTTTTCAATGATAGGATCCTTTTAAAGACTGCGGCTTACTGGCATAATTCAGGTAACCTACTAACATACGCTTCCGCGCCACATCAGACAGGGTTCAATTCGGTTAATATTAATCTAGATGCCGTTGTTCAGAACAAGGGTTTAGAAATCGAATTGAATACGATCAACGTACAGTCCGAAAACTTTCGTTGGAGTACCGATTTCAACATCTCTTTCCAAAAGAACAAAATGACCAGTTTTAATGATAAAGATGTTTCTTTTTATGGTACCAGCTTTGTCGTAGGCGAGTCTGTACCACCGACATTCAAATACCGATTTGATGGGATTGATCCCACGACGGGTAAAGTATTGATCGGAGACTTGGATGGCAATCCAAATCTAGTATCGATGAATGATCGGTATATTACCGGCGTAGGTACACCGTATTATGGAGGCATGAATAACTCCTTTTCTTACAAAGGACTTAGTTTTGATTTCTTTTTACAGTTTAACCACAGACGTGGAACGACCAACCAAATCAATGGTACACGTATTGGTAGTTTGAATAATCAGAATGTTTCAGCATTAGATAGATGGAGGCAGTCTGGAGATACAGGGACCTTGTTCCCAGGGGCTTCTGCCAATCCAGGGGGAGCCATCTATTCCAGCTATCAATATTTTGGAAGTTCGGATTTCTTTTATGGTAATGCTTCTTTCTTAAAGTTGAGGTCTGCCAGTCTTTCATACACACTTCCACAGGCATGGAATCAGAAAATCCGTACATCAAATACACGTCTCTATGTACAAGGACAGAACTTACTGACCTTTGCCAAGAATAAGTATCTATTGGATCCAGAGTCTGGCAATGCCACGCCACCATTACGCGCTATTATTGTAGGTCTAAATGTTACGTTTTAAATCGGAAGAAATCATGTCTATAAATAAAACTAAAATAAAATTTAACACGCTTGCATTGATTTTGACAGCAGCATTTTCATCTTGCGAAAAGTTTGTCCAGTTGGATCCTCCTCCAGGTTCTATCGAGGCTTCTCAAGTCTATAATTCAGAAGGCTCAGCAACGGCTGCTGTACTCTTTTTATACAGCAGTGGGAATATGCGGGATCTGTTATTGAATACGACTCTTTTCGCTGGATTAGCAGCTGATGAATTGAATTATCAGCAGTCAATTTCAACTATCTTAGAATTTCAAAACAACAATGTGTTGCCTACCAATGGTTATGTGGGAAATGCATTGTGGCTGTATCCCTATAACCATATTGTCAATGCTAATGCGGCTCTGAAGGGATTGGAAAATGCTACTCTTTTATCCCCGACCATAAAGAATCAGCTATTGGGTGAAGTCCGTTTCTGGCGGGCATTAGCTTTCTTTAATCTAGTCAATTGTTATGGAGCAGTGCCTTTAGCGTTTTCCGATGCTCCTACAGAAAATGCAATGTTGGGGCGGACGGCCGCGGCAGACGTTTATAAGCAAATATTGGATGATTTGCTAAAAGCAAAAGATTTGGTTGGAACTGACTATTTATCTGCCAATAAAAGCCGTGTTAATAAAACCGTAGTTTCAGCATTACTAGCTCGGGTTTATCTCTACCAGAGCAACTGGGCAAAGGCAGAAGAGGAAGCAACAATAGTAATCAACAATACGCAGTATAAACTTTCGGACGTAGATCAAACGTTTAAGAAATCCAATACAGAAACCATACTTCAGATAGAGACTGTGACGGGTTTTACGCAGTGGGGAGTAGAGTTGAATCCAGCATCATCCGCAAACGTGAATTATACCTTAGCTCCAGGATTTATAGATAGTTTTGAAGCCAATGATCTCCGTAAGATCAATTGGACGAAAGAAGTAGGTTCTAATAATTGGTACCACGTCAATAAATATAAACTGAGAACAGCATCAGCAGGAGACGAGTATTATATTATGTTTCGCCTGGCAGAGCTCTACCTTATTCGAGCAGAAGCGAGAGCCCAGCAAAATAACCTAACCGGTACAGGCAGTGCAGAGGAAGACCTAAATAAAATAAGGACCCGTGCTGAACTATCTGCAAAACTTAATTTAGGAAAGCCTGACATGCTATTGGCTATCGAACAAGAACGTAAGGTTGAGTTATTTGGCGAGTACGCCCACCGATGGTTCGATTTGAAGAGAACAGCTAGTGCTTCTACCCCTGGTAAAACGAGGGCAGATGATGTATTGAGTGTAGTAAAGGGAGCTAACTGGCAGTCTACGGATATACTCTTCCCTATATCCGAAAACGAAATCAATAAAAATCCAAATTTACTACCCCAAAACGAGGGTTACAATTAATATAAAAGCATTTATATCATGAGTAAAATATCAATTTTAGCTTTTACACTGTTCTTTGTTCTGTTCGGAAGAGAAGAGGTACAGGCTCAGACATTAAAAATCGGCGATCCAGCTCCACAGTTTAGTGTCGAGGGCTGGCTAAAGAATAAACCGGAAGATGTTTTAGAAAAGGGCAAAGTACATGTGGTCGAGTTTTGGGCGACCTGGTGTCAGCCTTGTCTGGCGGGGGTTCCCCATTTGAACAAAATAGCAGCACAATATAAGAATCAGGGATTAGTGGTTTATGGTATTAGTATCCTAGAACGAAAGAACGTGGGTCTGGATTCACTTCAACGTTTTATGAATGGTGCTATAGGCCGTAGTATGCAATACAGTATAGCAGCTGATGGTCCATCAAATTTTATGAAAGTTAATTGGGTAGATGCTATAGGGCAGCGCGGTATTCCTTTTGCTATTGTTATAGATCGGACAGGACATATCGCTTGGCAGGGGCATCCGAATGGGCTGGACAACGTCTTACCGGATATATTGGATGGGCAATGGGATCTACAAGAGAAGCGAAAGCAGTTTGCTGACGAGGCCCGTCTTAAGACTAAAGATGGAAATGAAGTCGTCAACC
>JAITLW010000115.1 GCA_031277715.1 Sphingobacterium sp. | reverse complement strand
ACTCAATGACAATAGAAATACAATTTATATGAACTCCGAATCGACAGTAGAGCGTGGAGATCATATCCGTTTGCAGCAGGTTGCAATAGGCAAGACTTTTAAAAAGAACCAGACTCATTGCTCAATCCAGTTGACAGGGGAGCAGTTGGGAATACTCTGGCAGGCGAATAAAGCCAAGCTTGATCCTATATATTATCGGTCAGGAATCTTGCCCACTAGTACATGGTCGTTACAATTGAATGTTAACTTTTAAAACTTAATGCGATGAATAAGATTATATTTTTAAGTCTATTGTTGCTTTGTACAGTTATTATCGGATGTGATAGCTTTCTTGATGCCAAGCCACGAAAAGGACTTGTTATACCTGAAAAACTGGAGCAGTTACTGTCTTTAATGCGGAAAGAAAATGAGTCTTTACAGGATCCTACTTTTGGCGAGCTGAGTACAGATGACTTTTATTGGGATACTGCCGATTTGAATTCAAAGGCAGAGCCTGTGAGAAATGCCTATTTGTGGGAAGCAGATAATATGTTTGGATCGGATATGCTGATAGAATGGTTATTCCACTATAGGTTTATTTATTATGCGAATACGGTGTTGGAACAGTTGCCTAATATCACTCCGTCGGTCTCCGAACTGCCAGAGTGGAATAAAGCAAAAGGTGAAGCTCTGTTTTATAGAGGCAAGTTTTTGTATGATGTGGCCATTGTCTGGGCTTCGGCTTATAATATTCCCAATAATGATAAGGCATTAGGGATGCCTATTCGATTGAATACTAATTTTAACGAGCCTTCTTATCGATCTTCCGTAAAAGATACATATGCTCAGATCGTAAAGGATATTGAAGAAAGTATAATCTTCCTTCCTGAGCTTGCTGAACACGTTACGAGACCATCAAAATTGGCTGCTAAAGCGATGGCAGCACGCATTTACCTGTCTATGGGAATCTATGATAAGGCGCTTGCCTATGCAGAGGAGGTTTTAAAAGTGAAGTCAGAACTATTGGATTTCAATATGTTGTCTGTTACTGCGGATTATCCGATAGTTATTTTTAATAAAGAGGTGATTTATCATTCCTATATGCAGTTGTATATGGCTAATTTTTATTTGAATCCAACGCTGTTGGCAAGTTATGAATCAGATGATCTGAGACCAGATATTTATTTTAACTTTCAAACTAATGGGAAGATCGGAGAATTGAAAGGGAGTTATTATGGCGATGCGGCTCCGTTTACAGGCTTGGCTGTGGATGAAATGTATCTGATTGCGGCCGAATGTCATGCTCGGGATGTCGGAGAGGATAAAGCGAAAGAGTATCTACGTAGGTTATTAGAAAAACGCTATAGAAACGGAACAGCTCCTTCGGTTAATGGATTGACAAAAACAGGGCTGTTAGACTTTATCCTAGAAGAACGCAGAAAAGAACTCGTATTTAGAGGGCTGAGATGGGGAGATGTTAAGCGATTAAACAACGAGGGGAGAGCTATAGTTCTGGAAAGGTATTCTAAAGATGGAAAGGTAAGTGAACTGAGACCTAATGATCCGAGATTTAATCTTCCGATTCCAGAGGGCGTAATAGACCTTAGTGGTATGGAGCAGAATCCACGATAAATATTAAAAGGCGCAACCCTATTTAAGGTTGCGCCTTTCTAGAGCATTTCAAATACTCTATTTTTTAAACGAATAGCTCAGTGAATTAGCTTGAATCATTGCCTGTGTTGTATTGGCATCCAAGAAGTCTCTTAAGCTAACATAACGATTTTCATCATAAGTAACTTCACATAGATACGATCCAATTCCACAATCACCGTGCGGTGTTTCAGACCAGTTATCTTCATCCTGAAGTACTGTTGGATTATCGCTACTCTGAGTAAAGTAAACTGTAACTGGAATCGGATCCAGCATAGGTTTTACTTCCGCCTTTTTGGTAAACCCATTTACTCCTAAAAATAAGCATAATGTTAGTGCCAGTGCGCCTAGGGCACGTAGCCACAAGTTGTTTGTCTTTTTCATCTGAATGAATTTAGTATTTATAATTTTTTATGTTGCCGTCGTCTGGCTACGGCCCGCCCGCGATCTGCACCCTATCGGGTAGAGACAGCGCTGTATAGCTCTAATGTTATAACTCAAAGGTAGGGGCGCATGTAACCCATAAAAAGGGTAAGAATTGGGATAATGCTGGTTTTATTTGGGATTCGTCTGGTTTTATTTGGGGTGTGGGAACTGTATTTTTAGATAGCGGTATAGTCGGTAGAGAAGGTATAAAAGGATTAGACCTGTACCTACATACAGCCAAAAATAGATTTCTGTTACTCGTTTTGTGATAATGACCTCATCTTTGTGACGCCTTTTGTTCATACGTATGCTGTCGCTTTGTTGGGTTTGGTTGCTTGCTGCTATATGTTCTTGGTGTCGCGATTCTTGTAACTGAAGTTGTCCCCCTTGGGCAATAAGTCCCGAATCGGGGTGGTAATATAACCAGCCGTCGGTCCAAAAAGACCAGTGACGTTTACTACTGTCAAGCAAAGACAATCGTATCTCTTGCTGCCTAAATTCCCATTGCCGTTGTAGCGAGTACTCTTCTTTTTGATCTGTGTGCCGTTGACGATGGATTTTGCAACTCGAAAAGAAGGCGACAAGAGTTATGATGATGAGGATTTTCATAGTTGAGAAGATATTGAAGTGATGGCTGTGATGAAGGTTATGACTTAATCAATCCAGTTGGCTATGGAATGTATAGTACGCAGGTGTCTACGTCTCGACTCAACTCGGTTATTACTATTGCCTTCGATGCTAATAATATAGCTACCTTGTAATTCCTTTATCAAACCAACGTGATGTATGCGTTTGGCAGTGTTGCTGTAGATTCCAAATACATCTGCTGGTTTGGAATTTACTTTATCAACTAGCCTCGATTTTGGAAATAAGGCGGGGCTCCAGGGATTACGCGGTTGCTCTAAACCCACTTGTCCATAGCACCAAGATACAAAGGCAGCGCACCATTCGTAACCTTTACTTAAATGCGTATAGGCAAGATATTCTTCGATACGAGGGCCATCGTTGTTGCCAGTCACTTCGCGGACGCCTAGTTCTGCTGTCGCTGTTTTTATTATAGCGTTTCTTTTATCCTCATTGGCGGTTTGCTTCACAGGCGATATTAAGCTAGATTGTAAGGGAGTAATAACACTACCTCTATAAAACGGTCTAGGTTGCGCAAGGCGTAAAGAATTGTCGATTATTTCTGATAAGCAATCAGACTTGTCTGAGCGAAGTGAGTTTGTCTTATTGCCAGAAATAAGAAGACAATTTAGCCGAGCAACCAAGCCTTGACCTTTTGGTTCCTTTTTTGTCAAGAGAAAAGGAACTGGCCCTGCCGCGGCTACAGAGCAGCATAAAAATCTATTATAGTTAAACCCTATAAAGTCTGTAGATGTTCCGAGAAATCGGAACAGGTCCTCCACTGCGGTCCCCGATGCATCGGGACACAGCGACATGACGGGACAACGTGAGCTTACATCACTACTACCATCACTATTACCACTGCATACAGCAGTAAAAAGAATACCGAAAAATAAAGAATACATTGTTGCCATGATGTCAATTGATTAAAGTGATAATTGAATTGTTGTCTAAAGGTTTTGAAAGGGCGCCATAGGAGTTCCTGTAGCCAGAAGCTGATATAGACGGAGAGCCAAGCGACGATAAGTCCGAAGATCAGCAAGGTGATTATTCCGCTGTCAAGCAATCCTGCGGTAGGATCGAGTAGGGATAAAATCGAAGCGATTAGTAACCAAATGCTAAATAGTAGTATAATGCCGATGGTCATTTTCTCGCGTAGCGAGAGTTCTTCGTGCCAGCCCTGGGCCAGCCATGAAGGGGATGATGTGATATGCATGTTTTTAAGTTATATGGTTAAGGAAGTTATCTAGTTAACAAGATCACAGGATAACTTCCTAACTTTTTTATCTTACAATTATCGTAGCGCTATCGCTCCAGTCACCGGCGCCGTGCTGATTGACGGCTCTTACCTGAAAATGGTAACGTACGCCTGGCTCCAAGGGAGCAATGATAGTAAGCCGAGAGTCGGTCGTGCTATTACGGTCTGACCAGTTTTCGGGATCAGTATTCTTGGCATAGCGGTATTCGTAGATGCGGACTTTTTTCTGCATCTGAAACTGTAGCCTTACCTGGCCCGATTGGTTGGTGTCCAATAGCTTTACGCCTTGTACTTTTACCGGTGGCTGCGTGGTCGTCGGTGCAGGGTTGGTCGGGAAGCCCGAGCTCAGCAATACCGATAGTATACCATT
>JAITLW010000097.1 GCA_031277715.1 Sphingobacterium sp. | reverse complement strand
GGTTGACGCCGGAGGGAAGGCCGTATTACACCTATGCGACGTTACGGATCAAGAACAGGTGGAAACGGTAATTGGACAGATTGGGAGAGTCGATATCTTGGTCAATAATGCTGGTATTGCCCATGTCGGGAATGTCGAGCATTGTTCAGGAGTAGATTTTGAGAAGGTATTTAACGTAAATGTAAAAGGGGCCTACAATATGTTGCATGCGGTAGTTCCTTGCATGAAGACATATGGGGGCGGGGCTATTTTAAATGTAGCTTCTATAGCCGCTCTGGTTGGTATTTCTGATCGATTTGCCTATTCGATGAGCAAAGGTGCGGTATACGCCATGAGTATGTCTATAGCTAGGGATTACCTACAGGATAATATACGTTCCAATTCGATATCGCCGGCGCGGGTGCACACGCCTTTTGTAGACGGTTTTATTCAGAAAAACTATCCTGGCAAGGAAGCTGAGATGTTTGATAAACTTTCTGCTTCACAACCTATTGGAAGGATGGCTAAACCGGAAGAAATTGCTAAATTAGCTTTGTTCCTCTGTTCGGATGATGCTGCTTTTATTACGGGCAATGATTATCCGATAGATGGTGGATTTATTAAATTGAATAATTAAGTTTTAGTATTTAGACACCGGCTATAAAATTGGCCATTAAACATTAAAAAACAGCATGAAATTAATACGTTACGGCGCATCAGGTAAAGAGAAGATAGGTGTTCAGATTAATGGAGTAAACTATGATACTACCGCTTTTGGTGGCGATTACGACGAGCGCTTCTTTGCGGAAAATGGTTTGGAGAGGTTGGAGCAGTTTGTTAAAGCGAACCAGGGACAGCTTACGGAAATCCCTAAAGATAGCCGATTTGGTGCTCCATTCGGTCGCCCATCAAAGATTGTTTGTATTGGCCTAAACTATAAAGATCATGCGGAAGAAACGGGCGCTGCGATTCCAGCTGAACCAATTATATTTATGAAGTCTACAACAGCACTTATTGGACCCAATGACCAAGTTGTTATTCCTAAAAATTCAGTTAAGACGGATTGGGAAGTTGAGTTTGGAATTGTGATTGGCAAGAAAGCAACCTATGTGGAGGAGTCGGAAGCATTGGATTATGTAGCAGGTTATGTATTGCACAATGATGTTTCTGAACGCGAATTCCAGATTGAGCGTGGCGGAACTTGGGATAAAGGAAAAGGTTGTGATACTTTTGCTCCTATGGGACCAGTAATGACGACTAAGGAAGAGATTCCGGATATTAATAATGTTCGTTTGTGGCTTAAAGTCAATGGTAAGACCTACCAAGAGGGGAATACGAAGAATTTGATTTTTTCGGTAGAACATGTGGTTTCGTATGTTTCTCAGTTTATGACTTTATTGCCTGGTGATGTTATTTCGACCGGAACACCTGCAGGTGTCGGACTGGGTTTTAATCCACCAATCTATTTAAAAGAAGGAGATGTGATTGAGCTTGGTGCTGATCATTTGGGCGAACAGCGACAAGAGGTTATCGCTTGGCGTGGTTAATAGTGCTTCTAAGGTAAGGACAAGAGATTTTCAAAGAGATAGACGATGCGTATAGATTCACACCAACATTTTTGGTTATTTGACCCTGTGAAGGATGCTTGGATTACGGATGATATGAAAGTAATCCGGCGTAATTTTCTGCCGAATGATATTTCAAAAATACTTAAGGACAATCGAATAGATGGAGCTGTATTAGTGCAGGCTGATCAATCTTTGCGGGAGACCGATTTTCTGATTGAGTTGGCGGGTGCATATAAAATGGTGAAAGCTGTGGTTGGTTGGGTCGATTTGCGATCAGAAGATGTAGAAGAGCAACTTCTGAAATTTTCGGCTCATCCCATCGTCAAGGGATTTCGACATATCATAGAAGCCGAAGCAGATGCGGATTTTTTGATGCAACCTGCTTTTCAACGAGGTATTGAGGCGCTGACGGAACATGGTTATACCTATGATTTATTAATACATCCTAGGCACTATACTAGTACACTGGAGTGTGTTGCTGCTCATCCGAAGCAAGCATTTATGTTGGATCATATGGCAAAGCCCGCGGTGGCCGTAGGAGAGTTTGAAGAATGGGCCACTTTTATTGAAGCATTGGCCGCCTTTCCAAATGTATATTGTAAGATTTCGGGACTCACAACACAAGCGGACTGGAACAACTGGTCTGTCGCTGATTTTACACGCTATGTGCAACATGTAATTTCCTGTTTTGGTAAGCAACGTATTTGTTTTGGTTCAGACTGGCCAGTTAGTTTGGTAGCATCGACCTATGATGAGGTCTTGATGGTTGCCAATGCTCATCTGGACGAATTCAGCGAATCCGAACGTGCTGACTTTTGGGGACGGAATGCTGTAAGGTTTTATCATATAACGTAATTTTGATAGGTATGAATTTAAATTTGAAAGATAAGGTTTTTATTGTGACAGGTGGGGCTAAAGGGATTGGACGAGCTATTGTCCTAGCTTTGGCGAAAGAAGGGGGAATACCTATCATTGTGGGACGTAATGAGGATGATAATATTTCGGTTAAGCGAGAGGTTGAAGCTCTTGGAGGAGAGGCTCTGACGATACAAGCCGAGCTATCTAATCCGGATGACTGTGCTCGAGCTGTCGAAGAAGCATTGGTCGGTTACGGGCGTATCGATGGGTTGGTTAATAATGCCGGTCATAATGATGGTGTCGGATTGGCCAATGGAGATTATCAACGTTTCGTAGCATCTTTACATAAGAATTTGATTCATTATTATCTGTTGGCTCATCACGCTTTAGATGCATTGAAGCAGTCTAAAGGAACGATTCTTAATATTAGCTCGAAGACTGCGGAAACCGGACAGGGAGGCACCTCTGCATATGCCGCTTCTAATGGAGGACGTAATGCGCTAACTCGCGAATGGGCGGTGGAATTGTTGCCTTTCGGTATACGTGTGAATGCTATTGTGGTAGCGGAAGCTTCTACGCCGCAATATGATTCCTGGATACAGACCCTAGAAAACCCTGAGGATACACTGCAGAAAATTAAAAACCGTATACCACTGGGGAATAGAATGACCACAGCAGAGGAAATAGCCAATACGGCGGTGTTTGTATTGTCCGATAAATCGAGTCATACTACAGGCCAACTGCTGTATGTAGATGGGGGATATGTACACCTCGATCGGGCATTGATTAAGGAATAACGTTTTTGGCGGATGGTGGCAAACCATCCGCTATTTTTTTTGAAAGTGTCCGTATTACTGATTGGACAGTATATTTCAATATATCAATGAGTTCTCTTCTTTCGGTTTAATGGCTATGAAGAACTTCTTTTAGGATGTTTTCTTTTGCATAGGCATTTAAGATCTCTCTCGATAGCATCGGGACGGTTCATTTCTTTGGGGGATCGCCAGCTGACGGATCATGAAAGTTTTATCTGGAAAGAAAGTTCCAAACGGATTTCTTTCTCCGTTCTACTTCTTTTCTATCATGAATAAGTTCATGCGCGAGTTTGTCGATGACCAATTCGTTTTCACTGATTACTTTATCGGATAAGGCTACTATTTTTTGAATGTTAGATTTGCTTGCCGCATCCATTCCAGGATCGATAGAGGACAGGTTGCTGGGCTCTATGCGTATGTAATTGCCTGCTCGGTTTACGGAGCGGAAGAGTTGTTTGATAAAATAATCATTACTTTCTGAAGAGCTCGAAGTCATGATATCCACTAAAGCGGGACCTATAGAGATGGCCCATTTTTTCTTAAAATCTTCGTAGTTATAGGCATTTTTGGTGATTCCTGTGCCTAATGAAAGGATGTGTATGTCGTTTATGGTGAATGTATTAAAGTTTTTTAATACTTCGATAAGTGCGGATATCGCTGGGTTGTGTGCGAATAGCCCGCCATCTACGAGTACATAACGGGTATTGGCAAGGGAGAATATCTCGGCAACAGAGAAAAAGGTCGGTGCAGCGGAGGTAGCTCTGCATACATCGCGTAGGTAAAAGTCTCGTGAGTCCCCATGACTTATGGCTTTCTGTTGTCTAAAAAGGTGGTTTTTGCGAAGCTCGATATTGTATGCTGTTATAATACAGGGTTTGATGAGTTCGCTCAGTTTGGTGTCTCCAAAATAATCAGCAAGTATTTTTTCGATAACCTCTTCGTTATATATCTCACTGACTAAGCCAAATTTACTTAAGAATTTTCTCCACTTGCTGGCCGAAAATATGCTTTCTCCATGTTCGAGGTAGATATCTAAGGCTTCTCTAGCTGAGTACTTTGGTTTAGAGGGATCTTGTTCGGAGGGGAATAGTAGAATGGATGTTAATATCCCACCGGTACTGGTTCCTGAGAAAAAGTCGAAGTATTCGGAGATGTGGGTTTGGGGATTTCCACTGATTTCTTTTAGCCTGTCTTCAAGAGCGACTATCAGCATACCAGGGATTATACCCCGTATTCCGCCCCCATCAATAGAAAGTATTCGCTTCATTGTTCTTTATTACCTTGAAGCTAAAAATAGCGAATTAGTTACGTAAAAACAAGGTGGGGTTAATTCATCACCCCTTGACCTGTTTGTGTTTCTGCGATGTCTTTTTGTGCAATCAATGTTGTCGGTTTCGCTTTTAATACTTTTGATTGGGCTAGATAGTTTTTGTTGTCTGCATAAATAAAAAGCATTGTTCCGTCTTTGATTGTATTTATGATCGGCTTAGCGAGGTCCCTTGGTAGGGCTGGACAGCCATAGCTACGTCCTAGTCTGCCTGTAGAGTTGATAATAGATTGGCTACAGTAATCTGCTCCGTGTACAACTACGGCCCTAGGTTTTGCTTGGTCGTTGATTCCTTTTTCCAGTCCGTCAAGTACCAATGAATAGCCGTTTCCTCCTTGATAGGTATTTACTGTTTTGTAAAATCCGAGTGAGCTCTGGTGGGAGCCATGTTCATTGGAAAAGGAGTTGGCATATTTCTCACCACTATTTCTCCCGTGGGATACAATGGTATGAAAGAGCATTTTTTTGTTTTTTAAATCGATTACAGCCATGCGTTTTTCAGTAGAGGGTAGCGAAAAATCGATTACGGTAATGATGTCCTTATTTTTAAAGGACATGTTTTGATACCCGTTCATTGCCATTTCGAATGCTTCAAACTTAAGTTTCCCTTCTAAGGCTATTTCCTTGTAGAGTTTTGCAATGGAGGACTCACTTTCATCTTCTTTGAGCGAGTCTACATGTTGCGCTGTAGGGATAGTTTGAGGTTTTAGTTGATTAGGTTTGCTGAATATTGCATAAAAGCCTGCAAGTGATGTCAATCCTATAATAGCTATTGTTTTTTTCATATACACACATTTTCCTTCCGCATACAAAGGTCGTTACCAATGTGTTAGGAAAATGTTAAGAAATGTTAATTCTTTTCGATATGGTTAATTGATGACAATTACAAGTGACGAAAAGGGCTTTATCCAGTCATAAACAAACTTGGCGTGGGATGACGCATTTCTTACACACATATGTGAGCGCGGGGTAGTACCTAATGTCCAACTGTATTCTATAATCTTCGCTTTAGGATCATTTGTGGGTACTCCGTGTATATAGGCCCCGTTGGTAAACCTACTGGCCCAGGGGGCATAACCCGCTATATTGGTCGTTCCGTCCGCATAATAGAACATTTTTGGTTTTTGTTCTTGGAGCAGATAGATGCCTACAGGTGTTTCCATACCATAGGGAGGATTATGTCTGCCTGTTGTAGAGGGGTTCATGCTTCTTATGATCCAGCTGTCATTTTTATGTTCCAATGCACATATATTTTGATTTGTTACGTCTACGACAACAATATGTTTGAAGGAAGCAGTATCACCTATAGCTTTGATATAGCGTTTTGGAATATCCCATTCGCCTTCGATGTTGGTAAGACCTTTTATACGGACCATATTTAAGGTGTCGCTTGATAACAGTTTAACAAGTGAACCGTCCCGACCATATATTGTAGGTACTTTGGTCTCGCCGATTTTATAAAGAGGAGCAGATTGATATCGCTCTGTTCCGAGTGTGTCTGATACCCTTTTATAGGCATTCCGTTTGAAGTTCGCTACTGTTGGGGCCTCCCCGTTTTTATGTTTATAGTTTGCGACTAGAGCGTAATTGTTATGCTCACGTTGGAAGTTTTCGATATAAGCTAGCTTCTCTTTGATCTTATCCCATTGGAATACGCGAAATGTGTCTTTGTATTTGTATTTATCTTCTAGCGTGTATTTGTCATATATAAGCTCTTTGGTGAGGGTAATGTCTGCCGCTGTCCGCGGACGCATTTTCTCTTTTTCCTCTTCTGCTTTTTTTGCTTGGGCAATACTATCTATTTTTATTTTTTCCTTATCTACGGTTTGAGGTGATGCCTTGCGGTCACAGGAATAAAACAATGCGAGCGCAATGGTAAAAAACATAAAACTGTTGGCGCGGCTTATGCTACGTAAATATTTCATATAAGGGTTAAACTTAATAATCAGAAAGAGTATAGCAACGTTTGTACCAAAAATGATTGAACGTCTTTTTATTGGTGTTTTCGTTTGAAAAATGGCTGATTTCAGGTAGTCAGCTATTGTACACAGCCAATAGTCCGCTCAAGTCCGCTTAAGTCCCTTCAAGTCCCCTTAAGTCCGCTCTAGGTAGTGTGTAGACGGTGTGTAGCCAGTGTATAGCAAAGAGATTCCTGGGATACCTTCAGAAACAATAGTGAATTCATGACGGCGTATTCGCTGCTGTTAGATAATGGGGAATAGTTTGGTCTCTATCGACCTGTTGAACAGCTGTAACTTGTCGAAAAATGGCTTGTTAGCAGGGTTTTCCTGTAAGAGATAAGGTAGGTAGATTACCTTGGTGTCTATTGAAAGTTGGTAATAACCCATATGTAGGCCATTGTTTTTTTGTACGGCACGAACTTCTTTTAATTCTGTTACATCTTTTAGTAAGTTGAATTCGAAAGATTTACCATTAATCCATTCTATATGTACATCTTGGGTTTCTGAATCATAATGTATTTGTTGGTCCCGTATTGTTTTGACATGATTGTTGAGCACAAAGAACTGAGCAATTAGGTATATGCTTATAGGAAGCATAATTAATGCAATCTTAAATTTTGCTGCCAGGACTAATATGAGTATTAATAGTATTAACCCAGAACCTACCGTATAGAGGGTGCGTTTTAAGCCTCTTTTTAGTAGCTGTGTTGGAGCTGTGACTTCAATAACGCGGGAAGAACTTGTTCTTTGCGGTGGTTTACCGAAGTTGAAGAAATTGAGCCGGCGGAGTGTGAAGTATATCAACACCGCCAGCAAAATACCTATGATAATTATTTTTCCCAAAGTATGGTTTTAATATAATGGGTTAATATTGTTCATTTTCATTTGGATAATCTACCGCCTTGACATCAGCTACATATTGTGCTGCTGCGTCGGTAATCTCTTGATAGAGGTTGCGGTATTGACGTAAGAATTTAGGTTTAAAATCTTTGGTCATCCCGAGCATATCATTGACTACAAGAACCTGCCCATCACAACCCCTGCCTGCTCCGATACCTATGGTAGGGATGTGTAAGGATTTTGAAACTTCTTCCGCGAGTTGTGCTGGTATTTTCTCTAGCACGATAGCAAAACAGCCTGCTTCTTGTAGTGCGAGTGCATCGGTTTTTAGTTTTTCTGCTTCAGCATCATCTTTGGCACGTACACCAAATGTTCCAAATTTGTTGATGGATTGTGGTGTTAATCCGAGGTGCCCACATACGGGGATACCAGCGTTTATTATTTTTTTGATGTTATCAATTATTTCTTCACCACCTTCCAGTTTTAGGGCATGAGCACCAGACTCCTTCATCATTCTTACTGCAGCTTCGTATGCTTTGTCAGTTGATCCTTGGTACTCACCAAAGGGTAGGTCAGCTAAAACGAGTGCGCGTTGGCATCCTCTGGCTACAGCCGATGTATGATAGATCATATTGTCGAGTGTAATCGGGAGTGTGGTTTCGTACCCTGCAAACACATTTGCAGCAGAGTCGCCGACTAGAATAACGTCTACTCCTGATTCGTCTAAAGCTCGCGCCATCGTATAGTCATAGCCAGTCAGCATACTTATTTTTTCGCCACGAAGTTTCATTTCCTTGATGCTAGAAGTAGTGACGCGCTTAATGATTTTATTTACGGACATGATATAATTGTTTTGTTGCAAAATTATAAATAATAAAGGTGCTGTCTGCATATTAATGTAAAAACCTTATGTTGCTAAATAGTCGCCTAGTTTTTATATTTTTGCATCATGATTCAAAACGACAACCGTTTATTTAAATTTCCAAAATTCAACGATCTTATCATTCACGAAGATGATAATCTTATTGTTATCAATAAACCGCCTTTTATCGCTTCTTTAGATGAGCGGGAGGGAGGAGAAGTTAATATCCTTCGTTTAGCAAAGCGTTATTATGCCGATGCACAGATTTGTCACCGATTGGACAAGGATACTTCTGGGGTGCTTCTTATTGCGAAGAACCCAGAGACTTATCGTTTGGTTTCTATTGAGTTTGAAAAGAGAAGGGTGAATAAAGTGTATCATGCTATTATACAGGGGACTCATACTTTTGATAACCTGACAGTTGATTTGCCTATCTTGAACCAGGGGAATAAGAATGTGAGTATTGATCGGGCAAATGGTAAACAGGCAGAAACGATTTTTAATAGTATACGTTACTTTAAACATTTTACACTGGTGGAATGTCGTCCTATAACCGGACGGATGCACCAGATCCGTATACATTTGGCGACGCAACACGCTGCTATTGTAGGGGATTCGATGTATCGGGGTAAGCCTGTTTTTCTATCACAGATAAAAAGACGTGGTTTTACGATGTCTAAAGATGAGGAGGAATTGCCGATTATGAAGCGTTTTGCACTGCATTCAAAAAGTGTCGCCTTTACTATTGATGGGAAGAGTTATGCTTTTGATGCGGAATATCCAAAGGATTTTGCTACTTTACTTAAGCAATTGGAGAAATTTGATACTTAATCTTTGGAAATGATGGCGGAAAAGAAGAAAATTAAGAATATTGTCAGCTGGGTTGTTTTTGTGGTGCTTATGGGATTGGTCCTATGGTCGCCGAGCCGGATTTTTATACAGCAACAGCTGATGAAAATCGGGTTTTTTAAGCCCAAATTGGAGAAGCCTGTAGAGACCGAGGCAGAGGAGAAGGTGAGTGCTTCCAATTCGGTGGGTGACAAAGCATCATTCTCTAGTGCAGATAATGTTGTCTATGATACGGAACAACTCAAAGGGAAGGTGCTGTTTATCAATTTTTGGGCGACGTGGTGCCCTCCTTGTCGAGCAGAAATGCCGTCAATCCAGAAATTGTACGATAAATTTAAGGATAATGATAATATCGAGTTTTTAATTGTTGAGATTGAAGGCGATGTGGAAGGGACAGAGAAGTTTTTAACAGATCAAAAATTAAAACTGCCTATTGTGTATCCCAATGGTGAAATTCCTTCCAATTGGTTGGGGGGAGCTATTCCTACTACTGTGATATTGGATAAGAGTGGAAAGATTGCCGCAAAAGAAGAAGGTATGTATGATTATTCGACCAAAGAGGTAGAAGCATTCGTGCAGAATCTTATTGATCAATAAAATTTAAATGAATAGACAGGAGTTAATAGAACAGATTAAAGAGAAGCAATCTTTTCTTTGTGTTGGTTTGGATACTGACATTACTAAGATACCGGCTCATCTTCTTGATGAAGAGGATCCTATTTTTGCTTTTAATAAGGCCATCATAGAAGCTACTGAAGATCTTTGTGTTGCGTATAAGCCTAATATTGCATTTTATGAAAGTTATGGCGTTCGTGGCTGGCAGTCCTTGCAAAAAACATGGCAAGCAATTCCTAAGAGCTGTTTTAGTATAGCGGATGCCAAGCGTGGAGATATAGGTAATACATCCAACATGTATGCGCAGGCTTTTTTTGACGAGGCTGTTTCGGGAATGGGGTTTGATTCTATTACGATAGCGCCTTATATGGGCAAGGACTCGGTAACTCCATTTTTGGATTTTGAAGGGAAGTGGGCGATTGTGCTTGCATTGACTTCGAATTCGGGGAGTAAGGATTTTCAGAACTTTTCGAATGCAGATGGTAAGCAATTGTTTGAAGAGGTAATTGATAAAGTCAATACGTGGGGGACTGTAGAGAACCTTATGTATGTGGTGGGTGCTACGCGTGGGGAAGCTTTTTTGAAGATTCGGGAGCATGCGCCAGATCATTTTTTACTTGTTCCCGGGGTGGGGGCTCAGGGAGGCTCTCTTCAGGATGTATGTAAGTATGGAATGAATAAAGATTGTGGTTTGTTAGTAAACAGTACCCGGGGTATTATCTATGCTTCGAGTGGTAAAGACTTCGCTGAACGAGCTAGAGAAGAGGCGCAAAAGCTACAGAAAGAAATGGAGCTGGAGCTTATTAAGGCTGGTGTTATTTAATTGACTGCTGTTGCTATCGTGTTTTTTTTGATAGTGACTAAGAGATACAAATGGAGCGATCTATAGCAGATCGTTCCATTTTTTTAGCTTATAAATCCCTTGACATACTGCTTGGTGATTTCATTTTGAGGGTTTAGCAAGATGTCTTCTGTTTTTCCAAACTCTATTATTTCGCCATTGTATACGAAGATGATGTAGTCAGAAACCCTCCGTGCCTGACGAAGTATATGAGTTACCAATACGATGGTGTATTCGTTTTTTAGATCTATCAATAGATTCTCGATAGTCTGTGTAGATATAGGGTCCAGGGCAGAGGTGCTTTCGTCGCCAAGTATAATCTCCGGTTGAACGGCCAGACCGCGGGCTAGACAAAGACGTTGCTGCTGTCCTATAGACAGTGTTGTTGCAGAATGATGGAGTCTATCTTTTACTTCTTCCCACAGTCCCACGTTTTTTAATTGGGTTTCTACAATCTCTTTTAAGACTTTTTTGTCCCGTTGACCATGTATGCGCGGGCCATAGGTAATGTTTTCAAAAATAGACATAGGTAATGGAAATGGGCGTTGGGAGAGTAGCCCCATTTTTTTTCTGATGTGTGTTACTTCAGCGTCTTTAGCATAGATATCCTCTCCGTTAACAAGTACGGAACCGTTTATTTTTACGTTTTTGCTATCATCCATCAGTCTGTTCAGTGTTTTTAGCAGGGTTGTTTTCCCACATCCTGAAGGTCCTATAATGGAGGTGATTGAGTTGTTGGGGATTGCTAGATTTATGTTTTTAAGGATGTGCTTTCCGTCGATATGTACGTTCAAATCCTTGATTTGTATGTGTGGCAACTGTATCTGTTTTACAGTCTGTGTTTCTTCTGTCTCGAAGCTAGTATGTGTGTGCATATGACAATGATTAGAATGATAAATGTTAATATGAGTGCGGAGGCATAGGCTCTGCCCTGTACTTCGGGGATTGGACTGCTAAGTTGGAAAAATATGGCTAGTGGTAATGTTGCTGCTGGTTCATCAAGATATAGGGGAAGGTTGTCGCTGAATCCTGTGGTCAATAGTACGCCTGCTACATCTCCGATGGCTCTTCCAAAGGCGAGTAGAAGGGCAGTGAATATACCTGGTTTGATATACTTTAATAGTATTTGGGCAGTTTGCCATGGTGTAGCGCCTAATGATGTAGTTGTGTTTTTGAGATCTAATGGGATGGTTTTTAAGAGCTCGTCCAGGGTGCGTACCACGATAGGAATGGTGAGAAGTGTGATCGTAATGACGCCGCCCAATAGTGAAGCGCGGATTCCTAGTGCAATCATAATACTGAAAGCGATGGCTCCATATACAATGGATGGTATCCCAAATAATATGTCAAATAAGAGTTTTGATACCCGGGCTAAGGAAGAGGACTGAGCGATGTATACGTTGAGGTAGATTGCAATTGGTAGGCCTATTATGCAAGCTAGTATTGTGGATAAACCGGCTAAATAAAAGGAACCCAAAATCGCGTTGAGTATACCACCTTCCTTACCAATATAAAAACCACCTTGCGGTGTTTGGCTGATCATGTCCCAAGTGAGGTAGGGAAGTCCTTTGAAAAGGATAATTCCTATGATTAGAAAAAGGGATCCTGTAATTCCTATTCCCGCAAGCTGCATTAATATTTTTGCGATTTTTTCCCGTCGCAGTCTTGATTTGATGGTTGACATTATGCTTTTTCCTCCAGTTTATTTAGTATCAGTCTTGAAATAAGGTTGAATAGAAAGATGATGGCCAGCAGTAGCAGGGCGGCGAACATTAATGCTGCGTCGTAATGTGGTATAGACATCATTTCTCCAAAGTTGTTTGCTATCAGAGCGGGAATAGGATAGCCGGCATCGAATAGGGATTTGGGTATTTGGGGAATGTTGCCGCAGACCATGAGTACGGCTATTGTCTCTCCAAATGCCCTCGATGTTGCTAGGACTATAGCCGCGATTATTCCAGGCCTAACTTTTTTTAGAATGACTTTTTGTATAGTTTCCCATCGTGTAGCGCCGAGTGATAGGGATGCCGCTTTTAGATCAGGAGGAATAGTCTGTAGAACTTCTACCATGATGCTGATCATAATCGGAAATATCATTACGGCGAGTACTATGCCGCCCGAAAGAATGGAGTAACCTGAGCTGTTGTTTCCAAAAGCAGGACCTATATAGTTCGATATCAATGGTACTACGAATAGGATTCCCCATACGCCATACAGTACCGGTGGAATCGCTGCCAATACATTTATTAAAGGGAGTACCGTTTTTTTTAAAATATCGGAGGCATATTCAACCAAGTAAATCGAGGATAGTATACATAGTGGAGCTGCGATAATCAACGCAATCAGTGTGACAGATACTGTACCAGTGATAAAGGGTAGGAATCCGAACTGTCCTTTGAGTGGAGACCATGTGCTTCCGGTTAGGATGAGGAATATATTCTGGTCCTTTAATAGGGGGAGCGATTTGATAAACAGTCCAATGCCTATGAGAACTACCAAGGATAAGGTCAGGAGGAGGAGAGTTCGAAATGTGATGCGTATCCATCGGTCTTTTAGAATGCGTAGTCTCATCTGTTTGCTGTATTTATTTTACGGAGCGAGGCTCCGTTTTTAGTTTAGGGAAATAGTGTTTATTTTCTCTCTTTCGACTTTAAGTTGCTCGTCTGTCAGTGGAATATATCCGTTGCTCAATAGATATCCTTGTTGTTCTTTTTTGAGCACAAAGTTTATGAACTCTCGTATCAATGGGTTGGTGTTGGCTTTTTTTATGACAAATGCCAAGGGCCTCGATGGAGGGGAGGGATATTCTCCTGATGCCACGGCTTCTGTCAGCTGATCCAGATTGTCGTAAAAGTCTTCCTCTATATCAATTTTTCCATTATTGTTTTTGTCAAGTGGTATAACGCTTATATGTGCTGCAGTTTTTTTAAGGTTCAGATCATAGACGTAGTTGATATTGTTAAAACCGATACTATTTGGTTCCTCTTTGATGGCCTGTGCCAATCCAGGGTCACCGTATATACCAATACCTTTTAGGTCTTCCTGGTTTTGCCCTAAATATTTGGCCCAGGTTTCGGCTGCGCCTGCAGCATCTGAACGGACATAAGTACGTATGGGGGATGCTGTAAATCTGGGGTCGATATCACTCCATTTTTGATAGGATTGAGTGATAAAGATTCCTTCCAGTTCTCTTTGTGTGAGCCCTCTCTTTTTAATTAACCCTGCATTGGGATGGTCAGTATTAAATGTTCCTAGTACGGCATCTTTTGCGACAAAAATAGGGAATGCTCCTTTTTTTATTTCTTGTTCATGTAAGTCTCTGGATACAAGCCCGACATCCATCATGTCTGTGAGGACATCTGTGATTCCTTTGCCTGCTCCTCCTGCCGAGATATTGAAACGGACATTAGGGTGTATTTTTTTGAAGTCTTCGCTCCACAAAACCACAATTGGGTATAATGCAAATGCACCGGATAGGGATATATTGCCCGAATATCCTGTCTTTGGATTGTAGCTGTTTTGCGTTTTTGGAGCACAGCTTAATATTAATAATGATACTAATGTGTTGATATGTAGTAGTCTCATTCTGTTTTTATGCATTTATAAAAAGGTTTATAAATATTTTTTTTACAAATATATACTAATTTGGTAGATTATGTAGTGATTGTTGATTTTGTTTTATACATTTGTTGCGTTGTTGTTTTGTAGACCGTAATTATAAAGCTTGGATTGATACATTTTAGGTTAAAAAAAATATGCAGAGTTTTCGTACTGAATTAGAGAATCCTGTGGTTGAACAGGAGATTATTGAGCTGGATAAGAAGATTAGGGCTTACCAGGAAGGTTCTTTGCCAGAAGAGAAGTTTAGGTCGCTTCGTTTGGCCCGGGGAGTGTATGGGCAACGTCAGGCTGGAGTGCAAATGGTTCGTATTAAATTACCTTTCGGAAAGGTAACCTTTAAACAGTTGCTGAAGATTGCTGCGATATCTGACGAATATGCGAGCCGTAATCTTCATCTTACAACGCGTCAGGATATACAGATTCACTATGTGAGCTTGGCAAAGACTCCTGAGCTTTGGGCCAAATTGGCCGCGGATGATATTACTTTAAGAGAGGCCTGTGGTAATACTGTTCGTAACGTGACAGCGTCGGCTACGGCGGGGATAGATCCGGATGAACCTTTTGATGTGTCTCCTTATGCACAGCAGACATTTGCTTATTTTCTTCGTAATCCAGTTTGTGCTGAAATGGGGAGGAAATTTAAGATTTCCTTTTCGTCTTCGGATAAGGATACCGCATTTTCATATATTCATGACTTTGGCTTTATTCCTAAGGTAAGATGGAATGAGGGGGTAGAGGAACGCGGTTTTAAGGTGCTCATAGGAGGCGGACTAGGGGCTCAGCCTATTCTTGCGGAGGAGGTGTATGATTTTCTTCCGGAAGATCAGGTTATTCCTTATATAGAGGCTACATTGCGTGTTTTTGATCGTTATGGGGAGCGTAATAATCGGAATAAAGCTCGTTTTAAATATTTGGTGCAAAAGCTTGGTCTTCCTGAGGTATTGCGTCTTATTGAAGAGGAGCGAGTCGCGAACAAGAATACTGTTTTTGTGATCGACCGTGGTCTAGTGGATGTTCCTGTTATTCCCGAAGAGGTGGCCGATGCAGTGCCTGTGCTGGATGAGGGAGCTTTCTGGATATGGCGAAAAACAAATGTATTCGCTCAGAAACAGTCGGGTTATTTTGGTGTGTATGTGAATGTGCAGACGGGAGATATATCTACTGATAAGGCTAGACGATTGGTGTCGGGCATAAGGGGGCATGTCGCGGATGATATCCGTATTACTCAAGGGCAGAACCTACTATTTAAGTTTGTCCGTGAGACTTCTCTTCCGCATTTATTTAATTTATTGGTTGAATTAGGTCTGTCAAAACCAGGCTTTGATAGTACTGCTGATATTACGACTTGTCCGGGGACCGATACTTGTAATTTGGGGATATCAAATTCTACGGAGATGGCGCGTGTATTGGAGGGTTATGTGCATGAATTTTATACGGATTTTGTTTTTGAGCAGGGACTGAAGATTAAGATTTCGGGCTGTATGAATTCCTGCGGACAGCATGGTTTGGCGCATATTGGTTTTCATGGTAGTTCAGTCAAAGCTGACGGTAAGGTGGTTCCTGCCGCGCAGGTAATGTTGGGTGGAGGTACAGTTGGTGATGGTAAAGGGCGTGTTGCCGAACGTGTCATCAAGGTACCTACGAAGCGTGTTCTTCAGGTTGTTGATCTTGTTCTTTCTGATTATAAGATTAATAAATCGGAGGAAGAGAATTTTCATGGGTATTATGACCGTGTTGGGAAGGATTATTTTTATCGGTTGTTGAAACCGTTGTCTGATTTGACGACGTTGACTGCAGATGAATTTATTGATTGGGGGCACCAGGACACTTTTGCTACTGCCATCGGTGTTGGAGAATGTGCTGGAGTGGTGATCGATCTGGTGGCTACTTTGCTTTTTGAGGCTGAGGAAAAGATTGATTGGGCAAAGCAGGCTTTGGAGCTTGGTCAGTATGCTGATGCTATTTATCACAGCTATAGTGCCTTTGTTTGGGGGGCTAAGGCCTTGTTGCTTGACCGTGGAGTCAATGCGAGTACCCAGATTGCTGTTATTGACGGATTTGATGAAGTGTATGTGGCGAGTGGGGAGTTCCGTTTTTTGACTTCTTTTTCGGAACGCGTGCTCCAAATCAATAAATATGAGCCTTCTAAGGAATTTGCGGAGGCTTATTTGACACAAGCTACTGCTTTTTATTATGACGCCGCCGAACGTAGGTCGGCGTTAAGGGTTAATTCTTAAAGGATATTTTAAAATGAATAAAATACAACCATTTGTAACATTGGTAGGGGCGGGGCCGGGCGATCCTGACTTGATTACGCTAAAAGGAGTGAAAGCTATTGCATGTGCTGATGTTATTCTTTATGATGCTTTGGTGAATGATGCTTTATTGTCTTATGCTAGGCCTAACTGTACAAAAGTATATGTTGGGAAACGTGCTGAGCGCCTGTCTACTTCGCAGGATTACATCAATAGACTAATGGTGGATTATGCATTGACGCATGGGCATGTGGTTCGGTTGAAGGGAGGAGATTCTTTTGTATTTGGTCGGGGTGGAGAAGAGTTGGATTATGTGCATGGATTCGGTATCCCTACTGCGGTTATTCCGGGAATATCTTCTGCAATTGGATTGACAGGGATTCAGAAGATTCCTTTAACCTATAGAGGCGTTAGTGAGAGCTTTTGGGTTATTACGGGATCTAAGTCTGATGGGAGTCTGTCATCCGATCTCAAGTTGGCAACGGGTACGAACGCTACTGTAGTGGTGTTGATGGGGTATGGAAAGTTGCAAGAGATTGTTTCCTTGTATGAGAGCTGTGGAAAGTCTACTTTGCCGATTGCGGTTATTCAGAACGGCTCTTTACCTCATGAACGTATTGTATTGGGGACGATGGGATCTATTGTTGAAGCAGTGGAGGGTGCTGGTGCTGGTGTGCCGGCTGTTATCGTGATTGGAGAGGTGGTAAGAAAGCATGCCGAGTTCGGGCGCATACGGGATGAGATCAATTATTTACAGGTGTGATGAACAAATTGTTTCCTATATTTCTTAAGCTTGAGCAATTGCAGGTTCTGTTAATTGGAGCTGGCCCGGTGGGGCTGGAAAAGATAAGTGCCCTACTGCAACAGAGCCCCAAAGCGAAGGTTCGAGTCGTTGCTAAGGATGTATCTGTAGATTTTAGGGCATTTGTGGATGGGCGAGAGTATATTGATCTGTGTGAACGCAGTTTTGAAGATGTTGATTTGGACGGTGTAGATCTGGTTGTGGTTGCGAGTAATAACGTGGTGTTGAATCAGCATGTGCAACGACTGACAAGAAAGCAAAATATATTACTCAATGTAGCAGATAAGCCGGATTTATGTGACTTTTATTTAGGAGCTGTCGTGGTGAAAGGGGATTTAAAGATTGGTATCTCTACAAACGGGAAGTCGCCAACTATTGCTAAGCGATTGAAGGAGTTTTTATATGGTCTGTTGCCGGAGGAGATTGATGAGACGTTGGGATTGATGTATGAGATGCGGGAGCAACTTCGGGGCGATTTTTGGGAAAAGGTAAGAATGTTGAATGCGCATACACGTGAGTTGCTGGAAAGGAGGCAAAATGATTGATGAACTGAAAAAAGCGTTGAGTGGCTTGCAAGCAGAGGAAATTATCGCTTATGTGGCAGCGCACTATGGTAGTCGGGTTGTTTTTTCTACTTCATTTGGGATGGAAGATCAGGTTTTGATCCATATGCTTGCTTTAAAAGCTCGAGATACATCGGTATTTACGTTGGAGACAGGTCGTTTGTTTCCGGAGACTTATTATATTTGGAATAGAACTTTAGAACGTTATGGTGTGCCTATTAGGGCTTTTTATCCTCAAGCTGATGCTTTGGAAGCTATGGTGACTAGTAAGGGGCCTACAAGTTTTTATGAGAGCGTAGAGAATCGTAAGGAATGTTGTTTTATCCGTAA
>JAITLW010000085.1 GCA_031277715.1 Sphingobacterium sp. | reverse complement strand
ATTCTTTTTGAACTGGGATATATAAAGTTGGCACCTAAATTCATTAAAAGCTGATGTTAGCCTATGGCCAACAATGTCCAAATCATTTTCATAAAGGTGGTAAGTTTCTACTGTCCTATTTAAGCAACTCCCCTATCCGATCAATATCTATTAGCAGATCTACTGATACATGAAAGTATTGCGAATATGCCCCTAAAATTTGGAATAGCTTTATGAAATTTTTTCCTTAAAAAAATCCGCTAGATGTTTCTGTCCATATTGAGGAGCGATATTATCGCTGGCCATAGCAGTTAAAAAAAACTCGTAAGGCCCGTAGGTCTTTGAACTGGTAAATGTCCGTAACAACTTTATGATATATATCCGCAAGAAATCTGGCAGGCAGTTTATTTTTGTCTTCTTGTCTAAAGCAGTTAATGCCAATTGACCAATCTCACGCTGACTCAATATATCGGGGCCTCCTACTGTGCATTCCGTCTCGCTACTTTGCATTTTCATGATACAAACCTTGGCCAGATCCTCTCCATCGATCGGATTCAGTCTTTTATCCCCTTTACCAAATAACCAAATACGGCCTGTCTTTGCCATTTTGAAAAAATCCCCCATGTCTGAAAAAAAACCATTGGGTCTAATAATACTGTAATTCAATCCCGAAACTTTAAGTTGATCGACAAACCGCTCTTTGGCTTCAAAGATCTTTAGATGCCTAAGTTTGTCTCCATTAATAGCTGATATATACTGAAACCGCTCTACAGATGTCGACATCGCTTCTTTTAAAAGATTCATATTGCCCTGATAGTCTACGTCCATATAAGTCATTCCATCTTTTTGCCTTGTAATACCAATGGTGCTAATGACAAAATCTATGGAATGGGTAACACCTATTATGGTCTCTGGCTTAGTGACTTCTCCTATCAGGATTTCATCTGCGAGGGAGACCCGCTCGCGCTGGGTATCGGACCTAACAAGAACTCGAACCCAATACCCTTCTCTTTTTAATATGCGTAGCAAATAATTTCCCAGGTAACCTGTTGCACCGGCTAGCAATACGCGTTTGCTTTTATTTATCATGGATCAAATGATTTAGTTTTCTACAAAACTAGATAGCATGTGGCGTAAATATCGTTGACAATCGTCAAGAAATCATTTTTTCGCAATGCGTTGTTTAATTCGGCTCAGAGTCTCGGGGGATACGCCCAAAAATGTCGCTATATAATGCTGAGGAATACGTAAAAATAATTCGCCCCGACGTTCCAACAGATCGGTATACCTATCCTCTGCTGAGAGCGTAACGAAGGAGGCTATAATGCGTTGGGCTGTCAGCAACTCATTTTCAACTGCGATCCTTGCAATATTCTCAAAGGTTGCAGATCGTTGCAAAAGCTTTTCTATGGTCGTTTTCGAAAGTATACACAATGTTGTGGGTTCCAGAGCCTCATAGTTCTCGACTGCTGGCTTATTAAATGTATAACTCTCCCCCGCACAAACAAATTGTCCTTCGGTATAGAAAAATGCGGTTTTATCGACAGCATCCACATTATAAAATAAACGTACGCACCCTTCCAATACAAAATAGATATCGGTTGAAATCTCCCCTTCTCTAAATATTATGGAGTGTTTGTCAAATTGCTGAATCTCGACAAGCTCTCTCAGGTCATCTCTTTCTGTTGGTGACAATGGTGTGTACAACTCGATATAATCTATTAGTTTTTCAATCATATGCTAACAATGAATATAGTCCAAGGTTATATAAATATAATATCTTAACAAGTAAGGTATGCGAAGGAGGGTTAGCTAATCTATCTGTGCCGCACTTCTTATTTTTTTAACGTTCCTATTCATAATATGTCTTACAATGTAACGATAAACAAGCTGCTTCAGAATTCCTAATTTTTGTTGGTGTTTTTCATAGAAAGAATCTGGCGTATCAAATAACCCATAATCCTGATTAATGCCTTTGTCCTGTATAAAGGTATTATTAAGATCCCAATCAACCACGGGGTTCAAAAAATTATCGGTATAGACACCGTAACCACAGAACGTAGTCGTACACTCGCTAAATTTCTGTTGCAGTTTACGCAGGTATAGTTTATCTAAAATCACACCTTCCAGAAAGTACCATATCTCTCCGACTTTCACTTCAACCCAACTGTGTAAAATATTCTGAGGCGACAGCTTATACCAAATACCGGTAATTGCTCCTTTCTGCAATGCTTTGTCAATGGTAAAACCATGAATACGATTCGGTATGCCCACCGCTCTCAATAATGCCATCAATAGCGTAGCTTTGGTATTACACTGTCCATAACTGTCTTTCAAAACGACCGATGCAGGTATGTTATCGGCTTGGTTGTAACCAAATTGAACTTCGTCTCTCACGAACGTGTATATCGCTTTTATTCTATCGTTAATAGCTAATGCTGACCATCTGCGTTGATCCACAAGATCTTTAATTAATTCATTGTTGAAGTCCAGAATCGGAGTTTCTTTTAGGTAACTGTCCATATACAAATCATCTTATACCACAAATATGCGGATCATATCTAAACGAAAATTGTACAAACGAGCTATTTTAACGATTTAAGTATTTTGGGTGACAAGCCAAATGTTTCTTTGAAGGTCCTATTATAATGAGCACTATCTGTAAAGCCAAACTGGTGGGCTGTCTGTGTGATGGTATTATTACCCAAATAAGGTAAAGACTTAACCAACCTGTTCCAAAGCTGATACCGTCTATAGTTAATCCCTGTTTTTTCTTTAAATAGATGTAGAAAGCGCGTCGAGGACAAATGACATACCTCTGCTACTTCCTCTATGGGAATTATTCTTTCAAAGTTGTTTTCTAAGTGCTGGATAGCTCTATAGATTCTATCATCTTTAAAATGGTTCTCCTGTTCGCATTCACATGTAAAGGTGTTAAAGATCTCAGCGACTTTAGTGATAAATATAGGAAACGTAAGAGACTTATTGAGATAACTTTCAAAAAGGCTAAAAAGAGGTACAAGTCTATCATCTAGTGTCACAATCTTGGATGTACTGCATCGTTCTGCTAAATGATGTCCGACACGGCTGGCTGGATTTATAAGAATAATAAGATTTATTTCTTTACTGCAGAGTCGATGAGGTGTATTACTGCTAATCACACAACTTCTGTACCTATGCATTCCAATCTCCTCCGCTATCCGAAGATCAATATATCCTTCGAGTACCAAACTCATCTGAATGGCGTAGTGCCGGTGCATGTTGTTGTCACTGAACTGCCCGATAAACAATCCCCAAGATTTGTCAATATAAACTTTTGGCAGATTCAGATTCATTGTTTCAAAGATAAACTGTGTATTTTTCCAATGTTTCCAAACAGGGAAGACTTCAGGTGTACCTATGCTTATAGCAAAACTTTAATTAGTCGCTATCTAGCCTTAAGCTATCTTGATAAAAATTCAAGGATCATTTTTACAACTTCATCAGGTTTCTCTTCCAACATAAAATGTCCACAATCTTCGATTTTCATCAGCTTGAGATCAGATGCTGCCTGTGGCAACGACATCGCTAATATTTCATACCCGCTACCACCGATACCAAGCACAGGTATTGTCAATGGAGAGTATGTTTTGTAATCTTCGATATCCTGAGGAAATGCCTGATACCAAGCATTAGAAGCACGAATAGCGTCTTTACTATTGTAGGCTAAAGTATAGACTCCTTTATCAAATTGACTGACGTTTTCTAAATCGACAAGTAAATTCTGAAACATCCATTCGATCAATACATCCATCTTTCCCTCAAGAAGCAACTCAGGAATTTCTTTTACCTGATTAAAAGCGAGCCACCAAGGGTACACATAATTACCGCCCGGCACTGGCAACATTGGCAAATGATACATTCCAGGATCAGGATGAGGGGTATCCAATAGAATCAAACGTGCAGTTGACTCTGGATAATTGGTAGCATAACTGAATGCGACATGAGCTCCAATGTCATGACCACAGATATTAATATTGTTATACCCCAGCCTGGTCACAAGCTCGCGCACATCCCTAGCCATATTTTTCTTTTCATAGCCATCGATAGGCTTGTCGGAAGCTCCCATCCCTCTAATTTCGACAACAATAACACTATACCTAGAAGCTAAGGCAGGTAGGACTTTATGGTAAGCCCACCAAGTTTCTGGATACCCTGGAAGCAGGACTAAAGGATCGCCCTGACCACCTATTACATAATGAAGTTTAGTCTGATTTACCTCTTCGTAATGTTCGCTAAAACCTGGTAGAAGTTTTAACAATTCTGTATCTGAGTGCATTTTTCCCATGTCTTATATATCTAGTGAAGGGACGTTTATGATTTGTCCATTACAAAAGTAAACACTAAGTTTGTAAGCAACAAGTATACAGTATACTACATACTTTAACTTTTTTTTAAAAAAAATGAAATTAATCCATCAACTTTCTAAGGAGACAGGAATTCCTATAGGTACCATTAGGTTTTATGAGAAAAGCGGGCTGTTCTCGGGGAAGCCTAAAGAAGAAGTGACAACGAATAACTATGTTTATTATGATGATGAGGTGATCGAAAAAATTAGATTTATTCAAATGGCAAAAGCTGTAGGTTTTACCTTGTCTGAAATAAAAGAAGTAATTGATGCCTGGTACCAAAGACAGATCAGCACAAGCGCACAGATTGAAGTCCTGAACAGAAAACTGATACAGATAGACCAAAAAATAAACGAATTGAAAGCTATGAAAAAACAAATAACTTTGTGTAAGACCAACATTGAAAACAGAGTCACCGCCCAGTGAAAGTATTCAGCTCGTATCATTATCAAAAAAACAGGTCTAAAAAAACGTCCCCAATTTATTTCGGGACGGATCTCTAAATAAGATAAAACCTGTGCTTTTTCATTGGAATCCAACTTCGACAGATAGTCTATCTTGCATTGAATATCTTTGCCATCCTCACGACCTCTTCCATGGAGAATCCCCCTGAAATGTGAACTTTTCCTCCTGAAATAATCCCCTGCACAACAGGCATAGACACGACCTTGCCTCCGACGACAATAGCAATGGGTTTTCCTATATTCTCTTCTGTTATTTTCCCAAACTTTCTTGCTCCTTCTTTGGTGAACTCAATGTCCACTATGGGATGATTTTGATACTGTTCTAAACCAGCCTTTGCTTCTTTAATCTCAGCCCTACTGACCAGTGGATGATCTCCAAGTACTACATCGCTATAAGGGTAAGGTTGGGTAAATGAAATGACTTCATAAAAACCATCTACTCTATCTACGGTAAAGGGCCGAAAACCGCCGGAAGTGCTACTTACGCTATTCTGATCTTGAACATCTGTAGCAGTTGCTGTTGTATAGGCTTTATGAGGGGACTCTTCTTTTTGCTTTTTGAAGATACTGCAAGATCCCATCAAAACAAGCGTAACGCTACAAATTACTTTTATATTCACAATATTTAGATTATTTATCGAAGTCACAGTGAAAGTATTTTATTGATTATAAACATCATTACATATGGCAAAACTCTCGATTTCAATGCTGTAATCCAAATTTGATAATCGATTGAGGGAATAAGTGGTCTTATTTATACGCTAATAAAGCTATTAGGAAATAATTCAAAGTTCAACTGCGAGACCAATCATCGTAAAAGTATTTCGGGCACTAAACTTAGCTCATTAACAAACGCTAATTTTACTTTGTCCGCTCCGTAGAATTCAGAATAGTTAAGGTTGATATCATCGTTTGTTTCCAGCTCTTTGTAAAGTGAAATTATTTTCCCTTTGTAGGAACAGTTTTTAACGAAGTTATTAAAGAATTGCTCACTTGCTTCTTTTTCGGCATGACAAATCAAAAAATCAAGTGGCACAATACTTTCTTGAGAATATTTATTAAACTGTGTTCCATTTACGCTCAAAAAATCAATTGCATTTTGAATATTATCAAATAAATGAAAAATAGGTAAAGCGTATTTATTAATGAGTTCGGCAATATGGTTTATTTCGATTGTACCGCTCATTCCTGCAACATTCCAGTCTCTATAACCGCAAGGACTAATATGGCCTAAGGTGTTTGAATAGACCACCCCTTGACTGTATTGGTTTCCTGTCTGCCTGATCTGCCAATCTTTAAGTCTTTTTGAATAAATATTTATATGGGGCAGGACGGTAATATCCCGATTAGAATTTCGGTCACTTGATTGAAAGTAGATTTCATAATATAAATCTTTGTTAGGCGAAACTTTTTTAAAAGTTTGCCCTTTTTGTAGAGTTTTGAAGTCTTTATCATCCAGTAAGTTTGCTATTTCAGAACAGGCTTCTAGAAATATTGTCCGTATATTCTTTTTTGTTTCCATTTCGAAGTGCCGCATATCCCACCAAGTATCCTCCTTCCAGACTAGAACAGTCATAAAAAACAGTTGTACTCGATGAAAAGCTATTGTTTTCCATAAAATAACAGGAATTTTAATTAAATCAAAATTATGAAAAAGAGTTTGATAGGTCAATAGGATCTTTACTTCCCATCATCCTAGATGAGCTTGAGGACGATATTGTTCTACTCCCTCTTAGTTTGTTATCTTTTTTCTCCTGTCCGCACTCAAGGTTGCTATCCCGTCTTAGTAGTATTTAAGGCCTAAAATATAGAATGAACGAACCAAAAGAACTAATCGAGAAGCACAAATCTAATAGCTGCCCCCAGAAGAACAGGCTATTCTATATCAATGGATACACCGGTTAAATCTAAACAACGAATCTCAGCTCACGCAAGAGCAACTGCTCGAAGCCAAGCATACATTTGAGTTAAAGATCGAGAAAGAGTCCCGTCTATAAGACGTATCGTTCGTTGGCAAACCATCATATCATCAAAGCAAATACAAGCTGCTACAGCTCTCCGCTGTTATAGGTCTCTGCAAACAATAGTTCTGAAGGTTTCTGCTTTTTGCTATTTTTGCAAAAAGCATTACATAAAAGCTATGGAACTATTCGTATTGAAAATAGAAAAAAAACAGGAAGGCAAGATGACCTCCTTATTTCCAGTACTATTGAAAATCGATAACCTTTATTTTCTTGTAGATTGTGGATATGAAGATGATTATACTACTATTGAAACCGAGCTATCTACCTACGGTCTGACTATAAAAGACCTTACTGGTGTTATCATTACGCACGACGATATTGACCATTTAGGTAGTCTTAAATTGATAAAAGATGCAAACCCAAATCTGCAAGTATACTGTGGCCAACATGAACAAGATAGTGTAGCTGGACTTGTCAAATCGGAACGCCTTGTACAGGCTGAGCAATCTCTGGATAGCATGCCAGAAGAATATAAGCCGTGGGCGCTCAGCTTCATTGAGCAGCTAAAAAATATAAAGCGGGTGAAGGTAGACAAAACACTAGCAGATGGCGACTCTTTTGAAAATGAAATAACGATCGTTCATACTCCGGGACACACCGCAGGACATATTTCTCTATTTCATGCTGAATCAAAAACACTTATAGCTGGTGATGCCATCGTTTTTGAAAATGGTGCATTTGATATCGCTAATCCTGCTTTTACATTGGATATCGAAGCTACACTAAAATCGGTTAAGAAAATCAAAGCGTTAGCTCCTCTTACTATTATCTGTTATCATGGCGGAATAGTCAATGTCGATGTTGATAATAAACTGGCAGGACTAATCGAAAAATATAGTTCGTAGCACAAAAAAAAGCATGAGCCTTGTGGTGCGCTCATGCTTTTTTTATGGGACTGTATGTATAAAATGTAATGACTACACAACACCGCCTATACAGACGTACTTTATATCTACATAACTGTCTAACCCGTATTTAGACCCTTCTCGGCCTTGTCCGGACTCTTTAACCCCTCCAAAAGGGACAACTTCGGATGAGATCAGCCCCTCATTAATCCCTACAATACCATATTCTAACTGCTCACGAACCCGCCAGCTTCGGTTTAAATCGTTCGTAAAGAAATAACTCGCCAACCCGTAAATCGTATCATTGGCTATTCGTACAGCATCCTGTTCTGTTTTGAATTTGAATATTGGTGCGATAGGGCCAAAGATTTCATTTTGGGCAAATTCCATCGACTCGTTGGCATCAACAATAATAGTCGGTTCGAAAAACTGAGGTGCTACGGCATTCCCGCCCGTTACAACATGGCCGCCTTTTGCAATAGCATCTTTTGTCATCTCTTCCATTCGCCGGATCGCTCTTTGATTAATGAGTGGTCCGATACTCACATCGGGATCTAAGCCGCTCCCGAGTTTCATTTTTTTGACCGCGGCTGTAAATTTTTCGACAAACAGATCGTGAATACCTTCCTGAACCAAAATCCGGTTGACACACACGCAGGTCTGTCCGCCGAAACGGAACTTTCCAGCCAAAGCTCCTTTTACTGCTAGATCTATATCTGCATCATCAAAAACGATAAGCGGTGCGTTTCCTCCAAGTTCACGGCTCATTTTTTTGAGTGTACCAGCACATTGCGACATCAGTATCTTACCTACTGTTGTAGAACCTGTAAAGGAAATTTTAGCTACTTTTTTGTTTTCGCAAAGCTCTTTTCCCATTTCGGATGCGTCTGTGCCAACGACGGTATTGTATACTCCTTTGGGGAATCCCGCCAAATCTGCCAGATAATTTATAGCAAGTGCCGTAAATGGAGTCTCCTCACTCGGACGGACCACGACCGTACAACCAACGGCAAGAGCCGGTGCGATCTTACGGGTGATCATAGCCAGCGGAAAATTCCAGGGCGTAATGGCACCGACGACACCGACGGGCTCTTTAAGTGTAATGATTCGCTTATCTGCTGTAAATCCGGGGATAACGTCTCCGTAATTTCGTT
>JAITLW010000077.1 GCA_031277715.1 Sphingobacterium sp. | reverse complement strand
ATAGATTTTTTTATGAAACATGTTTATTTATTATGGCACACCTATGTTGATGAAACATTGGATGGGGGTGAGGACGTTAAATTGATCGGAGTATATTATTTTTGTCTGTAGAGATATAGTATTGTTTCTCCATAATGTTTGATTTCTAATCCAGTTTATATATTTTCTATAAAAAAAAGTCCCTAAATATATTTGTGAATTGTGTTTATCACTATTGTAGAATATAAATTCCGATTTAATTCTCAATAATTACATTACCATCAAAATCTAATTGGTAACAATGCGATCCAAAGTCGACCAATTGTATACTTTTCCGTAATACTGTCAGTTCTTGATGACCATCATTATTTACCCAGATATCACGTCCTCCAAATCGCCATTTTATTTCTCCGAGCTTTGTTATTCTTGTGATTTCGAGTTCACCATGAACGAGCAGATCATCTTCTAATTTCTGAACACTGAAATTCGTTACATAATCTACTTGTCCTGTCCATTTGAGCGTCAAGTCTGGTATATTTAAATAGTACAGTTTATTCCCAACGCAAATATAAAGCACACTCTCCTCGATTATAAAGGAGGACTCGCTCAATCCTGTGAAAACCCCTGTATCACAAAGAATAGCACTAGCCACTTCATCTTGACCATGCTTCACTAAAATGGCAAGGTTAGATACGTTGCTATATCGATCACAAGAATCATCGACATATACCTGTTTGTAGCGTCTGAGACTATCGGCGGACTCAACTGTATATTGGTGATCGGTATAGATTAATACTTTATAGTGTTGATAGGAAATTTCAATCATTTGGACTTGTAGAAGCTTTTGCTATGCTGAAATTAGGTAAAGGAGAATACGGATGTAATTTACGCCCTTAGTTGGATTTTATTGTATTTATGCCTCTTAAAAATGGTTGCTTTCTCAATTGCTGTTCGTATTGTTCTTTGCTTGTAAACGGCCATAGCTCATGATCTCCTTTATGCATAAATTCTTCAAACTGCTCTTTCCGCTCATTTAGTTTTACGCCATAATGTTGTCCCAAAGTGAGGGCAGTAAATAACAAGTCTTTAAATGAAAACCGTAATAGCGGATTTATATGATCAAAGTAAGGCCACTCGTACTCAAAATCCGAATGTAGGAATAAAATAAACCGAGCAATGTCTTTCAGTTCTTTATCAGAAAGTTGGTGTTTGCCAGTAAGTGTATGATTTTCTAAATCGCTATATAAACACCAGCTCAATTCGAGCATTGGTCTTATGATAGGATCATCAAATTTGACTTGTTTTGAAGAATAATAATGTTCAGGAAGATAACCAAAGGATACATTGTCTAGTATCTCCTCCTCAAACTCATCATTGCTAATAAGCCCGACAACTAAATGTCTTAAATGATACGCAAGTTCCTTTCTACGCGCTAAGTCAACCATATTAAAATGTTTTCTTAAAGATAAGCAAATATTCATTTAATAAGCTGTTATGCACAACTTTTACCTCCCCATTTCCATCACTCACCGAGTTTTCCAGAGCGTTAGTCTAAAGCCCATAGGCTAGGGGCCTATTGTGTTGTAGTTTTGAGTCAACAAATAAGAACAGATAAACTAACACAATAAAATAAAGACATTATGAAAACTTTAGTAAAAACATTCGCAGTAGCAGCTTTAATCGCAGTATCAACTTTCGCTATGGCAGCTGAAGGACCTGGAGCAAAAGCAACAAACGTTAACCTTTCCACCGCAGACTTAGCTTTGGATCATTATGTGGCTTTAACCACCGAGGGCGAATCGGCTGGTGTAGAGCAGTTATTCGCTGATGATTTCAGCCAAAAGATCCAAGCTACCAATGCACATTCTAACAGTCGTAGTGCTGTAGTTAAACTATTGAAAAAGCAAAAAGGAGAAAAGCTAAACTGTACAGTAAGCACTGATATCATCGAGGAATCGGTAGACTATATGGTCGCTAAAGTGACTTTGAAATTTGAAAACTTCACCAAAACAGATTTAGTTACTTTGGAGCGTGTGGGTAATGACTGGAAAGTATCCAAATCGATCAATTCGTATAAATAGGAGCCATCCCTAACAAATATATAAGTTGTGAAGCCACCTCGAGAGATGTGGCTTTTTTATGATCTATTTGAAATAGCGACTTGTTTCGGGGATAATCGTAGCTAGTGGAGCGCAATTACAATAAATAAGTAGAAAGAATGGATGATTATAGGCGAAGCATTAGGAGAAAGATTAAGCATGAGCGCTTTTTTAGATACGTTAACGCCATTTTTAATCGAAAAGTTAGGAGTAAGATAAGTAGAAAGAGGCTTTCTTTGGAGATAATTTATCTGATCCTTGTCACAAATATTTACAAAACTTGTGACAATTGTAGCTGTTTTTTAAGGTGTAATATTTTGTGTTTTAGATTTTTATGTTTGGTTTTAGTTCTCTATTTTGCGCATAGTGTTTCGCTGAACGGTGCCTCTAACTTTAACAATATCCATCAGAGGATATAAGTAGAAAGTTTATGCAATTTTAGGAGAAGAATTAGGAGAAGCGCTTAACGAATAGACTTTTAATAACGCTCATACAATAAGCTGCGGGCAGTTCCAGAAGGAAAAATGCAAATATTTTAGGGAAAGAGCTAGGGAAAGATTAGGAGAAGAAGAAGTAGAAAGAAAGTAGAAGAATTAGTAGAAAGATAGTAGTATCGCCTCGTTTATAGATCTTGAATGCACCTGAGTTGATCGTGTAGTTTAATCACAACTTTCCCTACAACAGCTCATACAAAAAAGCGTTGATAAACTGGATTGCCTTAATTTTCCTCTTATCATAGCCTGCATGGTGATGACCAAAAATATGGTATCTCGGTGATCGTCCAACACGAACTCACGGATTTCGTCGCTGCACTAGGCATTATTTGCTAAAAACTGCTAATTAGGGATGAGTTTAAATAACTTTTATAGGGGATGTGTTCGTACCTGCTTCGTATAGCCTTCGGATTAGGTCGGGGAGGGTTCTATTGTTGACCAGTCTCTGAACAGTTTTTCCCTGTACAGAGACTGGTCAAGGTCTGTTGGGTGTCTGTACAATATCTATTGATGATCCGAACGTGGTACGAATCTGATACGAAGCAGACTTACCTCCCCATTCCCACCATTCACCGAGTTTTCTGGTCTGTTAGTCTAAAGCCGATAGGCTAGGTACGTATTGTGTCGTAGTTTTGAGTCAACAAATAAGAACAGAAACTAACACTATAAAATAAAGACATTATGAACACGCTAGTAAAAACATTCGCAGCAGCAGCCTTAATCGCAGTATCTACTTTCGCTATGGCAGCTGAAGGACCAGGAGCAAAATCGGCAAAAGCAAACGTTAACCTTTCTACAGCAGATTTCGCTTTAGAGCATTATGTTGCGGTAACGACTGCAGGAGAATCAGCAGGTGTAGAGCAGTTATTTGCCGAAGATTTTAATCAAAAGATCCAAGCTACCAATGCGCAGTCTAACAGCCGTCGCGAAGTGGTTAAATCCTTGAAAAAACAAAAAGGAGAGATGTTGAACTGTACAGTAAGCACCGATATCCTTGAAGAATCAGCAGACTATATGGTGGCTAAAGTAACGTTGAAATTTGAAAACTTCACCAAAACAGATTTAGTTACTTTGGAGCACGTGGGTAATGACTGGAAAGTATCCAAATCGATCAATTCGTATAAATAGGAGCGATTTCAAATAAATATATATGGTGTAGAGCCACATCGAGAGATGTGGCTTTTTTCGTTTTTGGCAATAAAACAAGTATATTTTTTATATATTTAATTGCAAAAATAATCTTAAAGAAAATATCCAAAACTTTCTGGCATTAGCGTCCAAAACGATTAAGAAAATCATATAAAAAAGTGGCGCATTGCGATTTCAAAAAATGTTATATTGAAAACACAAACACGCCACCTCGGCTATGGTAAATATAAACGTTTTCAGTCAACTTCTATCCTTGATAGACCGGGATATTTGTAAAAAGCTTGTATCAAAATACAATAGTGACAACCATCATAAAGGTCTTAACAGTTGGACCCATCTGGTGAGCATGCTTTTTTGTCATCTCTCCTGCAGCGATTCTGTCCGGGATATCAATAACGGCCTTCGTAGTACCACGGGCAACATGAACCATATGGGTATTTCCCGAGCACCGAGCAAATCGAGCATCTCCTATATGAATGAACACCACGACCATAAGCTTTCAAAGACCTTTATTTCGCCCTTCTGGACAATCTTTGGAATAAAGAGCCCAACCAGCGCGGTGAGCTCAGGGCATTGAAGCGTAAGGTCTATCTGATGGATGCCTACCGGTTTTCATGGAGATTACCGATGGTAAGGTACATGAGAGTAAAAAAGCGAACAGCTATTCTTTCCCCAAGGGCAGCGTTGTGGTTATGGACCGGGGTTATGTCGATTTTAAATGGATGAATATATTGAACAGCAGTGGAAGTTTCTTCGTCACACGGAGCAACGTAAACATGAAATACAGCGTGATAAAGAGCTATCGGAGTGATTTGATGCTTGAAAGTGGTATCCTTAAGGATCAGGTGGTTACATTGACCGGTGAGAGCGCAAAACGATATGGGGGAAAGAAAATCAGGCTTGTGCACGTTTTGGACAGCACGACGGGCGATGAATATGAATTCTTGACCAACAATATGCAATGGAAGCCGGCGATGGTAGCGATGATCTATAAACAACGCTGGCAGATCGATATTTTTTTCAAACATCTCATACAGCGTCTTAAGGTCACCAGTTTTGTGGGAACATCGCAAAATGCCGTTCAGATACAGATATGGACTGCCCTGATCGGAATACTTTTATTGAAATATATACAGAAAAAGGTCATCTACAAGTGGAATCTGTCCAATCTTGTGAGCTTTATACGAATGAACATATTTGTGAAGATTGATTTTTGGCTTTGGGCGAACGACCCATTTATCAAGAAAAAATCGCCTGATAAAAACGGACAGTTTGGCGTCTTTTAAAATAAGAGGGGAGGATAGCTAGTGGAGGAATCTAAAATAATACGCTCTTGATAAGAAAAATAGCCTTTTTTCGTAACCTAAATTTTATTTTGGACGGTAGTGATAATAAATTTTAGACAATGATTCAAGGTATTTTAGTTTTCGGTGGTTTTGTTAAATAGCACAAGCATTTATAACTTTTCTGTGGATGTTCTTCAATGAAAACTAGCTTTATTCAATGAATTTAATATTTTGATAAATGCTATTGTTGCTTAGCGACAATTTGAATACTTTTGTGTCAAATTATCTAGTCGACATTAACTTATTTGATATTGATCTACGGATTTAACTAACCTTATTATTTTTTTAGAATGCGAACTTTACGTTATTTTGGTTCTCAGGCCCTACTTTTGGTATTGGGATGTTTCTCAGGCCAGGTCCTTGCACAAAATAAAGGCTATGAACCCACTTTTTTAAGCCCAAATGCTGCTTCCCTTTTAAGTTATAACCAGTCTTCTGTAAACGGATATACTGGTCAGATCGGTTTTAGTATACCTATTTGGAATAAAGAATCGAGAGGAATAGGTCTGAATTTATCTTTGGGGTATAATTCTGGAGGAAACAAGGTAGAAGATATTGCCTCGTGGGTAGGATTGGGTTGGAATCTGTCGGGATTGCCAATGATCAGCAGACAGGTCCGGGGTTTACCTGACGAGGAACCCTTTGGTTACATGGGCCTTTATGAGGGGTTGACCATGAAATATTTTACAGAGCAAGTAAGTGGTCCGGAAATGATAAATTTTCAGGCAAATACTGCTACGAGTCCTGTAGATTCTGAAGCGGATGTTTTTCATCTCTCCATAAATAATTTTTCTGGTCGGTTCTTTTATGATCAGGTTTCCGGTAAATTCCTGACTGAGGAAATGAGCGATATTAGAATCGTGTATGACTGGAACACTCAATCTTTTTTTGTTACCGATGATTCGGGTATTGTATATACCTTTTCGATAAAAGAAACGTCACAGCTTGAAGGTGCTGGTATAGGAAAGCCTACCGTGAATACCTGGCTTCCGAGTAGAATTGAAAACTCAAATAAAACCTCCAATATTCAATTTGAGTATTCGATAGAGAATCAGTTGAGTTATCGCATAGGTACTCAAACAAAATATATACAGTTTGGTCCGCTGTTCAGTGATAGACTAATTGATGAATATTCCTACGTGACAAGTCTATCCAAGTCATATTTACCTTCTGTCATAACCTTTGATGGAGGAAAGATCACCTTTGTAAAAAGTTCGGTCGAACGGGAAGATCTTGCTAGGGGATATAATCTCAGTAAAATTGTTGTGTCTGATTTAGCAAACAATATCATATCACAGTCAGAATTTAACTATTCGTATCGAACGGGTACGGGATCTGCAACATACAATTCAAATAAATGGATGTTTCTGGAAAGTGTAAATCTTATTGGTTCTAATAGTAATTTCAATCAGAAATACCGTTTTAGTTATGATACTGGAGCTATACCCCCTTCTCGAATATCATATGCGCAAGATTGGTGGGGATATTATAATGGGGCTACGAGCAATCTTAATTTAGTCGGGCCAGCTGTGATATCTGCGCCATTGATTGGCGAGAATCGACGTTTTGTCGATGGCGTCAATAGGTTGGTCAATGAACAATACTCCCAATTTGGTATCCTCAAGAAAGTAGAATATCCTACTGGTGGTAGCAGCGAATATATCTATGAAAATAATGAAACAGCTGATATGAAAGTTCCTTCAAGCTATGATAAACAGCAATTGTTTCTTTCGGCCGAAGAAATGTGGCAGGATCCAGAACCAGTTTTCCCCAATCAGAAGTCGTTTGTCGATCATTTTACGATAAATAATAGTTATGATCCATTCTTAAACAATAACCAAAATGGTGGCGTAGTTCTTTCAGCAGAAGTGACCGATCTAGGGGTACCGGCTGGTACTACAGGGGCTTCGTTACGGATACGGGGACTATCAGCATCTAACTCAAACGTTTCGCATCTTTTTTATGAGAGTTTTAAAAATGTCTATTTCCCCAATGGCGAGTACGAAATAAAAGCTGAATTTAATCAGAATCCTCCGAACTATATGAACTTTGTATGCGGATTAACTTGGTATACCAAAAGGAATCTAACCACAAATAAATTGGGGGGTCTTAGAATCCGTGAAACTAAAGATTACTCTGCTAACGGTACCATTGCTTTTTCCAAAAAATACTATTATTCCTTTGATCGTTTTGGACAGAAATCTTCGGGGAGATTATTTGGAGGAAATGATTTTAATAATGTCATGTATCTAGAATCTCATGATAACAGTGGCTCAGGAAAAGCAAATAGTTATGCCCGAATTTCATCTGCTCCCAGTACGCAACCTACAGCGCAAAATGGAACTTTCGTAGGTTATGATCGAGTTTATCAAGTCATGACGAGCAACAATGATACGACATTAGTGAAGTACGATTATATTAATTTACAAGATGAGAATTCTTTTACACATCCTTATCCGCCTGCGCAGACTTTTGCTGTCCAAAACGGAAAAATCCAAAATGAAACGATATACTCATTAAAGAATAATATATTGGATTCCATACAAAAAACAGAGAACTACTACGATCTGGGATTTGGGAACACAACTTTTTATAGTTTAAAACGAGTAGACGATGATCCGGCTGGAGTATATTTGTCGAATTATTTGCAAAAATTAATACCGGTTTACCACCCATATCATTTCCAGCGTTTAAAATGTAATTTGTTAAACACTGTAAAGACAACGTACTCTCCAATAGGTAACATTCAGTCTTCAACGACGAATTTTTATAACGCTTTAGGTGATTTAATTCAAAGTGACCAAAGTTTAAGTACGGGTAGAACAACACGATATAAATACATATATCCTGGAGATGCGGCCTTTACTGGTGCAAATGAAAATGCACGGCTTTGGATGGTCTCAAATAATGTTGTGAGTAAACCTGTACGTACGAAAAAATATGAAGTGAACGGTAGTTCTGAAAAATTGTTGGAAGAGCATATTTCCTATCATAAACAATATGGAGCAATTTCTCAAAACGTATTCATTGAAAAGGCTGAAGTATTGAATCCTACTGAACTTAGTGAACGTATCACTTTCCCTTCGTACGATAATTATGGCAATCTGCAAGAAATAAAAAAACAAGAAAATGCAACGGTAACCTATCTTTGGGGTTATGGTGGTCAATATCCAATTGCCGAAATCAGGAATGCAACTTACGCAGAAGTTGCACTTGTACTCACTCAAGCAGCGATCGATAACCTGAACAGCAATCAGACCGAGGCCAGTATGGAGACCCTGATCAAGGCCGCATCAGATAAGCTTCGTAATGATTCAAGATTAGCTAAGGCGATGGTGACGACTTATACCTATAAGCCACTGGTTGGCATGACGAGTAAGACGGATGCCCGTGGTATTACCGAATACTACAAATACGACGGTATGCAACGCCTTCAAGCGATATTAGATCATCTGAACAATGTGAACAAGTCTTTTGATTATCATTACCGTTCCAATTAAGCCCAGTCAATTATGAAAAAGAACTTTTTAACACTATTATCCTTATTAGGGTTTGGGCCGGTACATGGGCAGGCACTTGTGGACCATCTTCCCCTGAATTCCTATAGCAACCAGACCAATATTCAGGCCCTCAAGAGCATCACACTCCAGAATGGCTTTTATATCCCTGCACCTGCGGCAGGTAAGACTATAACAATTAGCATCGCAGGTTTTCAGAATATAGTGAGTAACCCGACAGCAGGTCAGAATTATATATTGACCAAGAGCTTCCGTAGTCCCGGGGTTACACTGGCGACACTGAATACCCAACGTACAATAGGTGATGAGAACCAGAGCATCCAGTACTTTGACGGACTGGGCAGGCCGAGCCAGAGCGTCCAGCTGATGGCCAGCCCGACCTATAAAGACATTGTGCAGCATATCGAATACGATGGATTTGGAAGGGAAAGCATCAAATACCTTCCCCACGTGAAGAATGTGTCGGGAGATGGCAGTTTCAAGACGACGGCCAAAACAGACCAGCAGGCTTACTATGCAACGGCGAATACCTGGGATGCTGCGGTGGTCAAGACAGCGAGTCCCTATGCGGTCACGGTCTTTGAGAACAGTCCGCTGAACCGTGTCCAGCAGCAGGGTGCTCCAGGGTTGCCCTGGCAACCTGCATCCAACCGCGACAACGTAACTGTAGGTACCAACTCGGGTCGTACAGTGGTGACCGATTATGGTACCAACGGGACCAACGATGTGCGGCTATGGACCATCAACAGTACGGATAATGGTGCCACGGCAGGTTATTATACCGCCGGGAAACTCTATAAAACAGTGATCAAGGATGAGAACTGGGTATCTGCAAGCGGCAAAGGCGGTACGGTGGAGGAATATAAGGATTTTGAGGGTCGTGTTGTACTCAAGCGGGTCTGGGAAACAGACAGTAAGAAGCTGGAAACCCATTACGTGTATGATGACTTTGGGGACCTGAGGTATGTGATCCCTCCTGGCTTTCCGGCTGCGACCACAACACTGACCGAGGCCACCAGTGGTGATTTCCATGAGCTGGTGTATGCCTACCGGTATGATGGAAAGCGGAGACTGATCGAGAAGAAGATTCCCGGAAGGGGCTGGGATCACCTTGTTTATAACAAAAATGACCAGCTGCTGCAGGAACAGGATGCCGAGCTCCGAAAGACCAACAAATGGCGTGTGACCAAATACGATGCTTTTGGGCGTGTTGTGGTGACGGGTATCCATCAGGGCAGCAATCCGAGGCAGGTGGAGCAGGATTACATCAACAACGAAACAGCGCTCTGGGAGACGCGCTTAGCCGGCCAAACCGGCTACAGCAATGTGTCTTATCCCCGTGAGAACTTTACGGCGCGTACGGTGAACTATTACGATGACTACAGCTTTGAAAATGCAGGGCAGCTTCCATCAAAGAATATCACGGTGAGTACAAAGACCAAATCGCTGCTGACGGGCGTGCTTGTTTACAGAGAAGACGGCACGGCACCTTTGCTGACAGTGAATTATTACGATGATTATGGGCGTGTGATCCAGTCTGCCTCCAAGAACCATCTTGGCGGAACGGATTATGTGACCAATGAATACAATTTTCCCGGACAGGTCGTCAAGAGTACCCGGGTGCATACACCATCCACCGGAGCGGTGGTGACTATTATCACCACCAATGAATATGACCATGTGGGTAGGCTGGTTCAGACCAAGAAGAAGGTTAATGGACAGGATGAGGTGATCCAGAGCAAACTTGCTTATAACGAGATCGGGCAGCTGAAGACCAAGTCGCTTCACAGTGAGAATGGTGGCGGCAACTTTATGACGAGCATCGGCTATACCTATAATGAACGGGGTTGGCAGACTAAGGCAAGCTCGGCGCAGTTCACCTCCCAGCTGAACTATAATGTCAATGGTACCACGGTGCTTTCTAATGCCCAGTACAATGGCAATATCGCGCAGCAGCTGTGGGGTTACGCCGCTACGACGAACAGCACATTTACCTACGCTTACGATGCGCTGAACAGGTTGAAGAGCGGTGTGAGTACCGGAACGGCGATGAGTGAGGCGTTGACTTACGACGATATGGGCAATATCAGAAGCCTTGTCCGTGACAATGGTACTGCAATCACGTATGGTTACAACAATACAAACAAGAGTAACAGGTTGGCCAGTCTTACGGGTGGGGTAACAGGATCATTCACGTATGACCTAAACGGGAATGCGACGAAGGACCGTACAGGGATGGCCCTGAGCTACAATTACCTGAACCTGCCCAAAACAGTGACCGGTACAGGTAAGAGCATTGCCTACACCTACGATGCATCGGGTGCTAAGCTCAACCGCAAGTCTACTGTTGGCGGTATCACTACCGAGCAGGACTATATCGGTGGTATTGAATACAGCAAAGCTAATGGAGCAAATCCATTGATCGAACGTATTGCAACAGAAGATGGCTTCCTGTTGAATAGTTCAGGAAATTATAGTTATTATTACAATCTAACAGATCACCTGGGAAATGTGCGTGTTGTACTGAAGAAGGATGGTACGGCGACAGCACCTGTTGCCACAGTGATGCAGAAGCAAGATTACTATCCATTCGGTAAGACGAAATCTATTGCAACTAGTATCAATAATAAGTATCTTTATAATGGCAAGGAAATGCAGACTGACCTAAATGGCGGGACGCATACCTTGGGAAGTTCTTATGTACTAGAAGGGCAGCTGGATTACGGGGCGAGGTTCTACGATGCTGAAATCGGCAGGTGGAATGTGGTGGATCCGCTGGCGGAGAAGATTAGGAGACTTTCTCCCTATGTATATGGAAATAATAACCCGCTTCGTTTCATCGATCCTGATGGTATGTTGTCTCAATCTTTTATTGATGATCTTTGGAATAAATCTCAGAATGGGTCTACTTGGACAAATCAGGGAGATGGAAGTTTCTCTGATGGGAGACAGACTATACAAGAGCAAGGAGGAGGAGATCAGGATGATCCTCCTAAACAGAAAAAGGGCGGATATTGGAGTGGATTTCTTAATGGAACTAATAGCTTTGATCCGTTTGGTAGGGCTGGTCAGACTTGGACTCGTTGGTTAGGTGAGGGTCCAGGTGCACTATTGGAAGATTTAGGAGGGGCATCTTCAAGTTTTATTTATAATTTGGGAAGTTTGACATATGGACCTACGTATGTTGATTTCTATAACAATGTAAAAAACTATATTAACTCATCTCCGGAAGAGAAAGGGTATGCTGATGGAGCGGCCTTGTCTTCAATAGTTGAAGGCGGTGTTACATACGCTCCTTTAGGTGCTTATGGACGTGCAGCGACAGGTAGTGCAACTAATTTTCTAAGCTTTAAGGCTAATGGAGGTTATGGCTATCAATTAGGAAATTTTGAGATGATGTATATGCATGCAAATACGAATGGTGGGACAATCTTTAGCTACAAATCATTCTCAGGTAAGAAGTTCAGATTAGATTACCATAACTTTGGATCTAGCCCCTCAAACATTTTACATTTTCACACAAATTTTAGAGGTTTAAGTAACAGTCCTCATAGGAGTCTGAATCCCTTCAAATTTGGTCAACCGATTAAACGATAAATATGAAATTGAAACCTAATATTGTTAGTAATGTTATAGTTTATGACGGGATTGACTTAGATAATTCGAATGATATTATTGATTTTAAGAACTTTTGGGATAGAGAGTTTGAATATGGTCAACAGTTGTTTTTTTTCTTTCATAGGTTGGAGGATCTTACAGAAGATAAAGACCTGAAAGAGATAGAAAGAGAATTACTGAGTATTTTTAACGAGGAGAACCTTTATATTGTTATATATATTGATGAGGTTCGGTTTACCTATCTTTTTAAATGGGAATTTCAATTTGGTGGAGGGAATTTGATCTTTAAATTTTGGAAATATTACTATTCTATGTCAATTATTATTCCAAAGAAAGGAGTGACATTTGATAACGTCTGCACATATTTTGATACACATCGCGATAACGATGTGTATTTAAGAAATTTTAAAGCTAATGGCTATGCGGAAAAAGTATATATAAAAGGTTTAGGCGGAGATCACTTAATTGAAAATTGACTCTTAGAAAAGTTGGTCAGATAAAATTGACCAACTTTTCTTGTTATTGCGCATAAGCTTTTCTAGCCTTGTAGTCTCTTATAAGTGCATCAAGCACAAGAAATACCTGTTTCTGGTCGCTTTCGGGCATCACGGATATCTCCATGATCCTGCCGAGCGTGGCCGAGTCTAGCAGCGTATCGGTCTTTCCTGAAAGATAGTCCAGCGACACATCAAGTACATCTGCCAGTTTAGAGGCCACTTCCACAGAGGGGATAACTTCGTCCCTTTCGTACCGGCCGATAATATCACCGGAAGTTCCCACTTTCTTGCCCAGATCGCCCTGCGAGAGCTTCTTAGCCTTTCTCAATGTTATCAGTCTTTGTCCAAGAGTCATACCTATCAGTCATTAAAATGCCATATCCTCGGCGTTAATGCAAAAATAAATGATATAAATATCCTATCAAAATAAAATAAGTCTTGCTTGTTTGTGATATATCTTTTAGACTTGTGATATATAGGTCTTAAAAAATAAAATAAAAAAATATTATGGCATCACAGACAAGACAAGCCACATTGCAGAAACGTTACCGCAAAAGCGGTTATCGTCATGGGGACGGCAGGGTCGTTCCCGAGCTCCGGCTATCGGGTGTATGGTTGGAAGAAATGGGCTTTACCGGAGGCCAGAAGGTGGATATCACGGTCAGCAGGGATAGGCTCATCATCACAAGGGGCAATGGGTAAGCTGATCACGGAGAATCCCGAGCTGCTGCTGTACACTGAATCCGGCCTTCATGTCACGGTGCTGGGCGGTATCAAGCTGACAGGGCTTGACCGCCTGCGCGTGACGCTCAAGATCACCCTGACAGGCAAAACGGAGAAAACCTACCGGCATAACCTTGATCTGTACAACGGCATCCAGTGTGGCCAATTGGTGGAACGTGCGGCAGAGATATTGGACAGGACGGAATCAGAGGTTACGGCATTGATCGCAAACCTGACCACAGCGCTTGAGAACTACCGTAGTGAGCGGCTGGAGGAAATGAAGCCCAAACAGGCCGAAAAGAAAGAGCTTAGCGAAAGCGAGCGCAAAGAAGCACTGAAGTTCCTGAAATCCCCCAGACTTATAGAACGTACCAAAGAAGCCATCGCACAGAGCGGCGTTATCGGTGAAGCAACGAATGCCCTGATCGCCTACCTGACCTATACGAGCCGAAAACGTCATGTGCCGCTGCACCTGATGTGCCTTGGTGCGAGCGGCACGGGCAAGACGTGGCTGCAGGAAAAGGTTAGCGAACTGATGCCGGAGGAGGACAAACTGGAAATAACAACTTTGTCGAGCAATGCCTTCTATTACTTTGGACGAGAGGAACTCAAGCACAAACTGCTACTGATCGAAGACCTTGACGGCGCGGAATCGGTGCTGTATCCATTAAGAGAGCTACAGAGCAAGCGGCGCATATCCAAAACGGTGACGCTGAAAGACAACAAGGGGAACCTAAAAACGGTGACGCTGAATGTGGAGGGCCCTGTGTGCGTGAGCGGCTGCACGACGCGTGAGAAATTGTATGAGGACAATGCCAACCGCTGTATATTGCTCTACATGGATGGCAGCAGCGAGCAGGATGGTAAAATCATGGAATACCAGCGCCTGCTGAGCGCAGGGCTTGTTGATGAGGCTGCACAGCAAAAAATCAAGCATACGATAAAAAACGTACAGCGGCTGCTCCGGTCGATCAGCGTACGCAATCCCTACGCCACCTACCTGCAATTGCCGGAATCGGTGTTCAAGCCGAGAAGGACGATGCTTTTACTTCTCCTGTTCACCGAAACGGTTACCTACTACCATCAGTACCAGCGGCAACTGAAAACGGATGAATCAACGGGCGAACAATATATCGAGAGTACACCGGAGGACGTAGAAATGGCCTTTATGTTACTGGAAACCACACTGCTGAAAAAGAGCGACGAACTATCAGATGCCTGCCGTGGCTTCTTTGAAAAACTGAAAACCTACCTGAAGGAACTTGATACGGACAGCTTCCACAGCCGTGATATCCGCTCGGCACTGCGCATTAGTCCGAGCAGCCTTGGGCGCTACCTCTATGAGCTTGACCGCACCGGCCATATCCGTATCGTCAAAGGTAACCGCTATAAAGGCTTTGAATACCGTGTTCAGGTCTGGCAGGACATGGAAACCCTTGCCGATGACACGAAAAAACTGATCGGGGACATCATGCAGCAGATCGGTTCAGTACCCCGTAGCCCATCAGTAACCCAAGGGGCGGTTGGGTTACATAAAGTGCAGAAAGACAGTGGGAAAGAAAGGGTAACCCATGGCAGGTGAAAAACGCAGGGTAACGGACTTTTATAAATCGCTGAATCCGCTGTATAAAAGACTGATAACAGGCTTTAATGAATGGCAGCGGATATTGAACTATGAGAAGACCAGCCAGAAGGATATGCCCAAAATGATAGCGGAGTTCCTGAGCTACATACAGGACAACAATATTACCGATCCTGCAAACATCAGCGATACCCATCTTCAAAATTATTACAGCTACCTTGAGCAAAGGCCTAACAGGTTAAGGGGCGGCTCGATATCAAAAAACTACATCCGCAAACAGCTGCAGGCGATCCGGCGGTTTGCGCGTTACCTTGGCGAGAGCGGCCACGAGAGCTTTGCCATAAACATCAAAATGACGGGTAGGAGCAGCAATGTCAGGGATATCCTGCTGCCGATCGAAATTGCCGAACTCTATGAGCATACGACGGATGATCCTTTGGGCTACCGTGACCGGGCAATGCTGGCGCTGTACTACGGCTGTGGCCTGCGCAAACAGGAGGGCCTATCGGTGAACGTTGAAGATGTACAGCTTGAAAAAGAGCTGCTGCTGGTCAG
>JAITLW010000057.1 GCA_031277715.1 Sphingobacterium sp. | reverse complement strand
CTTAAAAAAGGCGGCGATTTCCGTCGGTAGTAGGAAGACCGCAGTTTCATTAATTTTTTTATGGGCATAGAAACCCCAGGAAGACAGGGTAATAATAGACAATGCTAAGGATGAAATTAAAAGAGCTTTCCGTTTCATAATACATTGGTTATAAGCTTAAAGATAATAAAACAAATGAGTTAACTATAATTTAATAATTGAAAGCAGGTCAAATGAAAAAAAAACAGTATTTTCGATTTACTATAGATAAACGATGAAAATATTATACGCCATACAAGGAACCGGAAACGGTCATCTTTGTCGAGCAATGGATGTTATCCCTTGTTTACAGCAATTTGGTGAAGTGGACGTATTGATTAGCGGTATTCAAGCTGATATCCCCTTACCTTTCGAGATTAAATACCGACTGCATGGACTTAGTTTTATTTTTGGTAAGAGCGGAGGTGTCGATCTATGGAGAACTTTTATGAGTTCTACAATACGAAAGTTTATCCAAGAAATCAACTCGGTTCCTGTAGAGAAATATGATCTCGTTATTAATGATTTTGAACCGATTACTGCTTGGGCTTGTCACACTAAAGATATACGATGCATAGGATTGAGCCATCAGATCGGTGCATTGCATTCCGATAGTCCTAAGCCAGAAGAGGGCGATATGATGGGTAAATTTATAATGAAAAATTATGCGCCTGTATCTGATGCGTACGGATTTCATTTTCAATCGTATCACAAATCTATCTATACACCTGTAATCCGCGAATCTATTCGTAGTTTAGAACCCACAAATGACGGACACTATACCGTTTATTTGCCTTCCTATGACGACGCTCATCTTTTAAAGCACCTGACCAAATTTGAAGGAGCAAAGTGGGAGGTTTTCTCCAAGCATAATTCAAAATCATTGCGTTATAAAAATGTAAGTATTAATCCGATAAATAGTGATGCATTTGTAAAAAGTATGGCATCATCAGAGGGAGTTTTATGCGGTGCTGGATTTGAGACACCTGCGGAAGCACTATATCTAGGGAAGAAAATTCTCGTGATTCCAATGAAAAATCAGTACGAACAGCATTTGAATGCCGCAGCTTTAGAGAGAATGGGGGTTCCCGTGATCAAAAGTTTGAAAAAAAAGTATGAATATGATATAGAGCTTTGGTTGAATGATAATAATCCTATAGCTGTCGATTATCCAAATCATACCATGTCTATTATAGAAACGATTGTAAATAACCATAAATGAAATTTAAAGTAATATGTGCTCTCGCTATGGTCAGTGGAGCTTCTTTGTGTATTGCGAATGCGCAAACAAAAACAAAAAAACAACCTGTCAGAACACAAAGCAATGCTAGATCTACAGGAAAGGCCGTTTCAAAGAGTACTCCAGCTACAAACACGTTGGTTTTGAAAACAGAGAAAGATTCGTTGTCTTATGCTTTAGGTACAGATATCGCCAGATCTTTAAAAGGGAATGGCTTCGATTTAGATTTAAAAACACTTTCGGCAGGCATCTCTGCTTATTATAAAGGAACAGATGTTTTACTTACAGAGGATAAAAGCGCAGAGATAATCCAAGCATCTGTACGTAAAATGATGGAACAGAAGAATGCAGCACTTCGTAAACCAGGAGAGGAGTTTCTTGCGAAAAACAAACTAAAGCCAAATGTTAAGGTGACCGAAGAAGGGGTTCAGTATGAGGTGTTGGTAGAAGGAGAAGGAGCGCACCCAACTATCTCTGACGAAGTCCTAGTCCATTATTTAGGAACCCTGCCTAATGGCGAAAAGTTTGACAGTTCCTATGACCGAAATGAAGCGTTGAGTCTCCGCCTGACAGGAGTAATCAAGGGGTGGCAAATAGGTATCCCTTTGATGAAAGTTGGTAGTAAATACCGGTTTTTCATTCCTTATAATTTAGCTTACGGAGAGCGTGGCACGGGAGGTATTCCTCCGTTCAGTCCGCTCATCTTTGAAGTAGAGCTTTTAGAAATAAAAACAAAGGATGCAGCTTAATAATCTCGGTAAATCGGGGTTTACGGTTTCGGCTCTTGGTTTTGGAGCTATGTCGCTCTCCGGCAAGGATGAAGAAGCTGATTTGGAATTAATAAGAACAGCCTATGCCGAAGGAGTCTGTTATTTTGATACAGCAGATTTGTATGCAAGGGGTGAGAGCGAAGTCCTATTGGGCAAGGGCATAAAGGCATTTCGAAAAGAAATTATATTGGCGACAAAGGTGGGAAATGTCTGGAACAAGACAGGTGATGGATGGGGCTGGGATGTCTCAAGAGGTTATATCAATCAGGCTGTAGATGCTTCATTGAAGAGACTACAGACAGACTATCTAGACCTGTATCAACTGCATGGAGGTACGATTGCTGATAATTTCGATGAGGTAATCGATACCTTTGAGCGATTGAAAGAGTCTGGTAAGATTCGGGCCTATGGACTCTCTTCAATCAGGCCCAATGTGTTTGCATACTATGCCAAAGCGGCTAAGATATCGTCCAACATGATGCAATATAGTCTATTGGATACGCGTCCTGAAGAGTATTTAGATTTTCTTAAATCCCAGGAGGTAGGTGTTATTGCTAGGGGAGTATTAGCACAGGGGCTTTTAATCAATAAACCTGCAACGGCATATGTGGGATTAGATATCGAGGCTGTGCAAGCTATCCAGAGAAAAGTTGAATCTAGCGCCCGTGCGTATGGGGTTTCATCTAGTGCCATTGCGCTAGCTTATGTCTTACGCAATACTGCTGTCTGTAGTGCTTTGGTTGGGGCACGTACCACTGCGCAATTCAATCAATTGATTCAGGCTTACAAAGAAATGGAGCGCTTGCAAACCGCCGAGTTGGATGGCATAGGAGTTCAATTACGATATGAACAACATCGATAGGTTTGAGGCTAATATTTTTTAGCCTCAACTCTTGAAATACTTTTGAATAATTTGCTGTAAATCCTCTGGAGTATCTATTGCGTCATTCGTGTGATTGGATATCGCAGTATTAATCCGGAATCCATTATCCAGCCAACGTAGTTGTTCCAGCGCTTCCATTGCTTCCAGATCAGAATACGGTAGATTGGCAATTTCCTTTAGTACATCCACCCGATAGCCGTAGATACCAATATGATTGTAATAAGGACGAAGTTTTAACCAGTCTTCCTTTTTCGCTCCTCTTAAAAAAGGTACTGTCTGTCTTGAAAAATAAATGGCTTCTCCATTTTTACTCAATACGACCTTCGGTTTGTTTTCATTGAATAATTCTTCAGCGTTTTCGACTTTGCGAACCAAGGTTGCAATTTGGGTCTGTGGCTGTTCAAAGCAGGTTGTTAATAAGTCGATTTGTTGCGGGTCGATAAAAGGTTCGTCTCCTTGTATATTAATAACGACATCAAATCCTTGAATATTCTCGATCACTTCGGCACAGCGGTCGGTTCCAGATTGATGCTCTGGCTTTGTCATCGCAACATTTCCACCAAAACTCTTGATATGGTCATATATTCGTTGGTCATCTGTAGCAACAATGACTTCACTTAGGGACGATGCGTGTTTGGCCTGATTGTATACACGTTGTATCATACTAAGTCCTCCAATATCTACCAAAGGTTTGCCTGGAAATCTTGAAGAATCGTATCGTGCGGGAATTATACCTATCGTTTTCATTTGTGTGTACTATATATTGAGGAAAAATAACAATAAATCTCAAATAAACCATCTTTATATGAAATATTCCTATTGTAAATACTATATACGCACGAATTACGGCCTAGTAGCTGTCTACACCAAATATACTGGTCGCAACTAGGAGAGGGGACGCTAAAGTTAGTAGCGTAGCGATAAAAAAAGGCGTCTCAAAATAAAGACGCCTTTGAATTCAATATGATGTAGGGTTAGTTACTAGTGGATAAACAGAAGTTCACGTAGCTTCGGTAGTGGCCATTTCGAGTCATCGACTATCTTCTCCAGTTTGTTGACATGGTAGCGAATCTCATCAAAATAAGGTTTGACGATTTCGTCGTATGCTATTGCTTTTTCGCGTACATCTTCAAAAGTGTTAGCTTTTTTACGCGCTTGACGCATTTCTTCCGATTTCTCCAAGATCGTATTCGCATGTTTCGAAATACGCTCAACCAGATTCAGTTGCGAAGAATAAGCTTCTTTGGCTAGTCCAAGTTCTTTTAGCCCAGTTACATTCTTAATCAATTCATTCTGATAGATAAAGCAGGCAGGAGCAATTTGACTCTTTACCATTTCGCCGATGACACCGGCTTCAATTTGTAGCTTTTTGTAGAATTTTTCCAATAGGATTTCGTGCCTAGCCTCGGACTCTCGTTTAGAGTAAATGCCTAGTCTCTCAAAAAGAGCAACGGTCTCTTCCTTGACATAGATATCCAAAGATTTTGGTGTCGATTTGATATTGGATAAACCTCTCAATTCTGCTTCTTGGGCCCATTCATCGCTGTATCCATTACCTTCAAAACGAATTGCTCTAGAATCTTTAATATATTTCCGCAATACATTTAAGATAGCTAAGTCTTTTTTCGTTCCTTTCTTGATTTGTTTGTCTACTTCCGCTTTGAATTCGATCAACTGCGCAGCAACTATTGCATTGAGTACCGTCATTGGTAATGCAGAGTTGGCTGAAGAACCTACCGCGCGAAATTCGAATTTATTACCTGTGAAAGCAAAAGGAGAGGTTCTGTTACGATCCGTGTTGTCCAATTTAAGTTCTGGAATTTTCGGAATTCCGTGCCAAAGGTTCGCTTCAGATTTTACTTTTTTCGCTACGCGAGCTGATTCGATCTCATCCAATAGCTCGTCAAGTTGTGAGCCTAAGAAAATAGATATAATAGCAGGCGGGGCTTCATTTGCTCCTAGACGGTGATCATTACTGTGACTTGCAATAGAAGCACGTAATAAGTCTGCGTATTCGTGTACTGCTTTGATCGTGTTTACAAAAAACGTCAAGAACATCAGGTTGTTCTTCGGTGTTTTACCAGGGGATAGTAGATTGACTCCTGTATTTGTAATCAGTGACCAGTTATTATGTTTTCCTGATCCATTGACACCAGAGTAGGGTTTTTCATGTAGCAACACTTTGAAATTGTGACGTATCGCGACCTGCTCCATCACATTCATAAGCAATTGATTGTGGTCTATAGCAAGGTTGATTTCCTCAAACATTGGAGCACATTCGAACTGCGAAGGAGCAACTTCATTGTGACGTGTTTTTAGTGGAATTCCGAGTTTAAGAGCTTCGTTTTCTAAGTCAACCATAAATGCTAGAACACGCTCAGGGATAGCTCCAAAGTAATGATCTTCAAGTTGTTGTCCTTTGGCTGACATGTGACCAAAAAGTGTACGTCCTGTCAGTTGTAAATCCGGACGGGCATTGTATAGTGATAGATCAACCAAGAAATACTCTTGCTCAATACCAAGTGATGTATTTACTTTCGTAACTGCTTTGTCGAAATATTGTGCTACATCAATAGCCGCTTTATCGATCGCATTTACCGCTTTTAATAAAGGAGCTTTGTAATCTAAAGACTCACCGGTGTAGGAAACAAAAACTGTTGGTATACATAATGTCTTTCCCGCAGCCGATTCATAGATAAAGGCAGGAGAGGAAGGGTCCCAAGCAGTGTATCCACGAGCTTCGAATGTGTTACGGATACCTCCATTTGGAAAAGAAGAGGCATCAGGCTCCTGTTGTACAAGAGCATCAGCTGTGAATTTTTCGATTGCGTCACCATTTTCATCAGGCTCAAAAAAAGCATCATGTTTTTCAGCAGTACTACCTGTTAGCGGTTGGAACCAGTGAGTATAGTGAGATACGCCATTTTGGAGTGCCCAGGTTTTCATCGCTTGTGCAATGAATTCGGCAATCTCTCGGGATATAGGCCCACTTTCTTCAATTGCTTTTGTTAGTTCCTTGAAAGTATTCTTAGGTAAGAAATCTTTCATTTTTGCACTGGTGAAAACATTTTTACCAAAAATAGTCGTTGCTCTTTTGGTTACTACCTTTTCTTCGGGTAATGCATGCCTAGAGGATGCTGCATTTACGGATTCGAATCTGATGTTTGACATTTTGTTGTGGAGTTGGTTGTGTTTTTGTGCTTTTATTGTCTTTTGTTGTTCAAAAATACGATGATAATTTTATTTTTTTTCATTTTTTTTAAAAATAAATGAAAAAAGCTCTAGAATTTTTGTTTTCTAGAGCTTTTTGTGTTGTTTGTTTGGGTTTGTTGTTGTTATTCTGTGTCAAATCCCCAGTTTATTCCTTTTTTAGTTGCAGGTACTCCTGATTTTATCCATTCTGCTGCCGGTTTTCCTTTTAAGAAGTGGTCGAAGAACTGACTTTGTCTAATTTGTATGTCTTTTCTGTTCTGGCGTTGTATTAAATTGTGGTCATCCCCATTGTAGTTGAGTAACCATGCAGGCTTGCCTAATCTCCGAAGAGCAGTAAACATTTCAATCCCCTGATACCATGGCACTGCGCCGTCGTTGTCATTGTGCATAATGGCTACAGGAGTATTTACCTTATCCATAAAAAAGAGTGGCGAGTTTTCGATATAGCGTTCTCTATCTTCCCACAAAGTAGTACCTAGGCGACTTTGGGTTTTTTCATATTGAAACTGTCTCGACATACCCGTGCCCCAACGGATACCACCATAGGCCGAAGTCATATTGACCACAGGTGCTCCTGTCCAGGCCGCAGCGTACATATTGGTCCTTGTGATAAGATGAGCGACTTGGTACCCTCCCCAGCTTTGACCTTGAATAGCCATTTTGGTAGAGTCGACCCAGTTGTTCTTTGCGAGATGACGCATGCCGGAGTTTATGTACTCTTCTGCGGATTTTCCGGGATGTCCCGTTTGGTAGCGGATATCCGGTGCAAATACAAGGTACTCATTACTTACGAAATATGGAATATTAAGCCTCGACGGGGTTGGAGCTGGTGCTTGATAGCTGTATAACCCCTGTGATAGTGTTTCGTAGAAATAGGCAATTATTGGGTATTTCTTGTTTGGATCAAAGTTTTCAGGCTTGTAGAGTATTCCTTCAGCAGGATACCCGTTTGGCGTTGTCCATTTTACCAATTCAGCTGTTCCCCAGTTGTATTCACTTTGTTGCGGGTTAATATCCGTGAGGCGTTGTTCTACCTTAAAGTCAGTAGTACTATAGAGGTCTGGACTCGAGATGTAATTCTCTTTGGTATAGACATAGATGTCGCCTTTCTCATCTGTCTTGAAATTCTTGAAAGTAAACTTATCCTGAAGGATTTCTGTTGGATTTTGCTTTTTGGAAGGTAATACAGAGAAAACTCCATTTTCTTTGCTCTTTTCATTAAAGCTAGTCAGCAGCAGAGTGGTATTATCTTTTATTTTTGCAGTTCGGTTTCGAAGCGTGCCATCTTTTATAAGTAGTGGTCTAAACACAATAGCATTGGCTCTTCCGAACTGATTTGTAATCGATTTTTGTGTCTTTCCATCAAGTGAAAAATACCAAACGTCGTATCGGTCGTTGATGTAAACACCTCGGTTATCTTCGGCCCAAGCTGCGATACCATAAGCCGATGCTGTTGTAGGCATGTCATTTTCCTCATCGGCAAACTTTACATTTAGGCCTTTGTTCAGACGCTGTTCTGCTCCGCTCGCGATATGGTGGCTGTACCAATTGCCTTCCGTTTCGTCGAATAATACAACGTAATTTGCATCAGGAGATAGAAATGCCTGTCCTTGCCATGCTGATTTTATAGACTTCCGTTCTCCAGTCTGTGTCGATATGACATAGATCTGTTGCAATTGGAATGCTTGCCATTGATAAGCTATTCTGTTTCCTAGAGATGAGGTCGCTAGAATCCACTCCTGCGTAGCTGCATCTGTGTAGGCGGTACGATCAAAGGTATCATCAGTTAGTGCAATTAATTGATTGTTCTGAAGGTTGTAAACCGCGTCATAGCTCTTGCTCAAATCCTTTTTCAAATTGACAAGTTGCTGTGTCATGAGGTAGTCGTCTTTCCAGTGCCATATGTCTACCTTTGCGTTTTCGAAATCCACGAGTGACGTGTCTTTTACTGCTGGAATAGGGGCTAGGCCCAAAAATAGTCTTTTGGAGCTTTCATCAAAGCTGAGTTGACCATCGCCAGATACATACCATTCAGGCGGAACTCCCTTGGTATTTTTATCTACAATCACATGGGCTGTATCTTGGCCTATATGATATAGGTAAAGTCTGAAATCTTTTTGTAAAGCTTTTTCGGGACTCTTGTCGGCTAAAAAAGACAGACGGTTACTTTGGTCGTCAAAAGTTATATTCTTATATACGCCTCTTCCGTTGCTGATCTTCTTCAACGATTTTTTTGCAAGGTCGTATATATAGAGGCCATCAGCGTTAGAGCTATCTTTAGTTTCTGTCTTTTTGCTGAAAACAAGATATTTCTCATCGTTGCTGAAGAAGTAGCTGTCTGTTTTCCAGAATTGGACCGTATCTTTTGTTTGCAGCTGTTGAAGTATCAGTACGCTTTCTTTTTTGGCTATAGTACTTTTCTTTGTAGGCTTGGAGGTCGTCGAGTCTGTTTTTGTCGTAGTGCTGTCATTCGCTGGCGAGATGCTCAGGTCTTGCGTGTAGGCAACAAAATTTGTCGGATAGTAAGCTAGCTTGTAGCTTTTGATGGCGCCAAGAGACATACGGTCTCGACTATTGATATTGAATATGGCTAAAGAGTCTTTTGGAAAATCATCACTTTTCTTCTTTTTGATTTTAGCCTCACGGGTGTCTTTGAATGGTGGTTTAATCAAAGTGATCAAAAAATCCTCTCTTTTTGTCATTTTAGGCGAAGTGCCTCGCTCGAAACGTTGCAATAGCTCGTTTTTTTTGCCTTTCAACTCGAGATACCCATCACCTTCTTGTGGGGTTACGGTATAGAAAATATAATTTCCAGATTTAGACACATCCACACTTGAGATGTTTTTCCATAAATCATAGCTGGAATGGTCTATCGGTTTTTTTTGAGCAATAAGACTTGGTAGTGTTATGCTACAAATAATAAACGTTGATATGGTTTTCTTCATGTAGTAAAAGATTGTTCAGTTAGATCAAACTTAGATAAAATGAGGCGTATTCGCGAATAGCGAATAGAAAAATTACATACAAGGGGGGATATGTCATTTTTGGCACGTAAATTATTATATATAGGGAGTGAAAAGAAGAGGGGAAGGTGGGAAATAGAATTTAATTATTATAATATATGAAATATTCATGTAGCAGAAACTACAAAAAGTGAATGACTATAGTTTGGATATTCCATTTGGCAGATTAAAAACAAATTATTTATATATGAAATCAACAGGAATTGTAATCAGTGTTGTAGCGGCTTTAGCTTTAGTCGTTTCTGCTTTTTTATTAGCTGGTGCTTACAAGTACAAGTTTAAAGTGAACAATACGATAAATGTGACAGGAAACGCAAAGAAAGACTTTGAGTCTGATATTGTTAAATGGAGCGCGTCGTATAGTCGTAAATCTATGGATCTCAGTGAAGCCTCGGAGCAGTTGAAGCGGGACCGGGATATGGTTAAGAGTTTTTTGGTGCAGCGCGGTATCAAGGAAAATGAAATCTTGTTTGAGGCTGTTAATATCTCAAAAGACTTTTCTTACCATACCGACGAGCGCGGAAACAGCTATAATACTTTTTCTGGATACAGTTTGACTCAGGTTCTGAGTGTTGAGTCCAAAGATTTAGATAAAGTGGACAACGCATCACGCGAGATTTCTACATTGATTTCTCAAGGTGTAGAGCTTAGCTCAAATTCTCCTAATTATTATTACTCTAAACTAGAAGACTTAAAACTTTCGTTGATCGCTGAAGCTTCACAGAATGCAAAGGCAAGAGCTGAAAATATAGCAAAAGAATCTGGATCGAGTTTGGGGACTCTGTTGAGAGCCGATTTAGGGATATTCCAGATCACCGGACAAAATGATAATGAAGATTTTTCTTATGGTGGTGTGTTTAACACAAGCTCCCGTTTAAAGACCGCTAATATTACCGTTAAGACCAGTTACGGTCAGTAAAATATATAAAAAAATAAAGCGCAAGATATTCTCTTGCGCTTTTCCTTTATTGGTTGTTTTGTTTTAACCTAAATAAGATTTTAAAATTTTGCTACGGGAGGTGTGGCGTAAACGCTGTAGTGCCTTGTCTTTAATCTGACGTACACGTTCTCTCGTTAAGCTGAATTTTTCACCGATTTCTTCAAGTGAAAGTGGGTGATTGGATCCTAAACCGAAGAACAACACGATAATCTCGCGCTCGCGTTCTGTCAAAGTTGATAAAGATCTTTTGATCTCTTCAGACAATGACTCATCTATTAATGAACTATCTGTATCGGGATCTGAGTTTTCTAATACATCGAGTAGTGTGTTTTCTTCTCCTTGTACAAAAGGAGCGTCCATGGACACGTGTCTACCTGAGTTACTTAATGTATCGGATACCTTGTCTACAGTTGTTTCTAAGATGTCTGCTAATTCTTCTGGAGAAGGCTCTCTTTCGTATTCTTGTTCTAGTTTTGAGAAAGCTTTGCTGATCTTGCTTAATGATCCCACTTGGTTAAGGGGAAGGCGTACGATACGTGATTGTTCAGCGATAGCTTGCAAAATAGATTGACGAATCCACCACACTGCATAAGAAATGAATTTAAAACCTTTAGTTTCGTCAAATCGTTTAGCAGCTTTTATAAGTCCTAGATTTCCTTCGTTGATCAAGTCTCCTAAAGTAAGACCTTGATTTTGATACTGTTTAGCTACGGATACGACGAATCGTAAGTTGGTTTTTGTTAATTTTTCTAATGCCACCTGATCCCCCTCGCGAATCCGTTGTGCTAAGATTACTTCTTCTTCAGCAGTAATCAAGTCAACTTTACCAATTTCATGTAAATACTTGTCAAGAGATTGAGATTCACGATTCGTGATCGATTGTGTAATTTTGAGCTGTCTCATTAAAATTTATACCTTTCTTCTGGAATGTTGCAAAAATACAAAAAAATACGATTACTGAGTGTAACAAAATTGTAATTTATTTACTCATTTTGAGGTAGTTATGCAAGATAGTAAAACTGATAATTAACATCAAAAATCGTTCCAAATTTGTATCCTGTTACATATTGTCATGTTTAAAATAATATTCTATGTTTAAAACCTTTTTTTTGGAAAAATGTTTTATAAGAAAGAAAATTAAAACAACATAGGATTATGGGTATAGTAATACGTTTGGATGAAGTTATGGCAAAAAGAAAGGTTTCTTTAAATGAACTCAGTGAGCGCGTTGGTATAACGCTTTCTAATCTTTCCATATTAAAAAATCAAAAAGCTAAGGCAATTCGTTTAAGCACGTTGGCAGCCATTTGTCGAGCGCTTGACTGCCAACCTGGGGATATTATAGTTTATCAAGAAGACACTAAGTAGGGGCTCCTAGTCAAAACGATAACCTCTTAAGAATTCTTCAACGGACATCCGCTTTTTACCTTGAATCTGTAAGGATATTAAGTTGATGCAACCGTCTGTTGTGTTGAATTTTAGGAAACTTTTACCATCGGTATGAAAAGTTCCTGCTGTTTTTTTTGATGAATTTTGCTCTTTATTGGCCTCGTAAATTTTTAAAACTTTGCCATCCAATAATGTGTATGCCGCCGGATAAGGACTCAAGCCTCTAATTTTATTGTACACCTGCTCTGTAGAGTTGTTCCAATCGATAACACAATCTTCTTTAAAAATCTTTGGTGCGTGTTTGAGGGATTTACTGTCTGTCTCGTCTTGTGGAATAGCTGTAATACTACCATTTTTTAGGCCTTCTATTGTTTTGATCAGGGTTCTCGCTCCCGCATGCATTAATTTGTCATGCAGTATTCCTGCTGTATCGTTGTCCTCTATTTTTACTTTCTCGTTCAACAGTATGTTACCCGTGTCTATTTCCCGTTGCAACAGGAATGTAGTCACACCACTTTCCTTTTCACCATTGATAATAGCATGGTTGATCGGAGCTGCACCTCGGTATTGTGGTAATAGAGAGGCATGGACATTTATAGTGCCCATCGGAGGCATATTCCAAACGACTTCAGGGAGCATACGGAAAGCAACTACCACCTGTAGATCTGCCTGGTAGGATTGTAGTGCGGCTAGGAAATCGGGAGCTCGTAGTTTTTCGGGCTGTAATACAGGAAGGTTATTTTCCAAAGCAAACAGCTTTACGGCCGATTGATGTAGCTTTTGTCCACGCCCTGCAGGTTTGTCAGGGCTAGTGACTACTGCGACCACATTTTGTCCTGCATCAAGTAGTGCTTTTAAAGAAGCTACAGCAAAGTCGGGCGTGCCCATAAAGATTATACGCATATATAGTTTTTTATTTTAGAAACGCCGAAACGTCTCGTTTGTCAAGTTGCAAAAATTGTTAACTTTGCGAAGTTACAAAATTATATTTCAGCTTGAATTTTCCATTATTTATTGCCAGACGAATAATCTTTAAGGGACAGCGTACCTTTTCTAAGCTCATTGTGCGCGTCACGATTGGAGCCTTGGCTCTGGCGATTATTGCGATTCTACTTTCTGTAGCGATTTTAAGAGGGTTTAAGGATGAGATCACAGCAAAGCAACGTGGTTTTTTCAGCGATATAATTATTACCAAGCAGGATCTAAGTCAGGCGGAGAACGTGCCGATTTCTCTTTCTACTGCTAAGCTCGATGAGATCCGGAATCTCCCCAATGTCGTTTCTATCTCGCCTTTTGCTACCAAGGTCGGCATTATGAACGTCAATGGCGAGGTCGAAGGGGTATTGTTGAAAGGAGTAGAGTCTACCTACGATCAGTCATTTCTAGCAAAAACTCTGGTAAAAGGAGATACCTTAAATCTTCGCGCTGAGGATGGCGATAGTCAATTATTGATATCAGCGTATCTGGCCGAACGGCTGAAGATAGAGTTGAACGATGGATTTATCATGTCTTTTGTGCAGGACAACAGAACCCGTAAACGTAAATTTGTTGTCCGTGGCATATTCCGTACTAATTCCGAAGAATTGGATAAAAACTACGTCATTGGTTCTTTGGATTTAATTCGGCGTCTTAACAATTTAGGCGAGCGGGATGCTGGGGCCTACGAAATTCGAATCAAGGATTTTGAGCAGTTGGAAGCAACCACGGAGCAGGTCGATGATGTCTTGCCTTTAGAAATGAAATCCATGAATATCGTCGAGCATTTGGCCGATATCTTCAACTGGTTGAAAATGCTGGATATGAATGATGATATTATTTTTGTGCTAATGGTTATTGTAGCTGTAATCAATATGATATCATCGCTACTGATTACCATCTTGGAGCGAACGTTTTTGATCGGGATGCTGAAGGCTTTGGGAATGATTAATCGAGAGATACGAAAAATATTTCTACTCAATTCATTGTATTTGATCGGATATGGACTGTTGATTGGGAATGCCGTTGCCTTATCTATTTACGTACTCCAAAATGAGACGAAATTCTTTAAGCTGGACCCTATGATTTATTATATCGAATATGTGCCAATGTCTATAGATTTTGTAACAGTGGTCATCCTTAATTTGAGTATTGTTTTTATTGCCTTATTGACACTGTTTATACCTTCTATGTTGATTTCGCGCATTTCTCCTATTAAAACAATACAGTTCAAGTAGTCATTAAAAGACCCTGATTTTTCCAAAAATCTACTTTTTTTCGTACTTTACCTACGATTTGCAATGTAAGAGTTGCAGCGTGTTGTAATTAAACGAACTATAGTCGATTTATGAGTAGTAAGATTTTCGAACATTTAGCTGACGCATTTGAAGCCCCTCTAACTAACCCAGTACTTGTCTTTTCTTTAGTGCTTTTTATTATACTCCTGTCGCCCATCTTATTGAGGCCGATACGTGTACCTGGTATTATAGGCTTGATTCTATCTGGGGTCATTATTGGCCCTCATGGACTTAACTGGCTAGAGAAGAGCTCCGCAGTGAATCTTTTTTCGACTATCGGGCTTTTATATATCATGTTTATTGCCGGCCTTGAGTTGGATATGAATGAGTTTAAAAAAACCAAGCACAAGAGCGTGCTGTTTGGTTTTTTTACTTTTGCGATTCCGATAGCTATAGGATTTCCTGTCTGTCATTACCTGTTGGGGTATGACGTATTGCCTAGTATATTGATTGCGAGTATGTTCGCCACCCATACATTGGTTTCTTATCCTATTGTCAATAGATACGGTATTTCAAAACACGAGGCTGTTGCTATCACCATCGGTGGTACCATATTAACAGATACCGCAGTTTTGATTATTTTAGCCGTCATCACGGGAGCTTCTCAAGGAAATATAAACCAAGAGTTCTGGGTTACTTTAGGCGTTTCATTTGCCATTTTTCTTTTCATTATGTTCGGTATCATTCCTAAAATCGCGAAGTGGTTTTTCGAGAGAATCGAATCGGAAAAAACAGGGCACTATATTTTTGTGCTTACCGTCGTGTTCTTTGCGGCTTTCTTGGCGGAGATGGCAGGGTTGGAGCCTATCATAGGAGCCTTTGTTGCTGGACTAGCATTGAATAAGTTGATTCCACACTCGTCCGCACTTATGAATCGGATTGAATTTATCGGTAATGCTATTTTTATTCCTTTCTTTTTGATTTCTGTGGGGATGATTGTAGATGTCAGTGTGTTGACAAAGGGGCCGATGGCACTTATTGTAGCAGGTACATTGACCGTTGTCGCTATATCCGGTAAATACTTGGCAGCCACCGTTACTCAGTTGATTTTTAAATATTCGAAGAATCAAAGAAACCTAATCTTTGGATTGAGCAATGCGCATGCCGCCGCCACTCTAGCGGTCATTATGGTGGGGTACAGTAATAATATTATTGATGAAAATGTGTTGAATGGCACCATTCTACTTATTCTGGTTACTTGTATCGTAGCGACCATGGTCACGGAGAGTGCTTCAAAGAAAGTCGTTATGGAGGGGCATCAGGATGACGCACATGTGGAGCATGTAGAAGAGGGGGAAGAGCAAATAATGATTCCCATTGCCAATCTTAGCACCATGGAGCCAATTTTGGATTTTGCAACTTTAATCAAATCTAAGAAGTCTCATTACCCATTAAGCATTTTGAGTGTCGTCCCTGACAACGAACGGGCCGAGCGTAATTTGATAGAAGCTCGAAGAAACCTGGATAGTATGGCCAAATATGCTTCCGGTTCGGAAACAGAAGTTGAGCTCGTGACGACTATCGATTATAATATTGCTGCTGGTATCTCCAGGATGTCTAGACACGTTTTTGCAGACTGTATTATCATGGGATGGCCTAGTGCTGTTTCATTTGTAGAGAAGATCGTGGGCGAAAAGACCGAGAGTATTCTAAATACCACAGACACGACTTTATTCATGTGTAGGCTAGAGAAGCCATTAATCTCACACAAGTCCATAACCGTATTTGTTCCTCCTTTGGCAGAGTCTGAATTTGGATTTACTTATTGGATGGAAAAAATATTAAAATTAGCACAAGAATTATCCCTTCCAGTGAACTTCATCTGTAATTCCAGGACAGTAGGAGCCACAGAAGAGGTGCAGAAACTACTTAAATCCAGTGTACCGCTCCACTTTTCAAATTATGAAGATTGGGACAACATCTACGGTCTGGCGACATTTAGTAATGTCGATTCCTTGCTCGTGTTTGTGTCTTCTCGGAATGGGGAAGTCTCTTATCGCGATTCATTAGATGGTTTGGCACGGAGAGTGGGACGTTATTATAAAAACCAGAACTTGATATTGCTATTCCCTAGCCGTCAGGCTGATTCTCATATAGATGAATATGAGCACATTCAGACAGCGCCTATTTTCAGAAAGATAAGCCGCGAGATTGGAAATATGTTCAATAAAGAAAAACAAAACTGATAGATATGAGTGGAAAAATAACCGTGGATTCGAAAGGACAGCTACAGGTGCCCGATGCGCCTACTATTCCTTTTATTATTGGAGATGGAATTGGACCCGATATTTGGAAGGCCTCGGTCCGTGTATTTGATGAAGCTGTTAAGGCCTGTTATGGCGATAAGCGACATATTCTGTGGAAAGAGGTACTGGCTGGAGAGAAGGCATTTGAGTTGACAGGAAGCTGGTTGCCAGAAGAGACTTTAGCTATTTTTAAAACGTACTTGGTTGGGATAAAGGGACCGCTGACAACTCCTATCGGTGGTGGTATCCGTTCATTGAATGTGGCTCTACGGAAAGAGTTGGATCTGTATGTGTGCCTACGACCTACAGTATGGTACGAAGGAGTGCCTTCACCGGTGAAACACCCTGAATACGTTGACATGGTAGTTTTTAGGGAGAATACCGAAGATATTTATGCGGGAATTGAATTCGCTGCTGGTAGTGACGATGCGCATCGGCTACAGGCGTTTTTATCGCAGGAATTGGGCGTAGCATATGATTTTTCTGATACGACCGGTGTCGGGATAAAACTAGTCTCTGAGGAAGGTTCCAAAAGGCTGGTCCGTGCCGCAATCGAATATGCCATAGCCCACAACTTACCATCGGTAGCGCTGGTGCACAAGGGCAACATCATGAAATATACAGAAGGAGCATTCAAGCAATGGGGATTTGAGGTAGCCGAGACGGAGTTCGCCACGCATACCTACACGTGGGGACAGTGGGAGCGTACTAAAGCTGAAAAGGGACAGGATGCGGCCAACGAAGAACAAAAAGAAGCGCAACGTGCCGGCAAGATCATTATCAAAGACATGATAGCTGATAATTTCTTACAACAGATATTACTTGCACCGAGAGATTTTTCTGTTGTCGCTACATTGAACCTGAATGGAGATTATATCTCCGATGCCCTGGCCGCAATGGTTGGAGGGATCGGTATTGCCCCTGGAGCGAATATTAATTACAAGACAGGGCATGCTATTTTTGAAGCTACACATGGTACAGCTCCCCGATTTGCCAATACAGATACCATGAATCCTTCATCCGTTATTTTGAGCGGTGTAATGATGCTGGAGTATATGGGCTGGAATGAAGCCGCCGATGCTATTAAAAATGCTTTAGGTGAAACCATAAAGGAAAAAAAGGTCACCGTAGATTTTTTCAATCTGATGGAGGGAGCTACATTGTTGAAGACGAGTGAATTTGCGGACGAAATAATCAAAAAGCTGAATATCGATTAAGCAACTGAAAATAGAGTATTATGAGCGTTAGTAAATTACCTTCTTTTGTAAGGGATTCGGTTGTGCTTACGACCTTAGATAAAGAGAAGCTAGCTCGTATGGAGAGTTTGCCTTCGGAAGATGAGGTAGATGCTATCCGGCATCTACCAGAGATATTAGAATTGACCAATGCATTTATTGGAGACGAGAGTTCTAGGGATACCCATTTACAGTTGAAAGCAAAAGAATATCTTGATACGGAGGAGGTAGTGATGGCGTGGAAAGTATTACTCCTGTAGGTTAGCCCCGTTTGATTATTTTCCTGTTTTTTTGACTGCTATATATTCCCTTCTGTCCCGAGACGAATGCTGCTATAAGCGTTGATAGCAAGGCAAAAGGTAAAATATAGATTCCAAACAGTTCCGCAGCCATAATTGCGCAGGCAAAGGGGGTCTTAGTGCTACCCGAAAAGACAGAAACAAAGCCAAGTCCTGTAATCACCAACAGGGGGAGCGGAATGTAGATAGAAAGGAAGCTAGCAAATGTTGCTCCGATAAAGAATAAGGGAGTTACTTCTCCTCCTTTGAATCCTACACTCAGTGTCAGGCACGTGAGTACGATCTTAGCTAAGAAATCTATGCCCGATTGAGGCTGTTCAAAGGATTCCAAAATAGTAGGTATCCCAAGTCCAATATATTTGGTATTGCCTATATAAGCAATAATAGCCAGTATAACCAAAGACCCTATCACCACACGCCAGTACGGATTACCTATTTTCTTGAATAGATAGCTCAGGATATCTCCTGTATAGGTGAAAAGACGCGCTACTAGACCAGCGAGTATAGCAAAGAGTATTACCCAATGAATATCCTGGATTTGGAATAGCTTGAAGTCTAAAAAAGGGTAGTGGGTGTGCGGTGCCTGAAGCAACAGGCAGACACCGTGTGACAGGTAAGCGGTAAGCAGTGCCGGCATTATCGCCTTGTAGCGTAGTTTACCCAAACGAAATAGCTCTACCGAAAAGACCACACCAGCGAGCGGAGTACCAAAGAGAGAAGCAAAACCTGCTGCGATTCCGCATAGCAGCGTTATCCTCGTTTGGATTTTGTTCAGCCCCATTTTCTTTGCGATAAAATCGGCATAAGTCCCGCCATATTGGACTGCGGTCCCCTCACGGCCTGCAGATCCACCGAAGAGGTGTGTCAATAGCGTCGCTACAATAACCAAAGGAGCCATTAATAGAGGGATATTTCCTTTAGGATTATAATACTCCTCAAACAGGAGGTTATTGCCCTTACTTGCCGCGCCACCATAGCGTTGGTATAAAAACACAATCAATAGGCCGGCTAGTGGCAATCCGAGTAGCAAAAACTGTTGTTGTTCACGTAGGTTCCCAACATAGTTTAAGGCGTTTAAAAACACCACAGAAGTAAGGCCCGTAAAAAGGGCAGTACCAATGCATATTTTTAGCCAACTATACCAAGGAAGACCTACCAGTGAAGCGAATTTACTATTGCGCACGTGTATTTATAGTGTTACAGGAATGAAACCAATAAAGATGCCCATCCGATAATCATTAGCAAACCACCCAAAGGAGTGATGGGGCCTAAGAAACGAAGATTCGCTTTCCAATATTCTGAAAACGACAGCAAATAAATACTGAATGAAAATAAGATAGTGCCAATTGCAATTCCATAAACCGCTAGACGCTGACTGTACAGCGTAAAATCACAGCTAAACCCGATGAGCAATAATGCCAGCGCACTATACATCTGATAACGGACACCTACTTCAAACGAAGCTAATTTATCTGTACTGATTATTTTCTTAAAAGCATGTGCGCCAAATGCGCCCAGTGTGATAGCTAAAATTCCAAAGCTCGCTCCGAGGACGAGAGTTACTGTTTGCATATTAATTAAGTTGTTTTTCTATGGTCACCAAATCCGCGAATCCGGTGTGTTTCCAGATTCTTTTTCCACCTTTGTACAAATAGAGTACAGGGATACTCGTTATACCTAGTTGCTTGGTCAATGTGTCGTTCTCGTCCACATCGATTTTTACAACCTTAACCTTGCCTTTGTATTTTTCAGCGACTTGTTTTATAAATGGCTCCATCTCTTTGCAGGGACCGCACCAGCTCGCATGAAAATCGACGAGTACCATCTGATCGTCTTTTGTGAGTGCTTTAAATTGTTTTAATGTAAGTCCTTTAGGTGTCTGCGAGAGGCTTTTTTCTAAAGGAAGGTTTGCAGCTTCCCACTTCAGGATGCCACCTTCAATTTCATAGACCGTAAATCCCCGCTCGACTAAATTTTTGGCAGCCTGCGCACTACGGCCTCCTGATAGACAGTACACATATACTGGAGATTTCTTGTTGAATTTGGACAGCAGACCTTCTTCAAACTCTGTTTTTTGATTCCAGTCTAGATTTACGGAATTAGCGATATGCTTATCTGTATACTCCTTTTGTGTGCGTACATCCAGCAATTGTACTTTTTTATTCTTTTCAAATATTTTAGCCGCTTCCGATGCTGTTATTTTGGTTTGCCCAAACGCTGTACCAGCGGATATTATCAGCAAGAGGAGTGAGCTCAGTAGTCTTATCATTTTTATTTTTTTAGATGAATAATGGGGAACCTATTTTAACAAGTTCCCCATTATGCTAATTAAATTCCCATTTCTTTTAGTATAAACTGGGCATTGTCTATTTTGTCAGCTACCCAAAGCACATAACGGATGTCTACACCTATCGATCTGCTGTAGCTTTCATTCCAGGCAAAGTCATTGATCGTAGCGTCATAAGAGCGGTCAAAGTTGACCCCAATCAATTCGCCATAAGCATTCATGATAGGGGAGCCTGAGTTTCCTCCCGTAGTGTCCATATTATATAGAATATTGACCGGGACATCATTTAGATCCCCTTTACTATAAGCACCAAAATTTTTGCTTAACCAGGCTTGCTTAATAGCTTCAGGATATTGGAATTCCGCATCGCCAGAATTGCCTTTTTCGATTAATCCTTTCACCGTGGTGAATGGCTTCATATACGTTGCATCTGCTGGGCTATAGCCTTTTATATTTCCATAAGTCAAACGTAACGTAGAGTTCGCATCCGGAATAAAGTTTTTAGACTGATACAGCTCTTTAACAGCTACATAATCGCCCATTAACCTATTCAATACTCCTTCACGACGCTTTTGCTCCTGGCGGAATGGCTCTATTTCCTTTTCAACCTTTTGCTGGAAGGCGAGCAGTTCATCGTTGTAGGCCGTGAGGCTACCTACACTTTTAAGAACATCATTGTATAAAAGTGCTTTGTCATTCACTTTCGATTGGGCGATAGCATCTTGTATATATTTTGTCGCGTTATCTTCGCTTGCAAAATTTTTGCTCGCTATAGTTTGCACTTGATTTTTACCTTTGAAAAGGTAAGCTTGAGCAAATAGGTGTCCTGCTATACGTTCGTCAGCTTGTTTATTATAGCTTTCGTATATACCATCTAGCTGCTGCTTAAAGCGTGCTATATTTTGATCGAAAAACTGTTGTTTACTTGACGTGCCTCCCTGTTTGTCCAGAATGCTTTTGAATTCATTGACCAAAGACGCAATTTGGAGCGAACGGATACCTGTATATAGGTTGTTGAACCATAGCTCTCTTTCTGCGTCACTGAATACCAGCTTATAGTGCTGGTCAATATCTGCCATCAGCGTTGCATATTTCTTGCTTAACTCCGGTTTAGAGGCAATGAATTGGCCTAGTGCCAGATCCTCTTGCTGCTTACTTTGGATAAGGTCGATATTGCGCAAGCCTTTTAGTTTACCCCTGTAGTTTTTCATTACATTGGCATTGCGTTTTATTCTTGTTGCCAGCGCTAGTTCTGTAGCCTTGTCATTTTTTCCAGCCAGCAACATTTGTTGATTTTGGAAATCATAGAGTTCCGACGTATACGGCAGTAAAAACTGCTGTTGATACGCGATGTACTGGGCAGGACGGTGTCTGAACGTTCTTCCTGGATAGCCCAATATGAAGACAAAATCATTCTCTTCAACTCCTTTTGGATTTACTTTCAGGTGTTTTTTAGGTTTGTAAGGAACGTTCTTTTTCGAATATTTAGCAGCACTTCCGTCTGGAGCGACATATGCCCTTAAGAACGAGAAATCTCCAGTATGCCTAGGCCATACCCAGTTGTCTGTCTCCCCTCCAAACTCTCCAATATCCTGACGGGGGATATAAACCAACCTTACATCCTCTATCGTACGGTAGCGGAAAAGCACATAACTCTTTCCTATGAACATTTCCGAGACTTCTGCCTTGATTGACGGATCTTCTTTCTCTGCCTGACGCGCTATCTCTTCCCGTTTTCTGTTGATTATATTGATACGCTCGATAGGATCATTGACTTGCGCTACAGCATTCAATATTTGTGCGGAGACATCATCATAAGATTCTGTAATCCGGATGGTAAGTCCCCGAGCTTCTATTTCCTGCTCCTGGGAATTTGCCACAAAGCCATTTTCCAAATAATTGTGTAGTGGTGTTGAGGCTAGTTGAACTGCACTGAATGCGCAGTGGTGATTTGTGATAATCAGGCCGTTGGGCGATATGAAAGAACCTGAACAACCAGATACCTGAACCAAGGCATCCACCAGTCCTACCTGTCCCGGGTTGTAAATGTCTTTTTCACTGATTTTTAACCCCGCTTTTTTTAGTCCAGCTCTGTTTAATTCACTCAAGGGAAACATTCCTTCGTCTGGTATAGACGCCGAAAAATTGAATGCCCCTAGTCCCAATAGGGCCGCTAATAAAATAGAGGGCTTAAAATTGTACTTCATATTAATCACTTTTTGATGGTATTGTATTCTATCTTATATTAAAAAGCCTTGGCAATAGACAGTTGTGCCTGCTGCTTTATGGATTCACATGAGCGCTTTTTCCAAAAGTAC